>NZ_JBSGJZ010000039.1:0-76269 GCF_053605825.1 Saccharopolyspora sp. NPDC003752 | reverse complement strand
CGTTGATTCGGTCGCGGTACCTTCACCGGGCGCCGGCGGCCCCGCGGTGGCGATTCCCCCCCAACCCCCCACCCCGCCTCACGAGGGACGCTGGTTTCGCGCGAAATCGGCGCACGCACATCGTGAAACGACCTCTAGGGCGTGGCTTTCAGGCGGATCCGGGGCCTCGCCGGTCGGCGGGCGGGATGGTGCGGAGGAGGTCCTTCTCCGACGCCGTGACGTGGATCGTCGCCCAGGACAGGGCAAGCGCCGCGTCACCGGCTTCGAGCGCCTCGTAGATCGCCTGGTGCTGGGACATGATCCGCTCGCGCGCGTCGGCGATGTTCAGGGCGTTCCAGGTCCGGGCCCGCAAGGCGCGCGCCGCCAGGCCGTTGACCACCGAGGTCAGCGTCCGGTTGCCGGTGGCCGCCATGATGCAGGCGTGGAACTCGGCGTCGTGCGTGATGAGCTCCTCGATCGTCTCCGATCGGCGCATCGCGTCGAGGTGTCCGCGCAGCCGCGCCAGCTGCTCCGGCGTGATCCGCTCCGCGGCGAGCGCCGTCGCCTGCGGCTCCAGCAGACGGCGGAGCTCGAAGATCTCCGGCAGCGTGTCGTCCTGCATGAGCTCGACCGCGTGGGCGATGCCCTCCAGCAGCCGGTGCGGCTCCAGGCTCGTCACGTACGTGCCGTCGCCGCGCCGGACGTCGAGCACCTGCGCGTGCACCAGCGCCGTCACGGCCTCCCGCATCGAGCTGCGGGAGAGCCCGAGCTGCGCGGCGAGGTCCGGTTCGCGCGGCAACCGGGCGCCGGGGCTCAGCTCGCCGCCGGCGATGAGCTGGCGGATCTTCTCGATCGCGTCGTTGCTCCGCCCCATCCGCGCCCTCCACATCGGTCGGCCCGCGCCGCTCGTGAGCACTTTGGTCCGCTATAGCGATCCAAAGTACTCACGAGCCACCGCAGCCGATACATCAGACGTTCCGGGCCGTCAACGTTGATCGTTCGATCGGGGAACTACGGTGAAATCGGTTGTTCGACGAGGTATTGGCCGGTCAGCGACCGCGGGAGCACGCGCGGCGTATTGCTCGAAACATCAGATGTGTCCTAGAGTCGCGGACGTCCCGACGCACCGTCGAATCCCTTCGACCAGCACCGTTTTCGCCCGCAACGCCGGGGCGGCGCCGGCCCGGCACGACCCCCGCCGAACGCCGGCAAGCCGCGGTCGGCGATCGAGTTCGAAGGAGCATGATGGCAACGCTGCGTGAAACCCTGGAGGCCGGTCGCCCGACGGTCGGCGGCTGGTGCTCGATCCCCAGCCCGTTCGCCGCCGAGCTGATGGGCCGCTGCGAATACGACTGGGTGTGCGTCGACACCCAGCACGGGCTCGTCGGCTACGACCAGATGGTCCCCATGCTGCAGGCGCTCGCGATCACCGGGACGCCGACCTTCGTGCGGGTGCCGTGGAACCAGCCGGACCAGATCATGAAGGCCCTCGACGCCGGTGCGCACGGCATCATCGTGCCGATGGTCAACAACGCCGAGGAGGCCCGCCGCGCGGTCGAGGCGGCGAAGTACCCGCCGATGGGTTCGCGCAGCTGGGGGCCGATCCGGGCGGCGTTCGAGCTCGACGACTACACGCCGGAGGCCGGCAACCGGCGCACCGTGCTGGCCGCGATGATCGAGACCCCCGAGGGCGTGCGGAACGCGGACGAGATCCTGTCCACGCCGGGCATCGACGCGGCCTACATCGGCCCGTCCGATCTCGCCCTCGGCCACGGGATGGCGCCCGTACTCGCGGTCCGCGAGGCCGAGCACGAGCAGCTCGTCCGCTCCATTTTGGACAGTTGCCGACGCAGCGGCGTGCTGGCGGGCATCCATTGTGACAGCGCCCAAACCGTGCAACGCTGGCATGACCTGGGCTTCGACCTGGCGTCGCTGAGCTCCGACGCGGTCCTGCTCCGCGAGGCGGCCACCGCGGCGGTCCGCCAGGTGACGGGACGAGCCGCAGGCACTGGCGACTACGCCTGAAAACGGCCGCAAGTCTTGTGCGGCGCGGGACGTCGCACCAGACTCACTGGTCGGTTCCCGATTCTGATCCTGTTGACTGCGAGGCACCATTGAGCATTCTCGGCACCCGGGTCGAGCGCCGCGAGGACCCGCGCCTACTCACCGCCGGCGGCACCTACGTGGACGACCTGCGAGATCCCGCACTCGCCGGGGCACTGCACGTCACCTTCGTGCGCAGCCCGCTGGCGCACGCCAAGATCACCGAGATCGACACCTCGGCGGCCCGCGAGCTGCCCGGCGTGGCCGGCGTGTTCACCGGCGCGGACGTCGACCTCCCGCCGTTCGTTTCGCAGATGGGCGTCAGCGGCCCCCCACCTGCCGCGATGGAACGACCGCACCTGGCCCGCGACACGGTCCGCTACGTCGGCGAACCGGTGGCCGTGGTGCTCACCGAGACCCGCGCGCAGGGCGAGGACGCCGCCGAACTCGTCTCCGTCGACTACGACCCGCTGGACCCGGTGGTCGACGTCGCCGACGCGTTGCGCGACGACGTCCTGCTGTTCCCGGAGGCGGGCACCAACGTCACCGGCACCAGCGGCGAGCTGGACGACTCGCTGTTCGACGGCTGCGAGGTCGTCGTCACCAAGCAGATCGAGAACCAGCGCCTCGCCGCCGCGCCGCTGGAGGTGCGCACCGCCGCCTGCGCATGGGACGGCGACAAGGTCACCCTGTGGCTGTCCAACCAGAACGCGCAGAGCTGCCGCGACGAGCTGATGGCGAACCTGGGGCTGCCGCAGGAGCGGATCCGGGTGATCACGCCCGACGTCGGCGGCGGCTTCGGCGCCAAGATCGGCGTCGAGCAGGAGGCCGCGCTGCTGGCGTTCCTGGCCAAGCGTGCCGGCCGCCCGGTGAAGTGGGTGGAGAGCCGCAGCGAGAACCTGGTCGCGATGACCCACGGCCGCGCGCAACGGCAGGTGGTGACCATCGGCGGCCGCCGCGACGGCACCGTGCTGGCCTACCGGCTGGAGATCGTCCAGGACGTCGGCGCCTACCCGCGGATGGGCGCGTTCCTGCCGCTGTTCACCCGGTTCATGGTCAGCGGCGTCTACGACATCCCGAAGGTCGACTCCGCCGCCCGCTGCGTCGTCACCAACACCACGCCGATCGGCGCCTACCGGGGCGCAGGGCGGCCGGAGGCGACCGCCGCCGTGGAGCGCGCGATGGACCTCTTCGCGGCCGAGACCGGCGTCGACCCGGCCGAGGTGCGCCGCCGCAACCTGGTGCGCCCCGAGCAGTTCCCGTTCGACACGCCGGGCGGCATGACCTACGACACCGGCGAGTACATCAAGGGGCTGGACGCGGTCCTGGAGGCCGCCGACTACCAGGCGCTGCGCGAGGAGCAGGCCAAGCGGCGCGCCGAAGGCGCCACGCTCCAGCTGGGCATCGGGCTGGCCAGCTACGTGGAGATCACCGCGCCGAACAACACCGAGGGCGAGACCGGGCACGTCGAGATCCGCCCGGACGGCAGCGTTCTGGTGCTCACCGGCAGCTCCCCGCACGGGCAGGGCCACTGGACCTCCTACGC
Source organism: Saccharopolyspora sp. NPDC003752 (assembly GCF_053605825.1). Lineage (NCBI taxonomy): Bacteria > Bacillati > Actinomycetota > Actinomycetes > Pseudonocardiales > Pseudonocardiaceae > Saccharopolyspora > Saccharopolyspora sp. NPDC003752. The sequence continues at coordinate 72,701 of NZ_JBSGJZ010000039.1, read as the reverse complement.
GATGCTGGTGTCCGACCAGCTGGGCATCGACCTGGACAAGATCGAGGTCGTGCACGGCGACACCGACCTGATCCCGAAGGGCGTGGGCACCATGGGTTCCCGCTCGCTGCAGCTGGGCGGGTCCGCGGTGCACCGGGCCGCGGTGGACGTCAAGGAGAAGGCCCGCAAGCTGGCCGCGGAGCTGATCGAGATCGACGAGGCCGACCTCGAACTCACCGACGGCACGTGGCAGGTGCGCGGCACGCCGAGCGTCGCGCTGTCCTGGGCGGAGCTGGCCCAGCGGGCCGACGAGGGGCTGGCCGCCGACGTGCACTTCACCGAGGACCGGCCGACCTTCCCGTTCGGATCGCACCTGGCGGTCGTCGAAGTCGACACCGAGACCGGCAAGGTGAACTATCTTCGGCACGTGACCGTTGACGACGCGGGCGTGATCATCAACCCGATCCTCACCGAGGGCCAGCGGCACGGCGGCATCGCGCAGGGCGCCGCCCAAGCCCTGCTGGAGGAGGTCTCCTACGACGCCGACGGAAACCCGCAGAACGCCAACCTCGCCGACTACGCCTTCATCACGGCGGCCGAGCTGCCCAGCTTCGAGCTGCTGACGATGGAAACCCCGACCACGCTCAACCCGTTGGGGGTCAAGGGGATCGGCGAGGCGGGCACCATCGGCGCCACCCCGGCGGTCCAGAACGCAGTGGTCGACGCCGTGGCCCACCTCGGTGTCAGGCACATCGACATGCCAACCACCCCCGAACGGGTGTGGAAGGCCATCCAAGCCCATTCATGACTCAATTTGCGGAGGTGGTCCCGTAGCGGAACCTCAGACGCCGCCTCGGTCCGGGATCCCCGACATCATGCACGTCCAATGCACCACGTCGGGGCTGTCCTCCCGAGACGACCCCTGAGAACCCGCCGGTGGTCCCCCTGCGTGCGTGGGCCAAGCGGCTGCGCCGCTTGAAAGACGGCAACATAACGAGGCATAGACAGCCCGCGGAGTTGGTTCGGGTGAGTGGATCACGCTGACCCGACAAGTGCTTAGGAGTTCGTTTCGTGCAAGTTTCGATCAACGTCAACGGCGAGCAGCGCAGCCACGAGGTCGAGGACCGCACGCTGCTCGTTCAGTACCTGCGGGAGGACTGCGGTCTGACGGGCACCAACATCGGCTGCGACACCACGTCGTGCGGGGCCTGCACGGTGCTGCTCGACGGCGAGTCGGTGAAGTCCTGCACCGTGCTCGCGGCCCAGGCCGACGGCCACGACATCACCACCATCGAGGGCCTCGCCGACGGCGAGGAGCTGCACCCGATGCAGCGCGCCTTCCAGCAGAAGCACGGGCTGCAGTGCGGTTTCTGCACGCCGGGCATGGTGATGGCCTCGGTGTCGCTGGTCGAGGAGAACCCGAACCCGACCGAGGCCGACGTGCGGTCCGGCCTGGAGGGCAACCTCTGCCGGTGCACCGGCTACCACAACATCGTCGAAGCCGTGCTGACCGCGGCCAAGGAGAAGTCGGGGGCCGCGGAATGATCCCTGCCGCGTTCACCTACAAGAAGGCCAACACCGTCGAGGAGGCGCTGAGCCTGCTCGCCGAGCACGGCGACGACGCGAAGCTGCTCGCCGGCGGGCACTCGCTGCTGCCGCTGATGAAGCTGCGGCTGGCGGTGCCGGAGGTGCTGATCGACCTCGGCGGCCTGCGCGACCTGTCCTACATCCGCGAGGAGGGTTCGGAGATCCGGATCGGGGCGCTGACCCGGCACCACGACCTGGAGCACTCCGAGCTGCTGACCCGCGAGGTGCCGCTGCTGGCGCACGCCGCGGGCACCATCGGCGACCCGCAGGTCCGCCACCGCGGCACCATCGGCGGCTCGCTGGTGCACGGCGACCCGGCCTCCGACCTGCCCGCGGTGGCGCTCGCGCTGGACGCGGTGCTGGTCGCGCAGGGCCCGTCGGGCACCCGGGAGATCCCGGCGACGGAGTTCTTCACCGACTTCTTCGAGACCGCGCTCGGCGAGGACGAGCTGCTGGTGGAGATCCGGGTGGCGAAGAACCCCGCGCAGGGCTGGGACTTCCAGAAGTTCACCAAGCGGGCGATCGACTGGGCGGTGGTCGGCGTAGCCGTCGCCGGCCAGCGCGTAGCGCTGGTGAACATGGGCCCGACGCCGATGCGGGCGCACGGCGTGGAGGCGGCCCTGGCGAGCGGAGCGAGCGCCGCCGAGGCCGCGGAGCGGGCGGCGGAGGACACGTCGCCGCCGGACCAGGCCAGCGCCAGCGCCGACTACCGGAGGCACCTGGCGAAGGTGCTGGTGCGCCGGGCGCTGGAAGCCGCCGCGGCACGCGGCGCGTAGCGGTTCTGCCGCGCTGGCGGAGCCGCGATCAAGGTTTCCGCTGGTCAACCGGGCCGTGAGTACTTTGTGCTGTTATAGCGACACAAAGTACTCACGGCCTCGTGCACACCGGAACGTCGCTCCACTGTGGAGCCTCCCGGCCGGTCGCCTAGCCGCGGATGGTGGCGGCGAGCTCTTCCGCCAGTTCCGGCGTCGCCGCCGCCACCCCGGACCAGCGGCGCCGGAGGTCCGGGTCGACCTCCAGGGGCCTGCCGTGGACGTCCAGGACTGCGCCGCCCGCTCCGGGCAGCGCCACCATCGCCGCGACGAGGTCCACGATGCGATGGGTGTCGGAGTCCGCGTCGGCGAACGCATCCGTCGAGCCCTCCGCCACCAGCATCGTCTCCAGGCACGTCGTGGACAGGATCCGCACGCGTGCCGCCCGCTTCGCCACCCGCCACCACGCGTCCGCGCTGCGCTCGTGCGGGCGCAGCAGGCTGACCGCCGCGCCGTCGAGCGAACGCCGGCCGCTGGTGCGGAACTCCGGTGACTGCCCGGCGACCGCGTGCCAGCAGCGCCCGGTGTCCAGCCAGCAGGTCAGCGCCTCCACCGGCGTCCCGTCGAGCACGATCGCGCCGGAGAACGCCGACAGCGGCACCCCGGCGGCGGCGTTCGCCGTGCCGTCCACCGGATCGGCCACCAGCGTCACCGCCGAGCCGTTGTCGACGAACCCGACCTCCTCGCTGAGCAGGTTGATCCGGTGCGCCTCGACGACCTCCGCTATCGCGGCCTCCACCAGCAGGTCCAGCCGCATCGACGCGGTGCCGTCCGCGCCGATCGAGGACGTCTCAGCGAGCTGCGCCCGGTCATAGCGGGCGCGGGCGTCGCGGAACGCCGCCGACGCCGCCTTGGCGGCCTCGGCCAGCACCGCGTGCGCGGCGGACGGGATCTGCGGGTCCGGCACCGGCCATCCGATCACGCCGCACCTCCCGACAGCACGGCCCGCACCAGCGGCCACTTCGGCCCCCGCTCCACCAGCGCCAGGTCCGCGCGCAGTCCGGGTTCCAGCCGCCCCCGGTCGGCGATCCCGGCGACCGCCGCGGGCCCGGCGGTCACCAGGGCGATCGCCGCGGGCAACCCGAGCTCGCCGGCCAGCCCGAACACCGCGGCCAGCAGCCCGGACGGCAGGTAGTCCGAGGCCAGCGCCGTGACCAGCCCGCGCGAGGCGAGCTCCCTGGCCGACACGTTCCCGTTGTGCGAGTGCCCGCGGAGGACGTTCGGCGCGCCCGCCACGACCGGCAGGCCGTGCTCGCGGGCAGCGACCGCCGCCGCCATCGTGGTCGGGAACTCCGCCACCGCGCCTCCCCTGGTGCACAGCGCGGAGATCTCCTCGGCCGACTCGGGGTCGTGGCCGAGCAGCCGAATCCGCCCGGACCGCGCGAGGTCGCCCAGCCAGGCCAGGTTCTCGTCCCGCACGTCGAGCAGCTCGCCGCGCTCGGCGATCATCTCCGTGACGTGCTGCTCCGCCTCCTCCGGCGCCATCCCGTCCGCGCCCACGAGGTAGCGCTCCATCTGCCGCCGGTCGGCGTACTGCCCGATGCCCGGCGTGTGGTCCTCGTGCGAGACCAGCGCGCCATCGTCCACAGTGTCCAGTTGCGCTCGCAGGGCGGCGGCGCCTTCGGCGGAGCGCACGTCCAGCCGGTACAGCACCCGGTGGTCCACCGGCCCCGCTCCCCTGGCGCGCACCGTCTCGCACAACTCGCTCGCGCCGCCGATGGAGCGCTGCGTCCCGCGCGAGGTCTTGTGCTGGAACGCCGCGCCGTGGAACACCGTCGTGACCGCGGCCGCCGTGAGCTTGCCCTCCAGGGACAGCAGGGCGAAGTCCCACGGCAGCACCGCCGACGGGCGCGGCATGCGCTCCCGCTCCAGCGCGTCGCTGTGCACGTCGATCAGGCCCGGGATGCACAGCATGCCGCCGCCGTCGACGTCGCAGGACGATCCCGCCGGGTGGTCCTCGATCGCGTCGATGCGCCCGGCGCGCACCACGATCCGGCTGTCGTCGGTGACCCGGTCCGGCAGCACGGCGCGCACGTGCCCCAGCACGTAGTCCTTCGGCGCCGCCGCCAACGGCCAGCTGACCTCCACAGTTCCGCCTCTCCGCGCTTCACAGTTGTGGTTACGTCCCAGGTCAAACTCGCGTTTCGCGGTTTCTCGTGGCTGGTTTGCGTCACGGTCCCCTGGGGTGCGGTTGAGGAGGACTGGGGTCGACACAGGGCTGTTCACGCGGCGAGCACCTCCTCGGCCGTGCCGGAGCGGACGATCCGGCCATCGGCCATCTCCACCACCCGCGTCGCCAGCCGCCGGATCGCGTCGAGGTCGTGGAACACCGCCAGCACCGCCACGCCCTGTCCGGTCAGCGACGCGATCAGCTCCAGCGCGCGCTCCCGGTTCGCCGGGTCGAGCGCCGAAACCGGCTCGTCCAGCAGCAGCAATCGCGGCGGCCGCACGGTTCCGGCCGCGAGGTTGACCCGCTGTCGCTCCCCGCCGGAGAGGACCCCGCAGTCGACGTCCCACAGCACCTCGTCCAGCGCCAGCCGGCGCAGCGACTCCGCCGCCGCGTCGCGCGCCTCCGACCGGTCCAGCCCGCGGCGCCGGGCCGCGGCCGCGACGACCTCCAGCGGTCCCGTGCGCGGTGGCGTGGCGAGGAATTGCGAGACGTAGCCGAGCTGCCGGCCGCGCAGCCGGGCGAGCGCGCGATCCGGGAGCGCGGTCAGCTCCACCGGCCCGTCATCGGCGTGCAGGACGACCGAGCCGGAATCCGGCAGGTAGCTGCGCTGCGTGCAGCGCAGCAGGCTGGACTTGCCTGCGCCGCTGGGCCCGGCGATCGCGACGTGCTCGCCGGCGGAGACGTCGAGGTCGACGCCGCGCAGCGAGACGACCGTTCGGCCGTCCACGGTGTGCAGGGTGAACGTCTTGTGCAGGCCTCGAACGGTCAGCACGGGGTTTGCTTCCATTGTGGACATCACCTCCGGGCGGCGGCGACGAGCCGCTGGGTGTAGGGATGGTGCGGGTCGGCGAAGAGCTGGTCGGTCAGGCCCCGCTCGACGACGCGGCCGAGCTGCATGACCAGGCTGCGATCGGTCAGCGCCTCGATCACCGCGAAATCGTGGCTGACCACCACGGCCGCGATGTCGCGCTCGCTGAGCAGCCCGCGCAGCAGGTCGAGCACGCCCGCCGCGACCGACGCGTCGAGCCCGGTGGTCGGCTCGTCGAGCAGCAGCACCGGCGGCTCGGTGGCCAGCGCCTTCGCGATCTGGACGCGCTGGCGCATCCCGCCGGAGAAGGTGCTCACCGGGTCGTCCATGCGGGACAGCGGCACCTCGACGCGGTCGAGCAGCTCGGCCGCGCGCTTGCGGATCGCGTGGTAGCCGCGCCACCCGGCGGCGGTCAGCCGCTCCGCGACGTTGCCGCCGGCGGTCACCCGCAGGTCCAGCCCGGCGGCCGGGTCCTGGTAGACGACGGCCATGGTGTCCACCCGAAGCCGCCTGCGCTGCGCGGAATCCATCCCCAGCAGGTCCGCCCGACCATCGTCCACACTGGACAGATAGACGCCGCCCCTTGTCGCGGGCTCGTCGCCGATCACGCAACGCAGGGCCGTCGACTTGCCGGAGCCCGACTCCCCGATGATCCCGAGCGCCTCACCGGGCGCGACGTCGAACGACACATCCCAGGCCGCGACCACGGCGCCGGTCTCCGGGCTGACCGCGGTCCCGTGCTCGGGACCGGTGCCCGCGACGGAATCCGCACCACCCGGCCCGTACACCTTGCCGATGCCGTCGACTCGCAGCGTCCACTCCGGACCGTCCACCGGGCGCGGCACCTCGACGACCTCGACCGGCCGCGGCGCCACCTCCGGCAGCATGTCCACCGGCAGCCGGTGCCCCGCCACGTCGGCGTCCCCGGCCTCCACTCGCGAGCACCAGTCCGAGTCGCTGCACACGTAGGTGCCCTCGCCGCCCTCGACCAGGAAGCTGGTCGTCGAGCCGCAGTACTTGCAGCCGGCGCCCGGCACCTGCTCGACCTCGAACGGGATGTCGTCGAAGGTCAGCGGCACCACGTCGGTGTGCGGCGGGATCGCGTAGATCCGCTTCTCCCGGCCCGCGCCGTAGAGGTTCAGGTGCTCGCACTGGTGCAGCTTCGGCACGTCCCAGCGCGGCACCGGGCTGGTCGCCAGCACGTAGCGGCCGTCCACCAGCACCGGGTAGCCGGTCGACTTGGTGATCACCCCGTTGCGGACCATGTCCTCGTACAGGCTGACCCACATCGCCGAGTAGTCGTTCTCGGCGTGCATCCGGGCGCATTCGACGACCGACTTCTGCACGCCGCGCAGCGGCTCCGGCACCGGCACCTGGTACACCAGGACGTGCTGCCGGCCCAGCCGCTCCTCCGGAATCCGGTGCCGCGACTGGATGACCGTCGCGCGCCGGGTGTCGGTGCTGGCGTCGCAGCCGGTGGTGCCCGCGATCATGCGCCGCAGGTTGACCGCGTTGACGCCGCCGTCGTCGCCCTGGTCGATCACCTTCACGACGTCCCGCTCGCCGATCACGGCCAGCGTCACCTGCAGCCCGCCGGACCCCCAGCCGCGGGCCACCGGCATCTCCCGGGAGCCGAACGGCACCTGGTAGCCGGGCACGCACACCGCGACCAGCGCGGCCCGCCGGATCTCCCGCTTCGCTCCCTCGTCGAGGATCCCCGCGCTGTCGTCGGTCTCCGACAGCAGATCCCGCACGGCCGTGTTCATCGGCACTCCTCCCCGAACGGCTCCGGCACGCGCGGCTCGGTCGAGTTCCGCGCCGTCCGCCGGGCGATCTTGCGGTCCACCATGGACCGGAACGTCACGTAGTGCGGCAGCTTGAGGTGCTCCAGGAAGCCGCCGGAATCCAGCCCGTCGGTGGTGAGCAGCAGCAGCTGCTCCAGCGGGCTGTCCGGCGCGGCGCGGCGCCAGGCGATGTCCAGGTTGGCCATCGCGATCGCCTTGCGCTCGTTGTGCCCGAAGCAGAGCCCGTAGCCGACGTCGAAGCGGGTGCGGTCCTCGTCGGCGCCGTCGAGGTCCTCGATGCCCTCCGCCTCCGTCACCCGGATCTGCCCGATCTCCACCGGATTCCCGGTGTGCGGGTGCACGACCCGCAGCGGCACGCGGCCGTGCCGGGTGTCGCCGAGGGTGATCTCGTGGACGTCGCCGTCGGGTCCGAGGATCGACCGGTACCAGAGCCCGATCAGCGCGCCGGTCTCCGCGCGGGCCATGCTGGAGAGCACCGCCGAGCGCGGCGCCGGTGGGCGGGCGGCCCGCCGGGTGATGTCGAAGGGCTCGGGGTCCCCGGCCGGCTCGCCGTGCTCGACGACCAAGTCCAGGTCGCGCAGCAGCTGGTAGAACCGGCGCGGCTGCCGCTGCTCCGGCGTGCGCTCGGCCGGCTCGGCGTCGTGGCGATTTCGCGCGAAGTCGTCGCTCTCCACGCCTGCGGATCGGCGATTTCGCGCGAAATCGCCCGGCGCTCCGTCCGGGCGCTCCAGGAGGCGGCCGGTGTAGTCGGTGGTGCGGCCCAGCAGCTGCGGGCCGTCCGGGGTGCGGTGGGCCGGGACGATGCGGCGCAGCACCACCATCCCGTCCGGCTCGACGGGCTCGGTGACCGCCAGCCTCGGCAGCGTCGACCGGTGCGCCCGCACGAGGTGCGCGGCCTCCAGCACGTCGCCCTCGGCCTGCCGGAACGCGTCGGCGGCGGTCGGCGGGTCGTACAGGCCCGCCTCGCCCATGATCCGGTCGACGGCCAGGCGGAACCGCAGCACGATCTGCTCGGTGCTCGCCCACTCCGCCGGGGCGTGGTCCCGCGACCGGCGCACCAGCCGCTCGGCGGCGAGGATGGCGTTCATCCCACCGCGGACTCCGGAATATCCCATCAGGCACTCTCCTCGACCCGGGTGGAGCGCGGCAGCCCGACCAGCTCCCCGCCGGGGGCGACCAGCAGCAGGTCGAAACCGGCCGGGAAGGAGATCAGGTCCCGCCGCTGCGCGACGAAGTCGGCGGGCAGGCCGGCGACGCGCAGCTCGCGGCGGCCCGGCACACCCGGCCCGGAGAGCCGCAGCGGCGTGCCGTGGCCGAAACCGTGCACGGCAAGGGAAATCAGCGCGGCGTCTTCGGGCGCGGCGGCGCTTCCGACGCGGAACCCGGCCAGGTCGTCGAGCGGCTTGAGCAGCGCCGCCAGGCGCGCGGTGGGGCGGTCGACGATCGGCGCGGAGGTCTGGGTGCGGACGACGTCGGCGCAGTCGTCGACGTGCACGGGGGTGTCCAGGTCGGCCAGCGCCAACACCGGCAACAACGCCTCCGGAACCCGGTGGTCCGCAATTTCCATTGAAATCGAAGGTTCGATTTCAATGGAAATTGCGGGAAAACGGAGCACCTCGCCCGGGTGGGACAGGGCGTCCAGCACGGCGCGGAAGACCAGTTGTGCCTGCTCGGGCGACAGGGAAGTGGTCGCAGTCATCACAATTCCTCGAACTCGACGATCGTCGGGGCCAGTTCGGCCCACTCGGTGTCCTCGGCCAGCCGCTGCCGCTCCGCGACCCGCGCGCAGAGCGCTTCGACCTCGGCCCGCGCCCGGCCGGATTCCACGGCGGCGTCGAGGATCGCCGCGGCCAGCGCAGCGGCCCGGTCGTCGCCGAGCCGCATCGCCCAGCCGCGGGCCCCGTCCAGCTCCACCTCGGCGCGGCAGGCGAGCACGTCGCCGAGCAGGAACCGGTCCCGCACGATCGGTTCCCGCACCTGCACCGACACGCAGCCCACCTCCGGCGAAACCAGCACCTTCGGCGGCGGCGCCGCCTCCAGGCAGGCATCGGCCAGCTCGATCACCTCGGCCGGTTCGGCCGCGGCGAGCAGCGCGGCACGCTGTTCCCTGTTCACTCGTCCTCCGGTTGGTACGGCCCGTCCATCTCGACGACGATCCGGGCGGAATCTGGGCGCGACCAGGAGCGGCTGAACAGCACCGGAAGCCCGGTGCCCGAGTCCCGGCTGACGCTCTCCACCAGCCACACCGGGCGGCCGGACTCGATCTCCAGGCCCGCGACGACCTCGGGTTCCGGCAGCGCGTTGCTGACCCGGCACCAGGAGCGCACCGGCCGGACCCCGCCCATCTGGCGCAGGATCGAGTCGACCGATTCGACGCTGTGCACCGCGATCTCGACATCGGGCAGCACGTCGGCCGGGATCCACTCGTTCGACCAGCCGTGCAGCAGGTCGTCCACGTAGTACTGGCGGATCAGCAGGCTGGCCGGGTTGCCGGCGGGCCGCTCCAGCAGTTCTGCCTCGGCCGCGGGCAGCGGAGCGCGCCGCACGTCGCGCACGACCGAGCGCGGCTCGGCGCCCGCCTCGCGCACCGTCTGGTGCCAGGACGGGGCCCGCCGCTGGGAAATCACGTAGTCGATGCGCCGGTTCACGAAGGTGCCAGCGCCCCGCACCCGGCGAACCAGCAGCCGCTGTTCCAGCTCCTGCATGGCGGCGCGGGCCGCCGCCCGCCCCACCTCGAACCGGGCGGCGATCTCGTGCTCGCCGGCGATCCGGCTGCCCGCCGGCAGCTGCGCGAGCTCAGCGGCGAGGGTGTCGGCTATCTCCACGTACCGGCTTCTGACCACGCCGGAAGCCTGCTCGCCCAGCTTGTCCGGACAACTTCACCGAACCCAACGCGCAGAACCGCGAGGGTGAACACCCCGGACACTTGTTTCGTATCCGCTGGCAGGGCGGGTGCCGAAAGCGATGGGGACCGCAGTTTCAATTGAAACTGCGGTCCCCATCGGACGGCCGGGTGTCAGCCTGCGTCGGTGCACTGCTTGTCGCGGGTGATACCGCAGACGTCGCGGACGCTGTTGAACGTCGCATCGTCGGCCGGGACGAAGCCCCAGTAGCCGCCGACCTCGCAGTCACCCGCCGCGCAGAAGCCGTTCGCCTTGAGGTAGTCGGCGTTGGCCTTGGTCCCGAACGCCGCCACGACCTTGCTCTTCAGGGCCGGGTCGAGGTCGTCGGCGATCGCGGCCGGCGAGCCCGGGATCAGCTCCGAGCGCCACACCACCCGCAGGTCGCCGGGCTTGATGCCGCCCTTCTCCGGCAGCAGCTTGTCGACCATCGCGTCGTAGGCGAACCCGGCGTCGCACTGGCCGCTGGCCACGCCCAGCGCGGACGCGTCGTGCCCGCCGGCCAGCACCGGCTTGACGTCGCGCTCGGCGTCGATCCCGGCCTTCTGCAGCGCCGCCTTCGGGTAGAGGTAGCCGGAGGTCGAGTTCGGGTCGACGAAGCAGATCTGCTTGCCCCGGAGGTCCTCGATGCGCTGGATCGGCGAATCGGCCTTGACCACGCCGTAGGACCGGTAGCCGGGCGCCCCGCCCTTGGTCTCCACCTGGGCGCCAAGCGGGCTGATCCGCACCCCGCTGTTCTTCGCGACCACGTACGACAGCGGCCCGTACATCGCGATGTCGATCTTGCCGGTGCGCTGGCCCTCGATGACCGCCGCGTAGTCGGTGGCCTTCTCCACGCGGATCTTCTTGCCGGTCTCCTTCGCCAGCATGTCGATCAGCGGCCGGAACTCCTGCTCCAGGCTGGTGGAGTCCTCCGTCGGGATCGAGGCGAACACCAGCTCGTCCGGGTTGCGCGCGCCGCCCTGCTCGGTGGCCGCGCTCGGGCCGCAGGCGGTCAGGCCCAGCGGCAGCGCCGCGCAGGCGAGGACGGTGAGCAACCGCCGGGAGGTCTTGAACATGGCAGGTCCTTCCATCGCTGAGGTGCGCGGTCAGCGTGCGGAAACCAGGTGGAGCGGTGACCGGCTCCCGGTTACGCCGAGCCGAACGGCTGCGGACGGTCCGGCGCATCTGACCTGACAACTCGCGTAGCTTCGACACCGTGATCGAGATCGACTCCGCCTTCGTCACCGCTCCCCGCGCCACCTACGCCCGCCTCCGCGAGCAGGGGCCCGTGCACCGCGCGACCGCCCCGGACGGCACATCGATCTGGCTGGTCACCCGCTACGCGGACGTGCGCGCGGCGCTGGCCGACGCGCGGCTGTCGCTGGACAAGAAGCACTCCGCCGGCGGCTACCGCGGCTTCTCGCTGCCGCCCGCGCTGGACGCGAACCTGCTCAACATGGATGCGCCGGAGCACACGAGGCTGCGCCGCATCATCGGCAAGGCGTTCGCCCCGCGCCGCATCGAGCCGCTGCGCCCGCGGGTCCGGCAGATCGCCGACGAGCTGCTGGACGCCCTGGACGGGCAGCGCGAAGCGGACCTGATGCCGGCCTACTGCGCGCCGCTGCCGATCACGGTGATCTGCGAGCTGCTCGGCGTGGACGCCGCCGACCGGCCGGACTTCCGCTCGTGGACCGACGGCATGCTCGCACCCGAGACGCCCGACCAGGCCCGCGAATCGCTCCAGGCGCTGTACGGCTACCTGCTCGAACTGATCGCGGCGAAGCGCGCGAATCCCGGCGCGGACTTCCTCAGCAGCCTGATCGAGCTCCGCGACGAGGAGGACCGGCTCAGCGAGGAGGAGCTGACGTCGGCGGCGTTCCTCGTGCTGTTCGCCGGCTACGAGAACACCGTGAACCTGCTGGGCAACGGGCTCGCCGCGCTGCTGACGCGACCGTCGGCGCTCGCCGAAGCCCGCAGTGGGGTCACACCGGCCACTGTGGACGAATTGCTGCGGTTCGATCCACCACCGCAGCTGGCGATCCGCCGATTCACGGTCACCGACGTCGAGATCGGCGGCGTGACCATCCCGGCCGGGGAGACGGTGCTGCTCTCGCTGGTGTCGGCGCACCACGACCCGGACCGCTACGCCGACCCGGAGCTCCTGGACCTCGACCGCGCCGACAACCCGCACCTGGCGTTCGGCCACGGGCCGCACTTCTGCCTCGGGGCGTCGCTGGCGCGGATGGAGGGGGAGATCGGTTTCGGCGCGCTGCTGAGCCGGTTCCCGGACCTCGCGCCGGCGGTGCCGGAGGAAGAGCTGCAGTGGCGGAACTCCTTCCGCAACCGCGGCCTCCGCACCCTCCCGGTCACCCTCCGCTGAAGCCACGCTCGTGAGCGAGAACTCCGGCTCTTACCGGAGCAAACGCTCACGACTGCCGTGGAGGCGAGTACCGTCGATGACGTCATGCGAGCTCGTTCCGCATCGCGCAGGATCCGGATCGGCACGTCCGGTTGGGTGTACGGCCCCTGGCACGGTCCGTTCTACCCGCGCGATCTGCGCCGCGGCGCCGAACTGGAGTACCTCTCGCGCCGGCTCGACTCCACGGAGATCAACGCGTCGTTCTACTCCCTGCAACGCCCGGACACCTACCGCCGCTGGGTGGAGCAGACCCCGGACGACTTCCTGTTCGCGGTCAAGGGAAGCCGCTACATCACCCACATGAAAAGGCTCCACGACGCCGAAACGCCGCTGGCGAACTTCTTCGCCTCCGGCGTCCTCGCCCTCGGCTCGAAGCTCGGGCCGCTGCTCTGGCAGCTCCCGCCGTCGCTGGGCGTCGACGTCGAACGCCTGACGGCGTTCTTCCGCCTCCTCCCCCGGAGCACCGCCGCGGCCGCTGCGCTGGCCGCTCGGCACGACGATCGGCTCGCGGGCCGCTCGCTCACCGAGACCGACGCGGACCGGCCGCTGCGCCACGCGCTGGAGGTCCGCCATCCCGGCTTCGCCTCCGCCGAGGCGGTCGAGCTGCTCCGCAGCCACGACATCGGCCTGGTGGTGGCGGACGCGGCGGGGGCCTGGCCGCACCTGGAGGACGTCACGAGCGACTTCGTCTACCTCCGCTTCCACGGCGCCGAGGAGCTGTACGCCAGCGGCTACAGCGCCGAGGACCTGGACCACTGGGCGAAGTTGATCAGGTCGTGGCACGAGGGCAAGTGCCCCAAGACCAAGCACACGGTCGCCGCCCCGGCCCCGACGACCAAGGGCCGTGACGTCTACGCGTACTTCGACAACGACGTGAAGGCCCACGCGCCCCACGACGCGATGTCCCTCGCCGAACGCTGCGCGGGCCTCTGAACGCAGGCCTGCTCGACGACTGCCCTGTTCGGCGCCGGGAGCAGCGCGGTCCCTCCGCGACATGGCGTCCGATCCGTCTCCGGGTGTTCCGCGAGGCTGCGGCAGCGCGCAGGTCGCCGCAGATGTTGTTCGGCACTCGCCCTGCGCGCCGGTTTCGCGCGAAAGCGGCGTTCACCACGCGTGCAGGTGACGGTTTCGCGCGAAAGCGGCGCCCCGCACCACATGGTTCCGCCGCTTCGAGGACCGAACCCGGATCTCCGGTCCACCAGGCCCGAGCCTGACCAGACGGCCTGTCAGGGCGCTTCCGGGCCCGGGAGTTCCGGGCGGTCGTCGAAGGTGCTCCGGACCAGTTCCGCCAGCTCGTCGTGGCCGTGCGCCGCCAGGACCTCCGCCACCCGGCGGCCGAGCGCCGCGCGCTCCTCCCCCGTCGCCAGGCCTTCGATCGCGGCCAGCACGTGCTGCGACGCGCCCAGCCTGCTGCCCTGGACCTCGAATTCCTCCAGCCGGAACGAGCGCATCGTGTGCTGGTCGCCCGGCATCGCGGTGATCCACTGTGGAGGGTGGAGGTCCGGGTCCGGGATCCGGGTGTCGTGCGCGGCGGCGGTGAGCCTCCGCAGGTTGGCGATCTGGCGGACCGCTTCGTCGACGTTGCCGTCCTCCCTCGCCAACCACCAGACCAGCGCGCTGCCGGGATTCTTCAGCACGTCTTCGGCCAGGTAGGCGCGCTTTTCGCGCTCGTGGTTCCGCGCGCGTTCCCAGAGCTCTTCCTGCTTGCGCGCCTCGGCGAGGCGATGCAGCCGGTCCGCGTCGGCGTCGGGCAGTTCGAGCCGCACGTCGCCGGCCCAGGCCGCCACGCGCCCGGACGCATCGGAGCGTTCCACGCCGAGCGCGGCGTTCAGCCGGTACTGCGCGAGCTCGCCCTCGTCCGGCGGCACTTCCGCCACGAAGTGGGTGGCCTGCTCCAGGACCAGGTCGATGGCCAGCCCGCCGGGGTCGGCGTGCGGCAGCCCCGGCGCGTCCGGCTTCGAGTACCAGAACACCTTGCCGGAGAACAAGAACTTGTAGTCCGGGTGCGCGCTTCGCATCGGCAGGCCCGATAACGACCGCTCGGCCGCTTGCGGCCGCTCCCGCGGTTCGGCGGCTTCGACGGCCGGCGGCTCCGCCGCGAGCTTCCGGTCCTGCCAGCGCCGGAATTGCCAGAAGATCACCCACGGAGCGACGCACATCGCGGCGACCAGCGCCAGCCACAGCCACGCCGGCCAGCCGAAACGCAATCCGAGCACGATCCAGAGCGCCGCCGCGATCACCGACACCGCCTTGACGACACCACGCTGCTCACGATTCATCCGGCGTCCTCCACGCACTGGGCTGCACTCCACAATTCAGTACCGGGCGTCCGGCGCGGCGGAACCGTTCAAGCGGTTTTCCGCTCGAACAGAGCAGACCCGCGCCCGGATCGTGGCGGGTTCAGAAGCGCAAGAACACCGCGGTGGCGTCGTCGTGGGGTTTTCCCCTTCGCCTGCGGCTTTCCGCCGGGGTTTCCGCTGCTTCCGCGGCTCGCACCCGGCGCAGCAGCTCGGCCGGGCCGGCGTGCTCCACGAGGTTCAGCAGGTCGGTCCAGTCGCCGAGGCCGAAGCGGTCCACGTAGCGGGACGCGCCGTCGGTGAGCAGCGCCGCCCGGCGCACGTCGGGCACCGGGAGCACGCCGTGCACGGCTTCGTACGCCGCTTCGGGTTTCGTGCCGGCGACCCAGAATCCGCCCGGCCGGTTCCGCAGGTCGCGGACCGCTTCGAGCGTGTAGCCGGGCAGGTGTTCGATCCGGTCGTCGATGATCGGCCGGGTTTCGCCCGCCACGTCGAGCACGATCGGGCTGTCGGCGAGCACGAGGTGCTCAAGGTAGTCGCCGCGCAGCCGCAGCAGCGCCGCGGTCGCCGAGGGACTCGACGGGTTTCGCAGGTCGCAGGTGTCCGCGTGCGCTGCGCAGGTCGCGCGGATCGCGTCGGCGAGGAGGTCAGCGGCTGTCCCGTCCGATGCCGCTAGCCGCTGCGCCAGCTCGCCGCCGAGCCGGCGTACCAGCCAGGGCACGTCGTGCACGCAGCCACTGTCCACTCCGGACGGAGCAGTCGCGCCGTCGAGGACGAACGCCCAATCGGGCCCGGTGGCCAGGTAGTCCTCGTTCGGCCGGCCGGGCGTGGCGATCGTCGCCTGCGTCGCCCGCACGCCCGGTCAGCCGCCGGGCCGCTGCGGCAGGTTGTGCAGCGCTGCCGCCAGCGGCGCGAGCTCCGGGAGCCGCTCGGCTTCGACCAGCGCCTTCTCCAGGGCTTCGTCGTGGGTGGGGCGGGCCTGCTCCCACAGGGCCCGGCCCGCGTCGGTCAGCTCGGTGTAGATGCCGCGGCGGTCGTCCTTGCACAGGACCCGGGTGAGCAGCTCGCGGTCTTCCAGCCGGTTGACCAGCCGGGTCGTCGCGCTGCCGCTGAGCGCAGTGGCGCGGGCGAGCTGCTGCATCCGCATGTGCCAGCCGTCCTGCCTGCTCAGGGCGTCCAGGACGGTGTACTCGACGACCGACAACCCGTGCTCGGCCTGCAGCGCCTTCTCCAGCGCGGTTTCGAGCGCCCCGTGGAGCGCGGCGAGCGTGCGCCAGCCGTGCGCCCGAATCTCGACGGCGTCGTCGGCGATCCCCACCGCACACCTCCCGTGATGCGTACCTCCCACGACTATAGCAGCTTGCGCGGTTATGAAGCGTGTGCAAGCATTTATCGAGCGCCTGCAACTACCTGCTTGCGCCTCACGCCGACTCGCGCACCTGCAGGCAGGGCACCCCGGTCGCCGACCCTTCGGCCACCGCGATCCCGCACCCGCTCAACGGATCGAGCCGCTCAGCCCCGCTTGAACAGCACGTACGCCTCGACCCAGCCCTTCTCGTTCGGCACCACCGAGAACCGGTCGAGCTCCCAGCCCTCGTCCTCGATCGCCTCGATCCGCTCCGACCACGGATCGATCGCGTCGTCCTTGCTGCCGGGCAGCGCCACCAGGCGAACGGTGAACCGCCGCCGCTCCGCTTCGACAGCGGCGGCGGCCATCGCGCCGAGATCGGCTTTCGAGTTCTGGAAGAATCCCATTCCCCCATTCAACCCCAAATGCCCCGAAATGCCCGAAACGGGTCAATGGTCGTCGTTGCGGAAGAAGAGCTCTTCGAGATGATCCGCGGTTTCCGCGACGAAGTTCAGCGGATCGGTGAACTCGTTGATGTCGAGGTTCAGCAGCGGCAGCGAATGCCGGAGGACGACGTGGTCCCCGATGATCAGCGCCCCGCACACGACCGAGGTCTGCCCCAGCTCTTCCAGCAGTTTCCGCAGGTTGACGCTCTCGGCCCGGCCGATCACCGACACGACCTGCACCCAGTCCTCGCTGCCGTCGAGCCGCTCGTGGCAGACGATGACGATCTGGCTCCGGTCGTCCTCGTATTCGACGAGGAGCCGGATCTCGTCCTCGCTGTCCTCGATGATCCGGTACTCGGGCTCGCCCTCCTCCGCCCCACCGGGGACGACCCGGTATTCGGTCCGCACGAATTCGAGAAGGTCTTCCCAGGTCGCCACGATTCCTCCCAGCAATCGGCCGCGAACCGGCATGGATTTCGACGGCGATCTTGCCACGCCATCCCACCGCGCCGACCCGTTTTCCGGCCGGGAGCAGCCGAACGCGTTATTCGGTGAGCAAGGGCAGCGAAGTCGCGCCGATCATGTCCGTGCCCGGCATGAGGACCGGCGGGTTCGCCGGATCCGTGCGCAGCACCGGGAAGCGGTCCAGCAGGATGTTCATCGCGATCCGGCCCTCCAGCCGGGCCAGCGGCGCGCCCAGGCAGAAGTGGATGCCTCGCCCGAACGCGATGTGCGGGTTGGGGTCGCGGGCCGGATCGAAGGCGTCCGGCTCCGCGAACACCCGGCCGTCGCGGTTGGCCGCCCCGAGCCACACCGAGAGCACCTGGTCCGCGGGCACCCGCCGGCCGCCGACCTCGGTCTCCGTCATCGTCGCCCGGTAGGTGAGCGCGAACGGGGTCAGCAGGCGCAGCGATTCCTCGATCGCGCCCGGCACCAGCGCGCGGTCCGCGCGCACCCGCGCCGCCTGCTCCGGGTGCGCGTCCAGGCACATCACCGTGTTTCCCAGCAGCATCGTGGTGGTGATGTGCCCGGCGGCCAGCAGGAGGTTGGCGAAGTTCGCAACCTCGTTGTCGGTGAGCCGTTCGCCGTCGATCTCCGCCTGCACCAGCTGGGTCAGCAGGTCCTCGCGGGGTTTCCGCCGCCGCTCCGCGGCGTGTTCGAGGAGGTAGTCGTAGATCTGCCGCATGCTTTCCAGCGATGCGTTCATCTCGCGCAGCTGCTCCTCGCCCTGGGCGGAGACCGAGAGCTGCTGGCCGCCGCTGAGCTGCTCCTCCGCCCATTTCCGGAAGAGATCGCGGTCGCTGCTGGGCACGCCCAGCAATTCGGCGATGACGATCACCGGCAGCGGGTAGGCGAGATCCGCGACCAGTTCGAACCGGTCCCGGTCGGCCACCGCGCCGAGCAGTTCGTGCGTCAGCGCGGCGATCCGCGGTTCGAGGTCGGCCACGATCTTCGGGGTGAACGCGTGGCTAACCAACCGCCGCAGCTTGCGGTGCTGCGGCGGGTCCATCTGCGTCAGGTCGCCCTCCAGGAAGGCCGGGTCGAGCTCGATCGGCATGACTCGCGTGATGTCGGAGGAGAACGTCTTCGGATCGCTGAGGACCGCGACCGCCTCCGGGTGGCCGTGGACGTTCCACACGCCTCGCTCTTCGTCGAAGTCGACCGGGTTCGCCGGTTTCTCGCCGCGCAGCCAGAAGTGCTGCGGGTCGACCGCCATGCGGGCAGCATCGATTATCACGGGTATTCCCTTTCGCTGGGATAAAAGGAAAACGGGCGCGCCCGATCAGGACCGGCACCGGGGCCGGAGCGAGGGCAGCAGGAAGCGCATCCGCGTGAACACCGGCCGTGTCAAGGGCCGGGATCGTGGCGCAGGACCTCGGTCCTGGCGAAGGTCACCGCCGGAAAGAACGGCGGCGTGGTGCTTTTCGGGGCCTACTCGCCGGTCATTCGTCGACGAGCGAGGAGCGGCGCACGATGATGTCACCGCTCACCGTGTTGGCGCGGACCTCGACGGTCTCCTCCGCGTCTCCCGGCGCATCGACGCTGTCCAGCGAGTTGTGCACGCGACCGATCGTGGTGTTCAGGTCCAGGTACGCGGCGGTCCCCTCGCGGATGCCGACCTCCAGCTCCCCCACCGACACGTCCAGCTCGACCGTGCCGCGCGCGACTTCGCCGATCCGGATGTCGCCGTTGGCGGTCTTGGCCCGGACAGAGTCGCGCGCCTTCTCGACGGTGATGCTGCCGTTGGCCGCGCTCAACCGCGCTTCCCCGCCGATCTCGCCGATCCGGGTCTCCCCGTTGGAGTTCTTGAACACCCCGGCACCGTCGACCCGCCTGATCCGCAGCTCGCCGGACCCGGTGGCGGCCTCGGCCGGGCCCGCCACGCGGTCGACGGCGACCGCTCCGGTGGCGGTCTTCGCGTTCAGCGGGCCGGTGGCGTCGAGCCGGATGGCGCCGACCGAGGTCCGGAACCGGCACTCGCCGAGCCGTCCCTCGCCGCGGAAGTCCCCCTGCGCCGACTCGCCGCGCACCTGCGACCCGGTCGGCAGCTCGATCAGCACCTCGACCGATCCGCCGTCGCGCGGGCCGTAGTGCCGCCACCGCTTCTCCGTCTTGACCAGCAGCTCGCCATCGGAGAACTCGACGCGGGTCAGTTCCACCGCCCGCACGTCGGCCTTCCGGGACGGGTCGGTCGGCCGCACGTCGACGACCGTGTCGGCCCGGTCGGCGGCGACGATCCGCACGTCGCCCAGGACGACGTCGATCGTGGCGGAAATCGGTTCCGGAGTGTCGAAAGTTGGCATGACTGTCCCCTCAGATCGTGTTCGGTGAGCGTCCTCGCTGGTAGGACGTGTGGTGTACGGGCCGGAGCGCGCCGCTAGCGCGCCCACCCGGTGTAGCGCTGTCCGCGCCGGCCGGTGCCCCCGGCGGGCCGCTGGGCGGGTTCCACCGCAGCGGCGGCCGCCCGGACGAGCCACGCGTTGACCGACAGCCCTTCTCGCCCGGCCGCTTCCTCGACGCGGGCCTTGAGCCTTTCGGGCATCCGGACGTTGATCCGCGACATGGCGCCTTCGTCGGCCTCCAGGACCGGCCGGACCTCCGCCGGCGCGCTCTCGCCGCCGGTGGCCACCTCGCCGTGCGCCACCAATGGCGCCGTCACGACGAATTCCGCTTCCCCGCTGCGGAACCGCAGGTCCACCGATCCCGGCGCGAGCTCGCGGGTGATCTCGTCGGCAGCCGACGACAACGCGTCCAGCAGCGTCAGCCGGAGGGCGGACTCCAATGGCGTCGTGAGCCGCTCGGCGAGCTCCCGGGCATCGTCACCGCCGACTTCGGCGGCGACGGCCAGCTCCCGCCGGATGCCGTCGACATACACCCCAATATCCATGGCATCATCATGGCACCAACGTGGCACCAGCGCAACCATCCATGGCACTCGACGCGGCGCGGTCCCGGTCCGCGACCGAGAACGATCAGCGTTTCGGCTGGCTGACGCCGCGCAGGCGCGGCGCGGCGGCGATGGCCACCGCGACCGTCAGCAACGCCGCGCCGAGGATCACCGCGCGCAGCGACGTGACTTCGGCGAGCGGCCCGGCGAGCGCGGCACCCAGTGGCATCAGGCCCCAGGCCAGCACCCGGTGCGCGCTGGTCACCCGGCCCATCATCGGGCGCGGCGTCAGGCGCTGGCGGTTGGCCGCTGACAGCACGTTCCACGCGCCCGCGCCCAGCCCCATCACGAAGTACGCGACCCACGCGCCGCCCGGTGCCCGCACCACCCC
Organism: Saccharopolyspora sp. NPDC003752; assembly: GCF_053605825.1. Classification (NCBI taxonomy): domain Bacteria; kingdom Bacillati; phylum Actinomycetota; class Actinomycetes; order Pseudonocardiales; family Pseudonocardiaceae; genus Saccharopolyspora; species Saccharopolyspora sp. NPDC003752. The sequence continues at coordinate 52,369 of NZ_JBSGJZ010000039.1, read as the reverse complement.
GAGCAGCGCGATTCCCGCGGCCAGCACGAACAAAGCGCCGATCATCACCGATCCGCCGCCCAGCCGGCCGGCCAGCCGGGACGCGACCGGGGCGGCCAGCAGCGTGCCGATCGCGGTGCAGACCAGCAGCGTCGGCACGGACGCCGCGGGCAGGCGCAGCGACTCGATCGCGAACAGGAACGCCACCGCGTTGACGCCGCTGGTGAGCAGCGCGGTCACGCCGACGACGCCGACGACCGCGCGCAAGTCCGGGCTGCGCACCAGGAAGCGCAGCCCCGCGAGCACTTCCGCGCGCAACGACGTCGCTTCGCGCTCCTGGGCCGGCGCCGCCTGGCCGGGCACGGCGATCACCAGGAGCAGCGCCAGTCCCAGCGCGAGCGCGTTCGCCGCGAAGCACAGCGCGGGATCCCACGCGAACAGCACCGCCGCCGCCAACGGGCCCGCGATCTCGACACCGGCCGTCTCCACGCTGACGAACCGGCCGTTGGCGCGTTCCAGCTCCGCCGACCCGGCCAACGACACCAGCAGCGTCTGCGCCGCCGAATCGGCGAACGTTTCCGCGCTGCTGAGCAGGAAACCGCACACCAGCAACGCGGGCAGCCCGGCGTTGCCGGTGTGGATCAGGCCGGCCAGCACGAACGTGACGGCGCAGCGGAAGGCATGCGCGCAGATCAGCGCGTGGCGGGGCCGCCACCGGTCGACCATCGCCCCCGCGGGCAAGGCGACCAGCAGCCACGGCAGCACGGTCGCCGCCGCAACCGCCGAAACGGCCACCGGATCGCGCGTGCTGACCGCCGTGAACAGCGGCAGCGCCGCCGCCCGGATCCCGTCGCCGACCGACGAAACGGCCCAAGCACCGAGCAGGAGCCCGAACGGCCGGGAACGCACCCCCGGTGCCGGACCACTCATCCGCAAGCCGCCTCCCGCGCCGTTCAGACCACCATCGCGGGCACCGGCCAGCGCCGCAGCCGGGCCGGTGCCCACCAGCGCAGCCCGCCCGCGCGGACCAGCAGGCCGTGCTCGGCGAACAACGAGGTGGCCGCCGGATCGCACTCGTCCGGGTCGGCGCCGGCCGCGAGCCTGCGGATGGCCGCGATCAGCTCGGGTTCGTCCGCCGTGTAGCACTCCAGCGATCCGCTGCGCCGGTCCCGGATCTGGACGAAGCCCGGCCCTTCCCGGAAGACGCACTTGGCCGGGAAGTACGCCGCCCGCCACGGGTCGAGATCGGCACCTCCGGTCGGCGGCGGCAGGTGGGAGAACGCCTGCCAGGCCGGCGGCTGGCCGGACGCGCGCCACTCGCAGCGCACGCCCCATGCGGCCAGTTCCCGCAGCAGGTCGAGCGCGCCGCGGGAGCCCGGCTCGTCGAGCCGGACCGGCTCGGTGAACACGGCCTTGCGCACCCCGTCGTCGAACAGCCGACGCGCCTGGCCGACCGGGTCCGCGGAAACCGCCTGCGCACCAAGGGATTCATCGCCCAGAGCGCCCAGGTAGTGGCGGAACAACTCGATCTGCATCCGCTGCCTCGCAATCATCCGAGCCGGAGCAATTGCTGGTTGTTGGCCTGCGGCACCACGTGGACGAAGCGGCCGTCGTCGGTGAAGAGCAGGCCCCGATGCCGCCAGAGGTCGAGCCGGTCGCGCACCTGCGGCCCGAAGCCGGACTCCAGGTTCGGCAACGAGCGCGGCCGGTCCAACGCCCGGAACAGCTCCGCATCGGCGCCGGTCAGCACGTGCTCGTCCGGGCCGAACCCGGGCCGGTCGTCGATCACGACCACCTCGCCGTCCAGCGCCACGTGCTCCAGCACGCTCGTCGGGTGGTGCTCGGTCCACGCCGCCACCGCCGCCAGCAGCTCGGCCTCCGCGCGGCCGCCGATGCCGGCCGGCTCGGTGCTGAACAGGTAGGCGAGGTCGCGCAGTTCCTCGGCGGGCAGGTCGTAGTTCAGGAAGTACTGCGGGTCTGGTTCCCGCGTCGCGAAGCCCAGCGCCGGGTCGTCGAAGTAGGGGCTGAAGCGTTCCAAGGCGATGCGGCTGGCCCCGTCCATCGGCGGCAGGTGGCTCAAGGCCGGGAGCTGCCCGACGACGGACGCGTAGTCGGAGTCGAGCTCGCCGGGGAATCCGTACAGGTAGTTCCACATCACCGTGAGCCCCAGCGACCGCGCGTCCCGCAGCAGCCGCACGTTCTGGCACCCGTCCACGCCCTTGTCCATCAGCCGCAGCACCCGGCTGCTGAGGTTCTCGATGCCGGGCTGCACCTGGACCACCCCGGCCCGCACCAGCCCGCGCAGCTGGTCGAAGCGCAGGTTCGCCTTGATCTCGCACTGCAACCGCAGGTCGTAGCCGGCGGTTTCGAGCCGGGGCAGAACGGTGCGCAGGTACTCCATGTCGAGGATGTTGTCCACCAGGTACATGTCCAGCACCCGGTACCGCTCGGCGAGACCGACCAGCTCGTCGTGGAACCGGTCCGGGCTCTTGCTGCGGAACTGCATGAACGACCCGTTGAGCCCGCAGAACGTGCAGTGGTGCTTCTCGCCCCACCAGCAGCCGCGGGCGCCCTCCACCACGAGCTTGGGCTCGGTCTCGGACGCGGCGGCGCACCCGGCGAACCGCTCCAGGTAGCCGTCGAAGTCCGGGGCGGCGATCTGCGCGGGCGGCAGCGGCGCGGCGGTCAGCTCGTTGACGTGCTCACCGGAGCCGTCCCGCCAGCACAGACCCGGTATGCGCGCCGGGTCACCGCCGCGGTCGAGGTGTTCGACCAGCGCGGGCAGCGCGAGTTCCCCTTCGCCGCGCGCGACGAAGTCGACGAACTCGAAGTTGCGGTGCCAGGCGGCGCCCTGCGGGCCGTCGCAGTTCGCGCCGCCGAACACGATCCGCGACGCGGGGTCCAGCAGCTTGAGCTCGCGGGCCAGGGCCAGCGAAGCGGTGTTCTGCTGGAACGTGGTGGTGAACCCGATCAGGCCGCCCGCGGTGTCGGCGATTTCCTTGGCGTAGGCCGAGATCCAGTCGGGCACGAGGTCGTGCAGCCGCAGGCACAGCTCCAGCCGGTCCGCGTCGATGCGCCCGGTCATCGCCTCCCGGAACTCCGCGGCGCGCCAGCCGCGCACTCCGTGCAGGGCGGCGGTGAAGACCCAGTCCCCGCAGCCCTCGAAGTAGGAGTCCAACGAGAAGAAGTCGTACTCGCGCAGCCGGGTGCCCAGGTTCTGGTGCATCCAGTCGAAGAAGTCGAGGTTCGCGTCGACCACTCGAACGCGGTGCACCCCACCGCGTTCGACGGCGGTCTTCAGGATTCCGCAGGCCAGCGACGGGTAGCCGACCGATGCCCACGGCATGTTCACCAGTGTCACGTCCATGCGATCCGGTCACCTTCCGAGCGGGCCGGAGGGCCGGCGGGGCGGCACCCCACCGGCCCCGCCGGCGTCACTTCGAAACCCGCACCCCCGAGGTGCCGGTCCCGCCGATCGCCTTCGGGTCGTTGTGCACGGTCGTCTTCTTCACAGACTTCACCCCCTCCCCCGATAACCCGTCGGCCGAAACGATGTCCTCCCCTGGGACAAGGCCCGAGTCGCCCAACGATGCCGACCGCCGGGCACCGCGCGCAAGCCGGAATTCACCCGATCGCCCCGAACGGAGAACGCGAAACACCCGCAGTTTTCTCGGTTTTCCCACCGAGGAGCGGGAGCGAAGACCGATCGCCGGATGCTTTTGCTCCCGTTGTCGGCATTGCCGGCTACAGGTTCTGGAACAGCGCGACGATCAGTGCCGTTACCGCCGATTCCGCCACTACGGCACCGGCCCGCGCGGCCCCGGCCAATGCCGAACGCGCCAATGCGCGGAAGGTGCCGGCGCGACCGGCCGGAATCTGCTCCTCGTCGCGCACTTCCCGGTTCCGGTCGATGCGGATTCCCAGGCGGATCCCCAGTTCACCGAACGAACGTCTCGAAAGGCGTTTCATACGAGCTCCCATTCCGGTTCGGCCCCGGCCGTTCGCCGGGGTCGCCGTCAATTGGTCACCGGAAAAACGCCTGCGCCAACGAGTTTCGGAGGAATTCGGAATCCGGATGTGCGAAATCGCAGTTCAGACCCGCTTCTCCGAAGGAGTCCGACCTGGCGTCGGGAACCCGATCAGCGGCTTTCCGCCGCCAGGAGCGAACCAGGATACTCGCATTCACACCCGCAGCGCAGGGGCTGGCGGAGGCGATTCGCCCGGACGTCGGCGAGCCGGCACCGGCCGATACCTCATCTGCCGCAGCGAGGAAGGCGGAGGATGGAGCCGACATCGAAGGCGGGGAGATCGACCGCTTTGGCCCGGGCGCTCGTGGAATTGCAGCGGCAGGCCAAGGAATCCCGGGCCCGGGTCGGGCTGCGTTCGTCGAGGTCCGCGCTGGCAAAGGAAAGCGGCGTATCCGAACAGACGCTCAGCGACTGGTTCAACAGTCGGCACGCACCCCGCGATCTGGAGCAGTTGATGACGTCGTCGAAGTGCTGACCCGATGGGCCGGGCAGCCGCCGCCCGAATACGGCTCCTGGAACCGATTGCTGACCGCCGTTTCCCCCTACCGGCCAACCCCTGCGCTCCGTTCGCCGGACGAGGCAGAGCCCGACTCCGATCGCGATGAGGCGGAAACCCGGCCGACCGGCGCCTCCGCACGGCTGTCCCGCCGCAACGTCCGGCTCGGCATCGCAGGTGCCGGTGCCGCCGCAGGGCTCGGCTTCGCCGGCTGGCGGGTGCTCACCCCGCGCCCCGGTGAACTCGTGTGGCGGTTCGGCACCAACGGGGCGGTGCTCACGACTCCCGCGGTGGCCGACGGATTCGTGTACGTCGGCAGCGATGACCAGAGCCTGTACGCGGTGGCCGCGGACTCCGGGAAGGAGCGGTGGAGGTTTCCCACCGGCGGCCGGGTGCGGTCTTCCCCGGTCGTCGCAGGCAAGGCGGTGTACTTCGGCAGCGTCGACAAGAACCTGTACGCCGTGAACGCGGACTCCGGGAAGGAGCTGTGGAAGTTCCCCACCGGCGGCTCCGTAGAATGGTCGTCCCCGGTGGTGGCCGACGGCGTGGTGTACATCGGCAGCGTCGACGAGAACCTGCACGCGGTGGACGCGGGCACCGGGAAGGAGCTGTGGAAGTTCCCCACCGATGGCACCGTCTGGTCGCCCGCGGTGGCCGACGGCGCGGTGTACGCCGGCAGCAGCGACCAGCACCTGTACGCGGTGGATGCGATCAGCGGCGCCCCGAAGTGGAGCGTGCCCACCGAAGGAACCTTCCCCTATCCGACGGTGGCGAACGGGGTGATCTACGCAGGTGGCGAGCAGAACCTGCACGCGCTCTACGCGGCCAGCGGAGAAACGCGGTGGACGACGGACTTCATCAACGCCAACGTGGCCGCAGGCCCCACCGTCGCCGATGGCGTGGTGTACGTCGGCAGCGACGATCACAACCTGTACGCGGTGGACGCGGACAGCGGGAAGCACGTCTGGAGGTCGCCCACCGGCGACATGGTGCGGCCAACCCCAGCGGTCGCCGACGGCGTCGTGTACTTCGGCAGCGGTGACGGGTATCTGAACGCGGTGGCCGTCGACGGCACGCCGCTGTGGCGCTTTCCCGCAGGCGGCTTCGTGTGGTCGTCCCCGGCGGTGGCCGATGGTGTGGTGTACGTCGGTGGCAACGACAACTACCTGTACGCGGTCGTCACATAGCTACCGGTGGCGGCCGACGACGTGCGCACGTCGTCGGCCGTGTCCGGTTCTACTGGGCCGTCTCGCTCACCCTGGCGAGCGCGACGCCGCCCACGATCAGCGCGAGCGCGAGGATCCGCCCGAGGCTGACGGGATCCCGGTAGAGGAGGATGCCGAGCACGATCGCCCCCGCCGCCCCGATCCCGGTGAAGACCAGGTACGCCGTGCCGACCGGCACCGTGTTCATCGCCCGCGACAACAGGTAGACGGCGGCAGCGCAGAGCACGAGGCACAGCAGCGTCGGCAGCGGCTTGGTGAAGTTCTCGGTGGGCTTGATGCTCTGCGCCCAAGCCACCTCGACCAGTCCCGCCGCGATCAGCAGCAGCCAGTTCACCGCACGCCTCCCGCGCGTCGCGCCGACAGTTCCGCGACGACCGCGTCCACCCGCTGCTCCGCCGACGTCGCGGACGCCCGCTGCTGCTCCGCGAGGTGCTCGATCTGCGGATCGACCAGCGCGTTGGTGAGTTCGGAGTTGATGAAGGTGACGTCGTCGACCGAGAAGTGCCCGGCGAAGAAGTCCCGCAGGTACCGCTCCTGGTGGTCGACCGGCTCCCGGGGCGTCCCCGGGAGGTAGGACCCACCGCGCGCGTTCACGACCACGAAGGACCGGCCGGCCAGGGACATCCGCGGGAACGTGACCTGGTCGATCCACAGCTTCAGCGCCGCGGGGATCGAGAAGTTGTACATGGGGCTGCCGATGAGCACGACGTCGGCGGCGAGCAGCTCGGAGAGCAGCGGTTCGAACACGGCCCACGCGGCGCGCTGCGCCGGCGTGCGAACGGCCTCGCGGTAGCGGTCGGGCTCGGTGATCCCGTGTCGCAGGAGGTCGTCGCAGATCTCGGTCCACGCCTGCCCGATCGGCGGCACCGGCTCCGCGGCGAGGTCGCGGTGGACGTAGTCCTGACCGGGGTTGGCGGCCTGCCAGGCGAGGGCGAAGCGCTCGGTGAGCGCCCGGGAGAACGAGCGGCTTCGCGCGCTGGCGTCGAGGTGGAGCAGCATGGTCGACTCCTTCAAGTGGACGTCGTGTCCGGTTGTGTCGTCGACCATAACTGGACGCACTGTCCGGATATTCCCTAGGCTGCCCCCCATGGACGATGACCTGCTGCGACCGAACCAGCGCGGGCGGGAGCGCGCGGACGCGGCCCGCAACCGCGCCCGCATCCTGGCCGCGGCGGAGGAGCTGTTCGCGACCCGCAGCGCCCAGAGCGTGACGATGGAGGACATCGCGAACGCAGCCGGCGTGGGACGCGCGACCTTGTACCGCCGCTACCCGGATCGCGCATCCATCGCCACGGCCCTGCTGGACGAGCACGAGCGAGCGCTGCAGGAGAGGTTGCTGCGCGGCGACCCGCCGCTGGGACCGGGCGCGCCGCCGGCCGAGCGCCTGGCGGCCTTCTACGAAGCCATGGTCGACTTGCTGGAGCGGCACATCCACCTGGTCCTGGGCACCGAAGTGGGCAGATCCCGGTTCGAGACGGGCGCCTACGGGTTCTGGCGAGCGCACGTCCGCTCGCTGCTCGCGGAATCTTCCCTGGCAGACCCGGAAGCCCTGACGGACTCCCTGCTGGCGCCGCTGGCCCCGGAGGTCTTCCGGCACCAGCACGAAACCCTGGGAATGGAGGCGAAGCGGATCAAAGCGGCCTTGGCGGAATTGGCCCGCAGAATCCTTTGAGGGCGAAAACCCTTGCAGTGAGCGTTTTTCATCCTGGTCGGCCCGCAGCCGCGGGCCGCAAAGCCACACGTCGATGGGCTGTCGCATGCGCCGCAGGCGCATAGCCCACCTACGACGCTGGCGCCGCCGCGGGTTCACGGTGCCCACCCCTCCGGGGTTCCCTCGGCGAGGACGGCCCTGACGCCGTGTATTGGGCATACATAAGTCAGGGCACCCACAGTCCAGGGAGCCTCTGAGGTTCCGCCACCCGCACCGCCACGCAAAACGAGGCTGGAAAACTTCAATGCAAGTGAAATCAATGCGACGAGGTCGCGTCTCAGTCGGCGAGGAGGTGCTCCCGGCCGAACATGGTGGCGGCGGCCCGCGCGCTGGGCGTTCCCGCGTCGAGGTCCGCGCCGGCCTCGCGGAGCACGGCCACCACCTCGTCTGCGCCCTTGAACAGCGCACCGGCGATCGGCGCCTGGTCGCGCTCGTTGCGCAGGTCGGGGTTCGCGCCGCGGTCGAGCAGCGCGCGCACCGTTCCGGCGTGCCCGTGGTAGGCGGCGAGCATGAGCAGGGTGTTGCCGCCCTGGTCGGCCACGTCGACCGGGAGCCCGTGGTCGACGAACTCCGCCAGCTGCGCGGTTTCGCCTTCCCGGGCCAGGTCCATGGCGATCGCCACGACGCGCTCGGTCTGCTCCGGGGTAAGTCCACCGTGGCTCATCAGCAGCTCTTCCTGATCACGTCTGAGAATTCCGGTTCCGGAACAGCAACGGCGGCCACGGCTTCCCGTGGCCGCCGTTCCTGCTGTCCAGGTCGAAGACCTGGGCGGCGTCAGCCCTTGCTCGCGGCCAGGGCCTCGATCGCCTTGCGGACGCCCTCGCCGTAGGCCGCGTCGGCCTTGGTGCAGTTGGCGATGTGCCGCTCGATGGTCGCCTGCGAGGCGCCGTCGATCGCCCGCGCGGTGTTCTCGAAGAGCACCTGCTGCTGCTCCGGCGACATGTTGCGGAACAGGATGCCGGGCTGCTCGAAGTAGTTGTCGTCGTCCTCGCGGTAGTTGAACCGGTCGGCGACGGCACCCACGGCCTGCGCCGGGTCGCGGTAGGAGGCCTGCTCCTGCCAGCGGCCGTAGGAGTTCGGCTCGATGCCCGGGGTGGCGCCCTGGTTGCCGTCGATGCGCATGGCACCGTCGCGGTGGTAGGAGTTCACCGGGTTCTTCGGCGCGTTGACCGGGATCTGGTGGTGGTTCACACCCAGGCGGTACCGCTGGGCGTCACCGTAGGAGAACAGCCGGCCCTGCAGCATCTTGTCGGGCGAGAAGCTGATGCCCGGCACCACGTTCGCCGGGGTGAACGCGGCCTGCTCCACGTCGGCGAAGTAGTTGTCGGGGTTGCGGTTGAGCTCCCACTCGCCGACCTCGATCAGCGGGTAGTCCTTCTTGGACCACACCTTGGTCAGGTCGAACGGGTGGTACTTGTACGTGTCGGCGTCGGCCTCCGGCATGATCTGCACGTACAGCTTCCACTTCGGGAAGTCGCCGCGCTCGATCGCGTCGAAGAGGTCGCGCTGGTGGGACTCGCGGTCCTTGCCGACCAGTGCCTCGGCCTCGGCGTCGGTCAGGTTCTTGATGCCCTGCTGGGTGCGGTGGTGGAACTTGACCCAGAACCGCTCGCCCTCGGCGTTGATGAAGCTGTAGGTGTGCGAGCCGAAGCCGTGCATGTGGCGGTAGGACGCCGGGATGCCGCGGTCCGACATCACGATCGTGACCTGGTGCAGCGCCTCGGGGAGGTTGGTCCAGAAGTCCCAGTTGTTCTCGGCGTTGCGCAGGTTGGTGCGCGGGTCGCGCTTCACCGCGTGGTTGAGGTCGGGGAACTTCAGCGGGTCGCGGAAGAAGAACACCGGGGTGTTGTTGCCGACGATGTCCCAGTTGCCTTCGTCGGTGTAGAACTTCAGCGCGAAGCCGCGGATGTCGCGCTCGGCGTCGGCCGCGCCGCGCTCGCCGGCGACGGTCGAGAACCGGACGAACAGGTCGGTCTTCTTGCCCACCTCGGAGAAGATCTTCGCCTTGGTGTACCGGGTGATGTCGTTGGTCACCGTGAAGGTGCCGAAAGCGCCCGAGCCCTTGGCGTGCATCCGGCGCTCCGGGATGACCTCGCGGTCGAAGTGCGCCAGCTTCTCCAGGAACCAGACGTCCTGCAGCAGCATCGGGCCGCGCGGACCGGCGGTCAGGGAGTTCTGGTTGTCAGGGACCGGCGCACCGGCCACCGTGGTCAACGGTTTCTGGTTGTTCTCGGGCAAAACTCGCTCCTCGGTGGTGGGATGTTGGCTGGCTCACTCGGCACGGGAGAGGCAATCGGGGCAGATGCCCCAGAAGGTCACCTCGGCCTCGTCGAGCACGAATCCGTGCTGGTCCTCGGTGTGCAGGCAGGGCGCCTCGCCCACGGCGCAGTTGACGTCGGCGATGGCGCCGCAGTTGCGGCACACCAGATGGTGGTGGTTGTCGCCCACGCGCGTCTCGAACCGGGCGGGCGAACCGGCCGGCTCGATGCGACGGACCAGGCCCGCCTCGGTCAGCGCGCGCAGGACGTCGTAGACCGCCTGGGTCGACACCGAACCCAGCTCGCGGCGGACCGCCGTCGCGATGGTGTCGGTGTCCGCATGCGGATTGTCCGAGACCATCGTGAGCACGGCGACCCGCGGACGGGTCACCCGCAACGACGCCCCCTTGAGGAGGGCGGCGGCATCGATGGACGGCATGTACCCATACCTACCAGCTTTTCTGGAACGAATCAAATAAAGACGCGCGCGGTGCCCCTCCCGCAGCGGCGAAGAACCCCGCGCACGAGCGCCACACCAGGCACGACCTGGCCAAACGGGCCGAACATGCCCGAGGATCATGATTACCCGTGTGAGTGACGGAGGGCTGATGAGTGGGTGTCTACGTGTCGATCAGAGGCTGGCTGGAGTGCGACCAGAAGCAGCTCGCCGCCATCCGGGAGATCATCTCCGCGCACGACGACGACCACTACTCCCACGGCTGGGGCCTGCCCCGGCGGCACTTCAACTGGACCTGCTACGCCTTCTACGGCGGCGACGTCCGAGAGCTCGCGGTGAGCTGGCTGCTCGACCAGCTCACCGAGATCGCCCGGGTCCCCGCCTCCGACGAGGACGGCGACCGCGTCCGGGGCCTGTTCCTCGCGAGCCACGAGATCGACGGCACCAGCGAATGGCAGATCCGCGAAGGCCGAGTCCTGATCTCGCCCGCCGACGACCGGCACCGGTACCTCGACGTCTAGCCGTCTCTACAGACCCGTCGCAGGCCAGGTGACCGCGCCCCACCCGTCGAGGCGCACGTCGGCCCGCCGAGCGGTGCCCTCGGTCTGGTAGACCGCGCGCTCGGCGGCCATCCACGCGTGCCAGTGGCCGCGCGCGTCGTCGCCGTCGCGCTCGATGCCGCGATCGAGGCGCTCTGCGTCCTCCGCCTCGACCCACACCAGGAGCGTCGTGAGGTCGGCGAACCGCCGCGCTCCCGCCCCGCAGCCCTCGACGACGAGGTAGGGAGCGCGCGGAACATCGTGCCATTCCGCGAACGCGCCGGCGTCCCAGTCGTACCGCTGGTACCGCCCGTCCCGGCCGGCGGCCAGCGGATCGAGCACCTGAGCACCGAGCCGCTCAACGCCGCCGGCCATCCCGCTCCACCCCTCGTACAGATCGTCCATGTGCACGACCTGAGCGGGCAGCGCCTCCGCGAGCTGAGCAGCGAGCGTCGTCTTGCCCGAACCGGCGGGCCCGTCGACGACGACGAGCCGCCCCTCCCCGCCGGAAGGACCGAGCCGGGGAGAACCGGCGCGTGCCCACCGCACGAGCCCGGCCAGCACAGCAGACCCAACACTCAACGAAGAACCCCAACCACGACCCGCCGGACGAAACCACCGGGAGTATCACGGATCCGGAGCGCCGCCGGACCGCCGGGCACCGCGGAGTCAGAGGTCCGGCAGCGGATCCTGCGGAAAGCCCTGCGGCGACGCGATTTCCGCATCGGCGGCGTTGACCACGGCGACGTACTCGTCGTCGAGCTCGTAGTCGATGCCGTCCAGGCTGAAGTACGGCGTGGTCTGCGTGCTCACCGGGCCGAGAACGGTGTGGCGCGGAAGCCGCGCGACGACCGACTTCGGCACCTTCGTGGACCAGAAACCGGTCGACAGCACGGTGATGGCCGCGCGGCTCACGACGACCAGAACGCTCGACTGAATGCTCATCGGAATGGTGGCGGGAAAGACGTACCGGATCTCGTCGCCCTCATCCAAGAAAGCGCGGATTCGCTCGCGAACGGCCCCGGGAACAGGCATACCGGAAGATTACCAACGCCGACCCACCGGAAGAGCACCTTCGCGCGGCGCGCACGCCGCCTACGCCTTGAGCCCCGCCAGGATTATCCGCAGCCCAGCGCGGAATTCGGCCCCGGGTTCGCTCTCGGCGGCGGCGCGCGCGATCTCGATCAGCTTCGGAAAGCGTTCGGGCGGCAGGGTTTCGACCCGATCGATGATCGCCGAGAGGTCCTCGTCGCGCGCCGCGGACAGCGGGCCGGCGAGTTCGGCCTGCGCGAAACCCGTGATGAATCCGGACACCGCGCGGAACGCCACGAGAAGCTCGGCCCCGGACCGGCCGCCGCGCGCGAGCGCCTGCAACAGCGCCTCGGCCGGCGCGAGCGTGGCCACGTCGAGGCTGCGCCGGGTGAGGATCAGCGGGATGGCGTGCGGGTGAGCTCGCACGGCGCGCCACATCTCCTCCGCGACCGCGAGCGCCTCGTCCGCCCAGTCGCCGGGAGGTTCGGCCGCCCAGCTCGCCTGGGCCATCACGGCCTCGGTGACCAGCTGCTCCAGTCCTTCGCGCCCGTCCACGTAGTTGTAGATCGTCATCGGACCGGTGCCCAGCGCCGCCGCGAGGCTGCGCATGGTCAACCCGGCCAGCCCCTGCTCGTCGACCAGCGCCAGGGCGGCGGCCTGCAGCTGCTCCCGCGTGAACTTCCTGGGTGCGGGCATACCCCTCCTTGATTAAGTACGTCGTACGTGTTTGACTCGACGCCGTTCACGTACAACGTACCTAAAGCGAGGCGCGATGACGATCCGCACGACCTTCCGCTCCGGCGACGACCGGTGCGCGGCGTGGCTGACGCTGCCGACCGGCCCGGGACCGCATCCGGTCGTCGTGCTGGTGCACGGCGGCGGGGCAACGCACGAGATGATGCTCGGCCAGTACGAGAAGTGGTTCTCCGACGCGGGCCTGGCTGTGGTGGCGTTCGACTTCCGCCACCTCGGCGAATCGGGCGGCCGGCCGCGCCAACTGGTGAGCCGGCGCCGGTACGCCACCGACGTCGACGCCGCTCTGGCGTTCGCCCGCTCCCGCCCCGAACTCGACCCCGGGCGGATGGCGTTGTGGGGAACGTCCTTCGGCGCGAGCCACGTGATCGCGGCGGCCGCTCGCCATCCCGAGCTCGCCGCCGCGGTCGTGCAATGCCCGGTGCTCAACGGGCGCGCGGTCGTCGCCCGGGCAGGAGTGCGGCACCTCGCCCGGTTCACCGTGCCGATCATCTCCGACCTGGTGCGCACCGCGCTCCGCCTTCCCCGGCGATATGTGCAGCTCGTGGGCCGGCCCGGCGAGCTGGCGTTCGTCAACCAGCCCGGGGCGCTGGAGGGCTGGCAGTCGGTCACGCCGCCCGGCTACCGGTTCGACAACCGGATCACTGCCAGCTCGGGGCTGGACATGTTGTTCTACAACGCGTCCGCGCAAGCCGCGCGCGTGCGCTGTCCACTGCTGGTGTGCGCGTGCGACCACGAGAACCTCATCGATCCGGCGATCGCGGCGAAGGTCGCCGCCGCCGCACCTCGCGCGGTCCTCAAGCACTACGACGCCGACCACTTCACGATCTACCACCCACCGGCCGTCGGGCAGGCCGTAGCGGATCAGATCGCTTTCCTGACCGGGCACCTCAAGCCGGAGGCGTAGCGAAAAACCGTTGTGGCGCGCGCTCATCGCGGTGCTAGCCTGCGCAGCATGTCTGGCGCTTCTGCCGCGGCCGCTGCCGCTGTCACGAGGACGCTCCGCTAGCGGCGGTGCTCTCCTAACGCTCCGCCGCTCCACGTCATGGACCGGAGCGGCCTCTTCGTGCTGCTCAGATTCCTTTCGGATATCGGAGCACCCTCTTGACCTCAGACATCTCCAATCCACGCCGGGCTGACATCCGGGCGTGGTCCGTTCTCGGCTGCCTCGCCACGCTGCAGTTCCTCATCGCCATCGACGTGACCGTGGTGAACGTGGCGCTGCCGTCGATCGGGGCGGGCTTGGGCGTCAGCGCCCGCGAGCTGACCTGGGTCGTCGTCGCGTACACGATCACCGGCGGCGGACTGCTGATGCTCGGCGGCCGCCTCGGCGACGTGCTCGGCCGCCGACGCGTCCTGATCGCGGGGACCGCGCTCTTCGGGGCCGCCTCGCTGCTCGCCGGCCTCGCGCCGTCGTTCCCGTTGCTGGTGGTGGCGCGGCTTCTGCAGGGCGTCGGCGAGGCGCTCGCGCTGCCGGCGTCGATGGCGACGATCGTCCTGATGTTCCCCGAAGGCCCTCGCCGCTCGCGCGCGCTGAGCGTGTGGGCGGCGGTGGCGAGCACAGGTCTCGTGGTGGGATTCGTGCTCTCGGGGATCATCACGGAACTCTACGGTTGGCGGTGGATCTTCCTCGTCAGCGTTCCGTTCGTCGTGCTGGTGATCATCGGTGCCATCGCGCTCGTCCCCGCGGACAGTGCCGTCGCACGCGGTCCGCTCGACCTGCCGGGTTCGCTGCTGCTGACGCTCACGCCACTGCTGTTCGCGTTCGGCGTCATCGAGGCGGGCGAGGGCGGCGCGGCCCCGTGGATCACGGCCGTCGCCCTGATCGCGTCGGCGGTGTCCGGGACGCTTTTCGTCGTGGTGGAAAAGCGATCGGCGGAGCCGCTGATCCCGCTGACGTTCTTCCGCAACAAGACGCGGGTCATGGCCAACCTCGCCACCGCGCTCCTCAGCGCGGCGCTGTCGACGTCGTTCATGCTGTTCACCCTCCACCTTCAGCAACGCGCCCTCCTCACCCCGCTAGAGGCGGGGCTGACGCTCCTCCCGCTGGCCATTTCGCTCGTCGCGGCTGCGACGTTCGTGCCTCGACTGCTGGAACGTTGGGGCGCCAGGGCATGCGCGGGAGCCGGAATCGCCTTGACCGCAGCGGGAATGGCGGCGATCGCGATCCCGTCGTCCGGCGGAGCGGGCGCGGCGGCGACCATCCCGGCGATGGTGCTGATCGCGGCGGGCATGGGCTTCGGCCTGGTCGGGCTGCAGTACGCGGCGGTCACGGGCGTGACCGAAGAAGATGCGGGAGTGGCATCGGGAGTCCAGCGAGCGGCGGACCAACTCGGCGGCTCAACGGGAATCGCCCTCTACATCGGCATCGCCTTCGCCCCGACCCTCGCAACGAGCATCGACCCCTTCGTCACGGCAAGCGCACTCGCCGTCACCGGACTGACGGCGGCCTGGCTGATCACCCGACGAATCACGATGCCCGAACCGGAGGAGGAAGCTAAATCCCCACAAGCGTGATCAACGCCTGAAAAGCGGTCAGGGCCGATGCGAACCCGCACCGGCCCTGACCGGGTTTGCTTCCACCAGCCGACACCGCCCGCAGCAAGAACCATCAATTCTCAAGCACCGACGTTATTGACTACCGCAGCCGCAGCTTGTCCAGCGCGCGCGGGTTGGTCTTGGCGCTGCCGCGTTGGACGGAGTAGCGGATGCCGTTGTAGACGAGGTCCCAGAGGGCTTGGTTGGCTTGGAGTTCTTTGGCGTCGAGCCAGAGTTCGGTGCCTTTTTTGTCGGTGAGCTGGATGTCCCACGACAGCCCGCCGCTGGTGCCTTCGACCTTGATCTCGGTGAGTTCATAGAGGTCGACGTAACCGCTTTTGATCGCGAGCCAGTCGGCTCCTGCTGAGATGCCCCAGCGGTTGCGGGAGATGATCCAGAGTCCCCAGAGGGGTGCGACCGCCACGACGAACATCCAGAGCCAGGGTGTTGTCCAGATCCAGTCGAAGCCCCAGTCCATGAGGCACAGGATGACGAACATGATGGCCGAGACGATCACACCGGACAGGAAGGCGCCTTCGTTGGAGCGGTGGTACCACTCCAACACCGGGCCCCGGCCCTCTGGCGCTTCCGGCAACCGCGCGAACCGAGCGGACCGTCGCGGCAGGTCTCCCCAAGCGGTGAACCTGGGCGCTTGGGGCGGTCGCGGCTCACCGGTTTTCGGGTTTGGTCGGGGTGTGGCGGTCACGGCAGTCCTCACCGGGTCATCTTCGGGTTGATCTCTTCGAGCTTCTTCCCGATGTTGATCATGTCGTCGCCGAACTCATCGATCGCGAAGCCGACACCGATGCCGACCACACCTCCGATGATCGCACCAGGCGGGCCGCCGACCGCCGCACCGACGACCGCACCGGAGAGCAGACTGCCTGTGCCGCTGGCGACGGCGATGGTCGGGTCTTTGCCTTGACCGATGTCGTAGCCGACGCCGACCGCCGTCGCGACGAACCCGATTCCTGGGATGATCTTGCCCATTTTGGTTGCCCCGATGAGGAACGGGCTGGGCGCCTTGACGTTCTTGGGCAGGAGTTTGGCGTCCAGGAAGCCAAGGGCGTTACGGACCCGCGGAGGGAATCGGCTGATCACGTTTGCCGCGCGTGTGGACATCGCCTGGTCGATGGCGTCCTTGGCGCGCAGGTCGTTCGTGATCTGGATTGCCGCCGCCTTGGTGCGGTTGGCGAGGCTGAGGTTCTGGCTTGTGGTCAGGTTCGCTGCCCGCTCGGCCTTGGCCAGCGCGTCGTCGGCAACCTGGTGGAACTTGCTGGTCCGCACTGCGGTCGCTCCGATGAAACCACCGGAGATGTCGGTAAGCGTCAGCGACAGCTTCACCGGGTCCAACACGCCGGTCAGGAAGCGCACCAAGACGTGTTGGGACTGCGACTCCTTGTCGCGCGCGTCCTTCACGATCTGAGCTGCCTCGGCGTAGGCCCGGGCTTTCTTGTCGAAGGCCGCTTGCGCTTGGACTCCTGCGGCGTGTTCCTGCTGTTCCTGCGGTGTCGCGGCTCGTCCTTGGGGCAGGGCCTTGGGATCGGGCGGCGCAGGCCCCGGTTCCTCGATCTTGAATCCATTGATCACGAGTCCGCCCTCGGCGGCAACGTCGCGGGCGCGCTGCATCATGGCCTTGACCGTGTTCAAGTCGTCGGCGTGGGTCTGCAGCTCACGGCAGGTGTCCTTGAGTGCGCGGACTTCGGTGTCGGCCATCTTGCCGGCCGCGATCAACACGGCACGGAACCCGTCGGCTGCGGCGCCCTGCCAGCCGCCCTCGGATTCGGCGCTGGTGAGCTGGATCTGCCGTGCGGCTTCTTCGACGCCTTCGGACTGCGCGTTCGCCCAGTCACACACGGCGGTCAGGCTGTCGGGATCTCCCTTGACTTCGGTGTCCAGCGACATGAACCAATTACCTCCCCCAGTAAGCCCTAGCGCGGTTGCTCAGCGTTGAGCTCGGTGGCCTGGATTTCGACCGCGTGCTCGTAGTCGGTCTCGGCGTACACAGCCTGGCTCTCCGCGGTCGCATCGCCCACCGCGGCCAGACCAGTCGAGATGTTTCCGAGTGCCTCGGTCAACAGAGCGAGCGCCCCGTGCACGGCACCGGTGATGACGCCGGCCTGCGGGTCTGGCGGCGGGTTTGCTCCACCCTCCAGGACCGCGCTGGCATTGCGCAGCCTGCCCGCCAGCGCGCTCAGCAACGCGGGATCAGCATGCAGATCAGACATCATTCCCCCTGCTGGAATCTCGTGCTGCGTTCTTCGATCGGCAAGGCGGCGTCCCACACGACCACATCCGCATCACTGCGGCTCTTGATGTCTTCGATCTGTTCCCCTCGGACAGCAACCCAGGGTTGGCCGTCGCCGCAGCCCTCGACGAGGTGCTCAAGCGAGGTGAACGCCAGCAGGGCACGCTGCCCGTCTGGGGTGTGCCGGAGTTCCACGGTCACGTCGGTGTTGCCTTTGGTGACGCGTTCACACGGGATGTACGCAGTCGCGGGGCTTTCCTCTTCCTCCAACGGTGCGGAAAACTCGGAGCCGATCACCGAGGGCGCCACGTCTCCGTGTTCCCGCATCACGTCCCTATCGCCGTAAGCCAAGCGTTCCCCCTAATTCGGCGGTTTTCCCAGGTCGGCACGATACCGAGACGATCTTGCTCGTCGGCGTTCATGGCGTCACATCACTCAAACGGCGCAGACACGACAACGGCCGGCGCCGTAGATCATCTCTACCGCGCCGGCCTCGGACTGGAACAGCGAAGAACTACTCAGTCATCGGCTTCGTCCTGGTCCTGGTCGATCTTGCTTCCGATTCCAGTGGCTACGGGCTCGACTTCAACGGACGTCGGAATCGGCGGCCCGGTCACCTCGAGCTGATCGTCAAGCGGGTCGGGCATGCGGTGGCTCCTTTCGAGCATGGACGGAATTGGGTGGCCGGTCGGCGCCCTGGGAGAGCCCGCACCGACCGGCCGAGCTCGATGCCGACGATCGGGGACATCGACATCGAGCAGCTTTGAAACTCAGGCGCCACGGCGGCGCGGACCGATCCGCGAGCGCAACCACGACCGCGCTTGCGCAGCGACATCCGACTCATCAACCCAGCTGCGTCCAATGTGGATAGTTTCGATGAGGTGGTCGTCCTCGTGCGAGCTGCCGATATCGCCGCGATGCACGGTGAGATAACCGGCACCACGCCCCCAGCGGAACGTGTAGACCTCAGTCGGCGATACCCGTTCGACACGCCACGCCATCGGCAGGAACCGCTTCGGCCCCCTCGTGCTCATAGCGCAGCGCGAGACAGGGTCGGCGCAGAATGCTCGCCAAGCTGCAGCGCAGCCTCTTCGGCGGCTTTGCCGGCTGCGCCGCGAGGCCGGAACTGGACACCGGCCTCGGCGAGCATGCGGTGCACGATCCCATAGGACCGTCCGGACTCCTCGCAGAGTTGCCGAATGCTCGCGCCTTTCTCGTATTTAGTTCTGAGGACGTGCGCGAGCCTTTCGCGCGCAGCTGGCTTGAGTCGAGTGCCAGTTTTGATCTTCCGCATGGCAGGACTTCCTCCTGAGAGCTCCTGCAACTCCTTGGATCGAGTCGACACAGCTACACCACCCCCACGATCGC
The DNA here is from genome assembly GCF_053605825.1 of Saccharopolyspora sp. NPDC003752. Taxonomy (NCBI): domain Bacteria; kingdom Bacillati; phylum Actinomycetota; class Actinomycetes; order Pseudonocardiales; family Pseudonocardiaceae; genus Saccharopolyspora; species Saccharopolyspora sp. NPDC003752. The sequence goes on along the minus strand of NZ_JBSGJZ010000039.1, from coordinate 33,736 downwards.
CGCGATCCTGGCCGCAACGTCCTCACGCAACGCGTGACGACCCGTGCTCTCGACTTCGCTGCGCTCGCGCTCGACCCGGCTGAGTAGATGGGCGACCGTCAACCCGCCCCCACCTGCACCCGTGTGCTGGCCCGCAGGCTCGGCGACGTACATCCGCCAGACAACAAGCACGAGCAACGCGAGAGCGGGCACCATGCCCGCGAGGAACAGCAGCAAATGAGACACCCCAGCTCAATCCTTTCCGAAGCATCGCGGGCACCGAGGCAGGCGCCCGATCACAGATGGATGCGGCGGCGTACACACAGCTCCGCAATCAGCGAGCCCCAGCCACACCTGGCCGAACGGGAGCCGCCGCGTGTTGCCGGGCGCAACCCGGTGAAGCCGGGCGGTGAACAGTCCCGGCCACCATTCGCCCGAAAACCCAGTCATGCCAAGACATCGCCAGGCACCCACAGACCACTCGGGCACGAGCGCGCCAACGTCGGAGCACCCGGCGAGCCATGAGGCGGGAGTTCGAGCAGGCCGAACACGACGTCGGGCACTGGTCCATGCCGATGCCACAGGGCGGGAGGAGTTCGATCAAGTTCGAGGTCCTCGATCCGAAACCGCGCCCCGATGGCCTTTCCCGGCGCCTCAGCCATGTACATATCCATCGCACCGGCTGACACCCGAATCCCCTGCACAGCGAGCAAGTTGTCCAGCGTGGGCAGGTGCCGGAAGCGGAAGCCTGCCCGGGCACTCGCCTCGACAGCCTCGATCGCTGCTCGATGAGTCGAGTCAATATTTCTTCTCAGGAATTCCCGACTCAGAAGCATCATGTTGCCAGCACTCCTCTCGTCCACTCGAACCGCCGCTCGAAGCCTCAGATGCCTCGCCTGCATGTCTGCCACTTCCTCGCGATGAGGCTTCGGTAACCTGTCTCCCAGCGCTTGGCGATCAACATAGACCATGACGGAAGACACAGTCAGGAATTCCTAGTTCGAAATAGACCGATCGGGGTAGTTGGTTCGCGGCGCCGGTTCGGTGGAGGATGGTGAGCATGGTCAACTCAGAAGCTCTGAACCCTGCCGTCAGGCGGGTGCAGCTCGGGATCATCCTTCGGCTGCTGCGCGAGCGCGCCGAGCTCAAGCCGAAAGACGTCGCGCCCAAACTGGGCTGGTACGTCGCGAAGGTAACCAAGCTTGAAAAGGGGGACGTGACGATCAGCCTGGCGGAGGTCGACCGACTCATCGAGCTCTACGGGGTCGAGGGCGGAGAGGCGGAAAAGGTCCGCCGGCTCGGGACCGAAGCACGCAAGCGCGACAGGCCCTCGCGCGTACCCGACTGGGGACAGACCTACGTCGCGTTGGAGACCGCCGCAGCCGAGGTCAAGGTCTACGACAGCGAACTCATCCCTGGAACACTGCAAACAGAGGACTACGCCCGAGCAGTCCTCTCGCTGTCGGTTGCAAATACCGCCGACGAGATCGAGGCGCGGGTGACGGAGCGCGTGCTACGCGGCAAGCGACTCCATGCCGATAACCCGCCCTCGCTGTGGGTGGTGCTTGGCGAGGCCGCGCTGTACCGGGAAGTTGGCGGTCGGCACGTACTGCGTGCCCAGCTCCAGCACCTCGTCGAGATCGGCCAGCTTCGCCACGTCACGATCCAAGTACTCCCGTTCAAGACTGGCGAACACATCGCGCTCGGGACGTCGTTCACGTTGATCCATCTCGCCGACCCGGTGGCAACCTTTGCCTACCTCGAAGGACTTACGGACGCCGATTACCTCGACCGGCCCAGCCACACGGCCGTGTATGCCGAAGTGTTCGATAAGCTGCGAGTGACAGCACTCGGCGACAGAGAGTCGGCGACGTTGCTCGAACGGCGGATCGAGGACCTCACCTAGGAGGGCTACATGCGAGCCCCAGAGCTTGGGCCGGTTACCTGGCGCAAGTCCAGTCGCACCACCGGTAACAACAATTGTGTCGAGATCGCCAGTCTCGCCAACGCCACCGCCGTACGCGACAGCAAAGACCCACGGGGCGCCGCGTTCGTGTTCGACCGGCAGACCTGGTCAGCCTTCCTGACGGCAGTCAAGACGGGCGAGCTCGACGGCTGACGAAGGAACCAAAACGCCCCGCCCGGAAGGGGCGGGGCGCTTGTCATTCCGAGGCATCACGACCGAGTTTTCTCGCCGAGCTTGGACCTCGCCGGCGTGCCTTGGCGCTCTTGAGCCGGCGGTTCTACCGGGTCGTCCAGGTGACCGGTAGTTCGTGGACTCCGTAGATGTTCATGTCGGTCTTGAGCTTCACCTCGTCGGCGGGGACGGCGAGTTCGAGGGTCGGGAAGCGGCGCAAGAGTCCGTCGAAACCGGCGCGCATCTCGATGCGGGCCAGTTGCTGGCCGAGGCATTGGTGGATGCCGTGGCCGAAGGACAGGTGACCGCGGGCCTTGCGGTGGATGTCCAGGGTGTCGGGGTCGTCGAAGCGCTGGGGGTCGCGGTTGGCGGCCAGCAGCGAGACGACGACGGTCGATCCCTCGCGGATCGTTTCACCGCCGAGTTCGATGTCCTCCGCGGCGTAGCGGTAGAAGACGTCGGCGACGGACAGGTAGCGCATGAGCTCCTCGACGGCGTCCGGGAGCAGATCCGGGTCGGCGCGGAGTTCGGCCAGCTGCTCGGGGTGCTCCAGGAGCGCGAAGGTGCCCAGTGCCAGCATGTTTGCGGTGGTCTCGTGGCCCGCGAGCAGCAGCAGGAAGGCCGCGCCGGTCAGCTCCTCGATGGTGAGGTCGTCGTGGCGGGCCAGGTCGGACAGGATGTCGTCGCCGGGGTCGGCGCGTTTGCTCGTGACCAGTTCGGCGAGGTACGCGTTCATGGCGCCGACCGCGGCCATCTTCTCCTCGAGCGTCTGGTCCTTGACCATGAACTGGGAGGAGTTGGCCTGGAAGGTCTCCCGGTCCGCGTACGGGACGCCGAGCAGTTCGCAGATCACCAGCGAGGGCACCGGCAGCGCGAACTCCTTGACCAGGTCCACCGGCGGGGCGAGGCGCGCCAGCTCGTCCAGCTGCCGCTCGGTGACGGCGATGATCTGCTCTTCGAGCATCCTCATGCGCTTGACGGTGAAGGCGCCGGTGAGCTTGCGCCGCAGCCGGGTGTGGTCCGGCGGGTCCATGGCGACGAACAGGCCCGGCATCTGCGGGGAAGGTTCGGTGGCGACAGGCATGCCGGGGGTCTCGTACGGCACGTGGATCACGCCGATGTCCTGGCGGGAGCTGAACCGGGTGTCGGCCAGGAGCTGGCGGACCGCCTCGTAACCGGTGACGAGCCAGCCCTCGTGACCGTCGGGGAAGAGCATGGGACTGACCGGGCGAGCATCGCGCAGCCGGGAGATCTCGCGGGGCGGGTCGAAGGGGCCCGCATTCCGCTCCATGGGGAGGCCCTGCGGGATGGGAACCGCTTGAGTCATCGGTCTTCCTTTCGTGGCGGTCGTTGCGGCCACGATCACCGCCGGACCTGACATGCGCCTGACACGGCTCTGACACCGACCACGGCGGAAACGCCTCCTGCGTCACGTCAACAGCCGGAGGCATGCCCGTCGCCCATGGCAAAATCAGCCGGGTGCAGATCGGGATGCTTGGATCATTCGAGGTTCGCGCGGATGACGGCGTCCTAGCCGACGTGCCGGGCGCCCGGTTGCGCGGGCTGTTGATCGCGCTCGCGCTCGAACCGGGTCGTGTGGTCCCGAAGTCGACGCTCGTCGACTGGATCTGGGGCGAGAACCCGCCCGCCGACGCGACGAATGCCTTGCAGCGCTTGGTTTCCCGGCTGCGGAAGGCGCTGCCGGAAGGGTCGGTCGAGGGGCAGCCGAACGGCTACCGGTTGAGGGTGGAACCCGACGCCGTCGACGCCGTTCGGTTCGAACGCCTCGTCGCCCACGCCCGCGACGACGCGGATCCACGGGGCGTGCAGCGGCTGCGCGAGGCCCTCGCGTTGTGGCGTGGTTCGGCCATGCAGGACGTCGGTCTGGCCGATAGCGCAGCGTTCGACGCGGCCGTCACCCGGCTCGAAGGGCTGCGCCTGGCAGCCATGGAGGATCGGTTCGATGCGGAGATCAGCCTCGGCCACGGCGCGGAGCTGGTCACGGAACTGACCGACCTGGTGGCCGCGCATCCGGTGCGGGAACGGCTCGTCGCCGCGTTGATGCGCGCCCTCGTCGCGACCGGCCGCGACACCGAGGCGCTGCTCGTGTACGAGCGCACGAGGCAAACCCTGGCCGACGAGCTGGGCGTCGACCCCTCACCGGAGCTCTCCGGATTGCACGTCGCGCTGCTGCGGGGCGAGTTGGGGCGGCCGGAGGAGGGCCGGAAGACCAATCTGCGCGCCGAGCTGACCAGCTACGTCGGCAAGGACGCCGATGTCGCCGCGGTCCGCGAACTCAGCACCGAACACCGGCTCACCACCCTGATCGGGCCGGGCGGCTCGGGGAAGACCCGGCTGGCCGCGGAAACCGCGCGCACGCTGCTCGGCGACCTGCCGGACGGGGCCTGGCTGGTCGAACTCGCGGCCATCGGTCCCGACGGTGACGTGGCGCAAGCGACGCTCGCCGCGCTCAAACTGCGGGATGCGCTGCTCGGCGATGCACCGGACGCGGAGCCGACAGATCGGGTCATCGCCGCGCTCCGCGAGCGGGAGATGTTGCTGGTCCTGGACAACTGCGAGCACGTGATCGAATCCGCCGCGGTATTCGCCCATCGAGTGCTCGGCGAGTGCCGGCGGCTGCGGATCCTCGCGACGAGCAGGGAATCCCTCGGCATCACCGGTGAGGCGCTGTGGCAGGTCGCGCCGTTGGTCCTCCCCGCGGAAGACGCCGATCCCGGGGAGATCGAGTCCGCTCCGGCCATCCGGCTGCTGCGGGACCGAGCCGGCGCGGTGCGCAAGGACCTCGCGATCGACGCCCGCACGATGTCGACCATGGCGCGCATCTGCCAGGCGCTGGACGGGATGCCGCTGGCGATCGAACTCGCCGCGGCCAGGTTGCGCACCATGTCCCTCGATCAGCTCGCCAATCGGCTCGACGACCGGTTCCGCCTGCTGACCGGCGGCAGCCGGACCGCGCTGCCCCGGCACCGGACGCTGCGCGCGGTGATCGACTGGAGCTGGGAGCTGCTCACCGACGCCGAACGATTGGTCCTGTGCAGGCTCTCGGTGTTCGCCGGTGGCGCGAGCCTGGAAGCGGCCGAGCAGGTCTGCGCAGGCAATGCGGTCGAGCCTGGCGAGGTGCTCGACCTGCTGACCGCGCTGACCGAGAAGTCGCTGGTGGTCACCGAGGGCGACCGGGCGCCGCGCTACCGGATGCTCGGCACGATCAAGGAATACGCCGAGCAGCGCCTCGCGGAGGCGGGGGAATCGGATCTGACGCGCCGTGCGCATCTCGCGTACTTCACCGAATTCACCGGGATCGCGGAGCCGCACCTTCGCCGCGCCGAGCAATTGGAATGGCTCGCCACGCTCGAAGCCGAGCACGACAACATCGGCGCCGCGATGCGCGGTGCGCTCGCCGCCGGCGAGGCGGACGGCGCGATGCGGCTCGCCGCTACCGCCGGCTGGTACTGGTGGCTCGGCGGGCACAAGGTCGAGGGCAACGAGCTGGTCATGGCGGCGATCGCCATGCCCGGCGAGGTGGCCGACGAGATCCGGGCCATCGTGTACGCGCTTGCCACGGGGTTCATGACCTCCGGGCGGGAGAGCGACCAGTTCCAGGCGGCGGACTGGATCCACGAGGTTCACGAGATCAGCCGACGCGTCCAGATCCATCACCCGGCGGTGGGGCTCGTCGCCGCGCTGGAGCGCCTGGTGCGAACGCCGGACGCGTACGTTCCCGCGTGGGAACCGCTGCTCACCGACGAGGATCCGTGGGCGCGCGCTCTTGCCCGGCTGCAGCTGGGCAAGATGCGGATCATCCTCGGCCACGGCGACCGGGATGCGGATGCTCATCTCGAGACGGCGCTCACCGAGTTCCGCGCGCTGGGCGAACGGTGGGGGACTTCGTTCGCCTTGACCGAGCTGGCGGACCGAATCGCGGTGCGCGGCGAGTTCGCCACCGCGTGCACGTACTACGAGCAGGCGATCGCGGTCGTCGCCGAGGTCGGCGCCGCCGAGGACGTGGTGCCGATGCGGTCGCGGCAGGCCCAGTTGTACTGGCTGGCGGGGGACGAGGAGTCGAGCGCGGCTGCCATGGCAGAGGCACAGCGGTCCGCGGAACGGGTCGCCTGGCCGGGGGCGCTGACCGAGCTGGCCCTGTCGAAGGCGCAGCTCGCCCGCTGGAGCGGCGACGCCGAGCAGGCACGCCGGCAACTCGACGTCGCGATGGCGATGCTGGGTGACAACGCCGAGCGGGCGAGCATCCGCGTGATGCGGCACGACCTGCTCGGTTACCTCGCCGAGGATTTCGACGAGGCCCGCGAACACCGCGCCGCAGCCGTCCAGGCGGCGTCCGAGGCGGGGACCGCGCTCGGGATCGCGCAGGTGATCGTGGGGATCGCGGACCTGGCGCTGCGTCAGGAGGGGTACGAGCAAGCCGCGCGCCTGATCGCGGCGAGCGCCGGCGTGCGCGGTCTGCCGGATCGTTCCCAACCGGATGTGGGCCGGATCGAGCAGGCCGCGCGAAGTCGCCTCGGTGACGCGCGGTTCACCGAGGCGACGCAGGAAGGTGCGCAGGCGAGCTGGCGCGAGCTGGTCGCGGTCACGCTCGCTTCTTGAACGTGGCGGTCGCCCACAGGTAGCCGACGAGGGCGATCCCGGCGCACCAGGCGAGGGCGGCGATCAGGTCGCCGGTGGCCGGCGCGCCGTCGAGCAGCCCGCGCAGGGTTTCGATGATCGGCGTGAAGGGCTGGTACTCCGCGAATTCCCGGAGTCCGGGCCCCATCTTCTCCGCCGGCACGATCGCGCTGCTGAAGAACGGGAGCATGACCAGCGGCACCGACGCCAGACCCGCCGTTTCCGGGGACTTCGCCGCCAATCCCAAGGCGACCGTCAGCCAACCGGTCGCGAAACCGAGCAGCGCGACGACACCGACCACGCCGAGCCAGTCGAGGAGGCTCGCCGACGGGCTGAATCCCAGCAGGAAGGCGACTCCGATGATCGCCGCGATGGCGACCAGGTTGGTCAGCAGGCTGGCGACGACGTGACCGGTCAGCACCGCACCGCGGGGGACGTCCATGACCTTGAAGCGGTTGATGATGCCCTTGGTCATGTCGGAGTTCACCGACGTCGCCACGGACCCCAGCCCGTAGCAGACGGCCAGCAGGAGCATGCCCGGCGTCGCGTAGTCGATGTAGTCGACGCCGACGCTGAAGGCATCGCCGAACATGTACACGAACATCAGCATGACCACGACCGGCATCAGGACCGCGTTGAACACCGAGGTCGGATTCCGGGCGATGTGCTTGAAGTTGCGGCGCAACATCACCATCGAGTGGGACTTCATTTCGCGACCACCTCCGTGGTGTGGCCCGTGAGGGCGAGGAAGACGTCATCGAGGTCCGGCGTGTGCACGGTGAAGGATTCGGCGCTGAGCGCGTGCTCGTCGAGCCCGTCCAGCAGGGCCCGCAACGACTTCGTCCCGCCGTCGCTGGGAACCCGCAGGGTCAGTGCCTCGTCGTCCCGCGTGGCGCCGGCGATGATCCGCGCGGCCGCGTCGAGTTCGGCGACGGTGGTGAACCGGAGCCGGACGTGCGTGCCGGGGATCTGGCGCTTGAGGTCGTCGGGTGTGCCCTGGGCGACGAGGCGGCCCTGGTCGAGCACCGCGATCCGGTCGGCGAGCTGGTCGGCTTCTTCGAGGTACTGGGTGGTGAGGAAGATGGTCACGCCCTCGCCCACCAGCTCGCGGATGATCGACCACATCGTGCGGCGGCTGCGGGGGTCCAGGCCCGTCGTCGGCTCGTCCAGGAAGATGATCCGCGGGTTGCCGACGAGCGTCATCGCCAGGTCGAGCTTCCGGCGCATGCCCCCGGAATAGGTCGACGCGGGCTTCTGCGCCGACTCGACCAGGTCGAAGCGTTCCAGCAGCTCCGCGACGATCCGCTTGCCGCCGCCGGTGGGGACCCGGTTCAGGTCCACCATCAGCTGCAGGTTCTCCTGCCCCGTCAGCAGCTCGTCCACCGCCGCGAACTGGCCGGTGACCCCGATCGCCGCGCGCACCGCCCCGGCCTCGGTCGCGACGTCGTGCCCGGCCACGCGGACCGTCCCACCGTCGGCCTTCGCCAACGTGGTCAGCACGTTCACCGTCGTGGTCTTGCCCGCCCCATTCGGTCCGAGCAGGGAGAAGACCGTGCCCGCACGGACGTTCAGATCTATGCCGTCGAGCACGATCTTGTCCTGGTAGGACTTCCGCAGCCCGGAAGCCGTGATCGCTGATTCCGTCATGCGATCACTGTCATCGGCCGACCTGACACCGACCTGCCGTCGGCCTGACACGACTCCTGACACGGCGTGCGCGCCCGCCTGAGCGCGCACAGCGGGCCGAGCAGGCAATCTGCCTGCTCGGCCCGGTGTCCGCGATCGCTGGTGGGGATCGGGTTTTCGGCTCAGGCGAAGAGCTCGCCGAGCAACTCAGGGTCGATGGAGATGGGGGCGGGGCGGTAGGCGGGCGGCTGCGTGCCCAGCAGCTCGCGCACCAGGAAGTCCCAGCCGCGCGTGCGGACGTATTGCAGGCAGTCGATGAACAGGTGCTCGGCCCCGGGCACGATGAGCAGCTCGAAGTCCTTGCCTGCGGCGATGAGCCGGTCGGCCAGCCGCAGCGTGTGGACCGGGTGGACCTGGTCGTCCATCTCGCCGTGGATGAGCAGCAGCTTGCCCGCCAACCGGTCGGCGATGTCCACATTGGACGCGCGAGCCCATGCCCCGGGGTTGTCCGCGCCGTCGTAGGCCTCCGCGTAGCCCAGGGTGAAGTAGCGCGGGTCGTGCGAGCCGGCGAGGGCGACGCCGGCCTTGTAGACCTCGGGGAAGTCCAGCATCGCCCGCACGGTGGCGAACCCGCCTCCGGAGTGGCCGAACGCGCCCACCCGGTCCAGGTCCATCCACGGCCGGGTTTCGGCCAGCTGCCGCAGAGCCGCGACGTGGTCGGCCAGGCAGCCCGCGTCGGCCAGGTGGCCGTAGGAGGCGTCGTGGAAGGCCTTGCTCCGCCCCGGGGTGCCCCGCCCGTCCACCGCGACCACCACGAAGCCCAGCGCCGCGATGGGTTCCGCGTCGGCGCCCATCCCGCCGGGGTCGAAGCACGGGTCGACCCGGGTGAGGTGCGGGCCGGGGTACACGCTGTCCACCACCGGGTAGCGCTGCGCGGGATCGAACCCCCTCGGCCGGTACAGCACGCCGTAGATGTCCGTCACCCCGTCGGCCGCCTTGACGCGGAAGCGTTCCGGCGGCGTCCAGCCGATGGCGGTGAGCTTGCCGATGTCGGCGCGCTCCAACTCGACCAGCACCCGCCCGGTCCAGTCCCGGACGCTGGACACCGGAGGAGTGTCGACAGTGGACGCCGAGTCGACGAAGTACGCCATGGTGTCCGGCGCCGTCACGATGTGGTCCAGCGCGTCGTCGGTGACCTTGGCGAAGCCGGTGCCGTCCAGGTTCGCCCGGCACACCGTGCGCCGGTACGGGTCCTCCGCGACCAGCCCGGAGGCGGTGAAGTACACCACCCGCTCGGCCTCGTCGACGTGCAGGATCTGCCGCACCGCCCACTGCCCGGAGGTGACCTGTCCGAGCAGGGCGCCGGTGTGCAGGTCGTACCGGTACAGGTGGCCCCAGCCGTCCCGCTGCGAGTACCACAGCACCTCGTCGGCCAGCACCCGCACGATCGGCTCCGCGGTCATCCACTGGTTGGGCTCCACGCGGGTGGCCCCGGTCTCGCTGAGCACGGTGGTGACCGCACCGGTGGCCGGGTCCAGCCGGTGCAGGGTGAGCGTGTGCAGGTCGCGGGGCTGGCCGAGGTAGTACACCGCCGAGCCGTCGTCCGCCCACCAAGCCCACTTGATCGTGATCGGCGACAGCTGCGCCATGAGCAGCGGCTCGGCCTGCGCGCGGATCACCGTGCCCTCGGCGACGTCCAGCACGACCAGCTCGGCCCGCGGCATGTTCTCGTCCCCGGCGTAGGCGTACCGCTGGGTGCGCAACACCGGGGCGCGGCCGTCGGCGGGCCTGGCCTCGACCAGGTGGGTCTGCCGGACGCCGCGCTCATCGGTCCGGTGCGCCAGCACGCGCGTCGAGTCGGGCGACCAGGCCACGGCCGGCGGCAGGTGCGGCAGGCCGAACTTGCGCAGCAGCGTGGGGTTGCGCGTGCAGTCCGGGCCGGAGCCGTACTGGTAGGCGGGCTCGCCGTCGGTGGTCAGCGCCCACTCGCGGCCATCGGAAAGGGAGCGCGCCCACAGGTCGTGCCCCCGCTGGAACACCGCGAACTTCTTGTCGGGTGACGGCACCTCCAGCGGGTTGCCCGGCGGCGTGCCCTCGGCCCGCTCGCAGGCGTAGCTGTCCAGGAGGCAGCGCCAACGTTCGCCGAACGCGTCGAACTCCACGGCGTTCCCGCTCGGCTCGATGGCCCGGAACGGCAACGCCTCGGGGTCGACCTGCTGCCCGGAGGCCGCGGCCAGCGCGGCGGCGAGCCGGGCGTGGTCGAAAGCCGGCTCGCGGGTGCCCGCCGCCGGGTCGACCAGCACGAACCGCTTGCCGGCCCCAGTGCTCACCCCGTACCAGAAACGGTCTCCCCCGTCGATCCACTGCGGCCTGATCTTGTCGCCGACGACGAGCTCGCCGGGGCGGGCGGCTCGACGGAGGAGCTGCTCCGCGGCCTGGTAGTCCCGGGTGGTGGTCATCTGTTCTGTCCTTTTCGGTGTCGATTTCGGGCACGGCGGTGCCATCACGGCAGGGGACGAAGGGGCGCGAGGGCGTCAGGCGCGGCGGACGATGATGTCGCCGCCGTGGCTGCGGGCGCGCACCTTGACGGTTCGGTCGGTCTGCTCGGAGACCGCCAGGTCGTTGCGCACCCGGCCGACCGAGGTATGCGCGTCCAATCGGACAGCGGTGCCCTGGGGGACGCCGACCTCCACCACGCCGGTGGGGGTGTACAGGTCGACCGCGCCGCTGCCGAGCTCGCCGACGCGGATGTCGCCGCAGGCGGTCTTGGCGTCGACCTCGCCACGTGCCACGTCGACGGTGATGGCGCCGTTGGACGAGCTGACCCGCAGGTCGCCGGCGACCGCGCCGACCCAGGTGTCGCCGCCGATGTTCTTGACCACCGCGCCGCCGCCGACCTGCCGGAGCCGGATCTCCCCGTTCCCGCTGACGTCGGCCTGGCCGGTCACGCGGTCCACGCTGATCTTGCCGGCGGTGGTCCGCAGCCGAGCGCCGGTGGCCTGCTCGACCTGGATGTCCCCGGTGGGGGTCTTCAGCTGGCACGAGCCGACCGCGCCCTCGACGAGGAACCCGCCGTTCGCGGTGTCACCCCGCACGTCCGACCCGGTCGGCAGCTCGACAAGCACCTCCACCGTGCCGTACTTGGTGGTCCACAGGTTGCGCAGCTTCGGCTGCTTGACCACGAGCTTCCCGTTGGCGAACTCGATGTCGGTCTGATCGGCGGCCTTGACGTCGAGCTCCCACGACGGGTCGATCGGCCGAACCTCGACGACGGTGTCGGCACGATCGCCGGCGACGAACCGGATGTTCCCGAAGGTGATGTCGACGGTCGCGGAGATCGGGCGAGGGGTGTCGAAGGTCTGCATGGCGGTGGCCTCCTGAGGAGTCGTGGCTGTCATGACAACCACGATCACCGGCAGACCTGACACCGAACGGTCACAGCCCTGACGCCACCCCTGACGCGCCACCGCCACCGGCAAAACCCCAGCTCACCGACGTCAATCCACCCAACCAGGGGTCGCCTTCTCCTTCCGGACACGGCAAAAGCCCACATCCGAGCCGAAGGCGTTGTGCGGCAAGGGCTATCACCGCTTCGACGCGGGCAGGCCAGAAGCCAGCTCCCCACACCCGCAATGCCGTTTCGGTCAGTGCGGCCCGCGCCGTGGCTGCCGCACTGGTATGCGGCAGCCACGGTGCCGAGGCCGGCCGGGGGTGTCATGGCGGCCGGGAACGCTCAAGCCGCTTGTTCCCGGATCCGGCCGCGGTCAGCCGATGGGGGTTGAAGTGCAGGCGTTGCCGTTCTTGCCGCCGTATTTGGTAAAGGAGCCGTTGGCGTTCTTCCCCCAGAAGGTCACGCAGAGCAGCGAGCCTCGCGGGAAGTTCGCGTTGACCTGGAAGGTGTGGTCCTGTTCCCGGTTGGTGGGACCGGTCACCTTGTAAGTGCCCGGTCCGAAGATCTCGAAGAATCCGATCTCTGCTGTCACATTCGTGTTCCGCCAAGCCACGATCTGCTTGACGCTGTTGCCGGTGCCGTAGGTGGTGTTGCACAGCGTTTGCCCCATGGCGCAGGCGCCTTCCCGCGCAGTGACGCCGCTCGTGCTCGCCGCGGCCGGCGCGGCCAGCACCAACGCGGTGGCGGCGGCGACAACGACTCCGCCTCGCGCTGCTCGTCCGGTGAATCTCATGAGCATTCCCCTTCGCATGCTGCCGGTGTCCGGCCGTTCCGGACCCGCCATTCACACACGCCCGGCGCGGCGACACCGTTGGCCACCAGCACGCACATCACCCAGCTGAGTATCGCCGGGTCGCCGAACAGCAGCCGGACGCGAGCGCCGTCGTTGGCCTTCCCCGACCGGCGTCACCGACGGCCCCGCGCCGTCATGCTGGATGCGCCCCGCATGGACGCGGCCTTCGCGGCCGCACTGCCCATGACCGGGTGCCTGCCTGACGAGTGCACCTGGGTATGCCGATGTGCGGCGCACGGATGGTCGACGGCCACGTCGACGCCGTCCTCGAACTCATCCGCGCAGACCCGTTGATGCCGAGCAACCGACCGATGGCGGTTGCCTACTTCGCCCACCAACGGCGAGTGAGCAGCGCGGCGATCGTCGCGCCTGCGGTGTTCATGAGCACGTCGTCCACGGAGCTGACCCGACCGAGATCGAGCACGTACTGCAGCAATTCGATCGTCGCCGACACTCCTGCCGAAGCAGCAGCCACCCGGTGCAGCCGAGCCAAAGCGGCGAACCGGACAGGAACGAATGCGCCAAAAGCGGCGAGCACCAACAGGTTGCCTCCGACCTGAACGACCACGGTTGCCACGCGTGCGTCGAGCAGCGCAACCAGGTCCTGCAGCGGGATCAGCGACACGCCCCGCGCACCGGATGTCGGTGTGAGCACCATCCACAGCCAGGGCAATGTTCCGGCGATGGCGCCCACCTCGGACAAAGATCGACGCAACGCCGTGCCCGGCGCTGTTCCGCCCCACGTCCGCCACCGCGCCAGGGCGAAGACGGCTAGCGCCAACACCGGCAACGCGAGCATCGACGCAAGGACCACGTGCCCCCAGCTTTGCCAAACGACCGTCACACCAGTAAGACGGTGACGGCCGCTTCGGGTTGCGCGTAAAGCGATCTTGTTATGTGGCGCCGTCACCAGGTTCGTCGGCGAGTTGCCTACGGGCTTCGGCAACGGTGACGGTCGTGTTCCGGCTCGGGGCCGGGCCGGATGCGGCAGCAACGCGGAGGGCGTAGGCCTCGGGGCTGACCGCCGCGCCAATGCGGCGCAGCGGCCGCAGGGTCATGACGCGGCTCGCCATGCGGACCACGGGCGCGACGGCGCCGTCCACAACTCGCGAGCGGTTGAAGCCGCCGAGCTCACGCATGTAGGCCGGCAGCGTGGCGGCGGCGGCCCTTGCGAGCAGCACGAGCACTGGCTTGAGCAGCCTCAATTCGGATGAGGTGGGTTTGAGCAGCCAGTCGATGATCTCGCGAGCATCCTCCGAAACGCACATTCGCGGTCGCATGGAAGCGAAGTACTCCCGCACCTCGGTTCGCGACCCCGGGACCTCGGCGGGATCAAGGCCCTGCAATTCGGAGCTGATCTGGCACCCCCGCCAGAACTCCCGCTCCCGTTCGGGGGCCAGGGGCCCCGGTCCATAGCGTTCGTAGCAGTACAACACCGAGTGCCACGTCGTCATGTGCACCCATAGCTGATTTTCCGGTTCGTTGGCGGCATATCGAATGCCGCTGACCGGATCGTGCCCGGTGACTCGGTCATGCACCCGGCGCAGCCGATCGGCAGCCGTGACCACCGATCGGCCGTCGCCGAACACCACCGTGATGAAGTAACCGGCGGTACGCCGCAGCCGCCCGAGCGGGTCGCGTTGATAGACGCTGTTCTGCGAAACTCCCGCCGCCGTCGCGGGCTGGAACATCTGCACGATCGCCGCGCGCAAGGGTGCGATGTAGGCCGTGGGGTAAAGCCACACCTCCCAGACCGCCGAACCCGGACCGAACAGGCCGTGGTCGGCACGCGGACGGCGCAACCGCGGCGGGTGCAGCAGCTGGGAGAGCGCGACCCGAGGCCCCCATGCACTTGTGGGAACAGGCTTGGCGACAACGGACATCCGGCCTCCTCGCGCACCACATCACGCTGCAGTGCCGGATCTTACGGAACTCCCGGCTCAACATCAGGCACCTCAACGACATCGAGGCCACCCTCGGCCGACTCGCCGCGTCGCATCCGGCGGCGAATACAGCCCCGCCGACGGCGAACACCAGCCCGCAGCTCAGTGCTGGTGCTGCTCGGCGAGCCGCTTCAGGTTCAGCAACTGCCGTCGAGCCATGATCAGATCACCGACGGACAACCCGACAGCCACCCAGCGGCTGGTTTGCATGACGACCTTGAGCAGAAGGCGCGTCGCGTCGTTGTCCTGGGGCACTAGGACGTAGGACATGAAGGCGCCCATGATGGTGCCCGTCAACTGCTTCCCCGCGTCGACCGAGACGATCCGGCCCAGTCTGCGCCCGCCAGCGGCAGTGAACCTTTCTCCGACTTGCGGCACGGGAAGACCCACCAACTCGCGAGGGGAGCGGCGGCCGAGGTTGTCGATCCAGTCGTACGAGTACGGCGCGAGCCTTACTTGCGCGACCCACGGCCACACCGCTTCGGCAGGCGCCTCGACACTCACACCCCGCCACGCCTTCAGCGCGGGTGAGGTGACGTAGTCGTCGCACGGGTAGGAGCGCCGGATCTCGCTGTCGCTCACGCCCCACCGGTCACCGATCATGCGTCCATCCTCCCCGTTGTGGTGTTCGAAGCTCGGTACGGCGTTGGCGAGGAGAACAACTGCGTCGCACCTTTCCATCGCCATCGTTACACAACGCATCCCTGGAAAGGGTGCGATCTACGGCGATCTGAGAGCCTCGTTCAGAAGTACTCTGGTCGTACCCGACGGGATATCCGCGCCCCGGACGCTTTCTCGGCTCGATCAGCTTGCAGCGGGCGACTCAGTGTCGGGAATAGGCAGTCCCGGGCCGGATCCCCTCTGTTGCAGCCCTACTCGCTCGCTTCCGCTGATCAGCCGATATAAGGCTCAGCGCGCTGCTGCAAGCCGTGCTCGATGCGGAGGCGGTTGGCCTGGCCGATGTTGAGCGCGGCGATGTCTGCGGGGGCAATCCAGTGGACCCCTTTGCTTTCGCCGCTGGTGCGGGGTGTTCCGCCGATGGGGCGGGCGCGGAAGCAGACGGAGAACTCCTGGCGAACTTCTCCGTCGTCGTAGGCGATGACGTGCCTGGGATCGGAGTAGACGCCGATCAGCCCGGTGATCGCGATGTCGATGCCGGTTTCTTCGGCCGTCTCGCGGACCGCCGCCTGCGCCACCGTCTCGCCGATGTCCTGCGCGCCGCCGGGGATGGCGTACTGGTCGTTGTCGGTTCGGCGGATCATCAGGACTCGACCCGTGTCGTCCTGGACGAAGGCAGCGACCGCCACGACGATGCTGTTGGCCGCCGGGGCATCGGGGTCGTTGTAGTAGTCGCGTTTCGGCACGTCAGCGTGTCTACCACTTCGGCGGACCGGCCACGTCCCAGACGACGTTGTGGCAGTTCAGGCCATTTGTCGGAGGCCTGCGGAAAAGCCACCAGCAGCGACCACAGTGGACTACTGGTCAGCGGCCGGGTGCTTCGCAGGTCCGCTTCAGAGCCGCGGCCTCGGACTCGACGAACCGGCGGATGCGGCCCGCCACCACCGGCGTGAGCAGCCAGGCGAACCCGCCGGTGAAGTCGATCCGCAACCGCACCTCGCTGCCCGAGTCGGTGGCCTCGATCCGGTGCGCGGCGACCATCCGCCCACCCCCGAACCGGGTCGCCCAATCGAACGAAACCCCCGGCTCGACCGCGATGACGTCCCAAACGGCGGCGGCAACCCCCGGCTGCTTGACCAGGAACCGGTGGCCAACCCGCAGTTCCCCGTCCAACGCCGCGATCGAGGTCGCGGTGGGCGTCCACTCGGGCCAGTTCGGCACGTCCGCCAGCAGAGCCCACACCACAGCTGGGGATGCGGCGATGGCCACGGTGGTCTCGTGTCGCATTCACACCCTCCTTGAGAGCACCGTACGCCTGCATCGCGCCGAACCCACACCGCCGGTAGCGCCAGCGGCGGTACGAATCCTGGCCACGGCGGGACTTCTGCAGCACCCACCCCGAACGCTTTGACGCTCCAACGGAGTTCGGATCGGCAGGACGCTACGCGTCGATCTGTGTCGGATCCTTGCCTGCGATCCGGATTGCGGTCAAGTCGCCGCCCTCCCTCCGATAGCACACATACAAGGTGTACTGGCCGGCTTCGGCGAGGTTGTCCTGTGCCCACGCAATTGCTTGGTGCACGTCGCACCCTGTGAGCTCATGGGAGTAGTTCCACCAGCCAACCCGTTCCGGAGGAACGTGGACATTGGAGAAGGGCTGCGACCACAGGTACACCCGAAAGACAGGATGATCATCCTCGCTCGTCACATCCCGCTCATCTACGGGCCTAATCTCCATGATCGCAGCCTCCCTGCGTTAGGGCGTGGTCACGGGCACCAGCGGGGTGTCCCCGTTGCCGATCGGCCCCTGAATCGGAGCGACGAAACCCGCTTCATATCCGTAGTGCGGGTATTCGAGACTGCTGCTGCATGCGACATCGGCCGTTCCGCTGGTATCGCCGACGACGGACACCAAGTGGCCATCCGCATCGTAGGTTCGTAGCACGTACGTGGTGGTGTCCTGGTCTGCTGACGCGATCCCGCTGGATAGCAGCAGCCCGACTCCGGGAAGGGCCCCGATCCGTGTTCGCCTCCGTTGCGGCGACCTGCGCGTTTCGCACCCGTCGCTGGCTTCGCGGTCCACAGGTGGTCCACGCCAGGTCCACATCCATCTTGGGATCAACCAAGCGTTTTCCCGGCGCACACCGAAGGCCGAAACCTTGGGAAATCGGGCAAATCACCCAATGTTCCAGCCTTCTTCGTCCTGCTCCCCCGCCCAAACCCTTGCCGCCCCTGGAACGGCGCCCACAGGCCATCTCAGCTCCTCATGAGAAGCCCGGAGACCGCATTGGTTGGCCAGAACGATAGGTAACGACCACAGGAGCCGGAAGCCGCTTAGCACTCGAAGTGACACCGCAAGACCGCGAGTGTCGCCGTGCTTATGCAGGTCACCGACCGTCCGGTGACAAGGTGACAAAGGTGACGCCTCACCGCTGTGAAGCGTCGGTGGGGAGATCAGCCTCTCGTCACTCGGCCCGGCTGTCGCTACCCTGGTGGGCACCTCTTCGCGGAGGTCCCCCCGGTCGACGGGCCGGGGGCGCGCGAAGAGGTCAACTCCGCGAAGTAGGTCCCCATGGCTGAGGCAATCGGGAAGAAGCTCCGCGAGATCCGCAAGGCTCGCGGCAAATCGCTGACGGTTATCGCTGGTCTGGCAGGCATTTCCGCGTCATACCTTTCGCGCCTGGAGTCTGGCGAGCGCGCGCTCGACCGGCGGTCGCTGGTCGTGGCTCTGGCAAATGCGCTGGAAGTCGCACCGAGCGAGCTGACGGGCACCGCACTGGCGGGCCCGCTCGAACGTGGTGATGATCTGGCGCTGGCGGAGATCCGGCTGGCGTTGCTCGCGGTGAGCCTCGACGAGCCCCGGGGTGAGGTCCAGCCGACCGAGCATCTCGCGACGCGGGTTCAGCAGGTCCTTGCCGCACTGAATGACGCCGACAACACCCGCGTAGGCGCTGCTCTGCCGTCCTTGATTCGCGACCTGCATACGACCGCGAACACACGCCACGGCGAACCGGAGGTGCTTCGGTTGCTGGCGCTAGCTCACATGCAGGGCACGCAGGCGTGGTTGGTGACGGTCGGTGCCCCGATGGACTTGTCGTGGCAGGCGGCAACGTTCGCGCGGCAGGCCGCCGAGCGGCTCGACGAACCGGTTTCGCTCGGGGTGAGTGCGTATGGAACGGCGCTCGGGCTGTTGTCGGCCGGCGCTTTCGATCTCGCCGCGCGAACGCTCGCGGCCGTGGAGTTGCCGTTGGTCACCACCGAGGAGCTACAGCTAGCCGGTTCGCTGACCCTGGCGTCGTCGTTGGTTTCGGCTGCCCGGAAGGACCAGGCGGAGCGATCGGCGGCGCTTGAGCACGCTGCCGAGCTCGCTGACCGGACCGGCGAAACCAACCTGCTGGGCTTCGGTTTCGGCCCTTCCAACGTCGCGGTGTGGCGAATGCAGGGGGCGCTGGAGGTCGCCGACCATATCGAGGCCGCGGCGATCGCCGAGTCAGTGAACGCCGACGCGCTGACGGTTCGAGCGCGACAGGCGGTCTACTGGCGGGAGTACGGGCGCGCACTCGCGCGGCTGCCAAAGCAGCGCGACGCCGCGGTGATGATGCTTCGACGGGCCGAGCAGATCTCACCAGAGCACGTACATCGGCACCCGTTCACATGCTCCACGCTCGCCGAGCTGGTCGCCAAAGCCAAGCGGGACGCAGTTGGCCGAGAGCTTCGCGGCATGGCCTACCGGGCTGACCTGCACGTATAGCCCGATCGAGTGTTTGCCCCGGTGGCAAAGTATCGCTGGCCGCCGGGGCGACAGTTCGGAGATGCAAGGAACTCTGGGTGTCCTACTTGGACTGTTGCTGTGGGCGCTGATCTTCGGTCCGCTGTTCGTTGGCTGGTTGATTGCCGGTCGCTCGAAGAAGCCAGAGCGGTGACCCGCGATGGGGTTGCCGTCAGCATGGCGTCCGCACATGGAGCGCCGACCGGGCGAGACGCGTCACC
Organism: Saccharopolyspora sp. NPDC003752; assembly: GCF_053605825.1. Taxonomy (NCBI): domain Bacteria; kingdom Bacillati; phylum Actinomycetota; class Actinomycetes; order Pseudonocardiales; family Pseudonocardiaceae; genus Saccharopolyspora; species Saccharopolyspora sp. NPDC003752. The sequence continues at coordinate 14,561 of NZ_JBSGJZ010000039.1, read as the reverse complement.
AGCAGCTCGAACGCCTCTCCCGGTCCTGCTACCACTGCGGCGTGGAGATCCGCGACCGCCAAGAGCTCAACGAGCACGAGGACGCCCACACCTGCGCGCGGCCGGCGCTCGAAGGGGCTTCGTCATCAAGGGGCTGCTCTGGCTCGCCGTGATCGGCGGCGTGCTCTTCATCGCCACCGCCGCGATCGGCTGGGCCCGGGACCGCAAGCAGATCAAACCCTGATTCAACGACGCGGCGGGGCATACCCTGTTCAGGGGTATGTCCCGTGGTCTTGGCGATGTTGAACAATGTGAGGCATGTTCAGCGTTGAAAACATCAACATCGTCGAGATCGCTGTGATCGCCGCTACCCTGGCCGTTGTCATCGCAGTGCTGTACGTCGTAGTCCGCGCGGTCCGCAAGCACTGAACCAGCACCGCTAGTGCCGGACTAACCCTTGAGCAGCTTCTCACCGAGCTAACGCCGAGTCAGGCTGTCGGCGGCATGATCGAGCCGCCGACAATCTGCGGCAAGCACGTGGTGCACTACCTCGCCGTCTTGGTAGATGAAGCGATGCGTGGCCGGCTCTACGCCTTCGGGATGGCATGTGAGTGCCCGATGGCCTACTTCATCCACAACGGACATCCGGCCTCCTCGCGCACCGCGCCACGCTGCGGTGCCGGATCTTACGGACCTCCGGGCTCAACATCATCAAGCGCCTCGACGACATGTCCGACTCGGGCACTCGGATTGAAAACATCTCTCGGCTGGTCGGTCACAGCGACAACAGGGTGACCGAGGTCGTGAACAAGCTCGGCTACGAGCACCCGCGTCGATCCTCAGCTCCGTGCCGCGTGACCCGCCCGCCGATCGACTGGCATTTCGCAGTGGTCCGGCCCTCGAATCCGCAACCACAGAGATGGGGGGTCCGGGGACCACCCCGGGCAGGACCTGGGGGTCGCACCCTCAGGAAAAATGACGAGATCGAAGAACAGCGAAGGCGCACCCCGCCGAGCAGGATGCGCCTTCGATCGAGTGGAGCTGACGGGATTCGAACCCGTGACCCCTTGACTGCCAGTCAAGTGCGCTACCAGCTGCGCCACAGCCCCTCGTTCTGTTTTCCCGAGGTGTTCGGTTCGTTTCCGCCCCGCTCATCTCGTGTGCCATAACAGTACAACAGGCTCCGGAGGGGTTTTCAGGGGGGGTCCCCCCTGTTGGATCTACCCACGGGCTCGGTCGAGCTGCTACACCGTGGGTCGTGGCGACAGCACAGCGCGTGCATCCTCCGCTGGTGGCTCCCGAGGCCGAGGGCGTGACCCCCGAGCAACGTCGTGAGCTGCAGGAACGACGGTTGCGGCAGTTGGTCGACCGGCTGTTGGCCGCCGGGGGCCTGCAGGCCGGGCGGCTTCGGGAGCGCGGCGTCTCGGCCGGCTCCGACGTGCGGCTCGAAGACCTGCACCGGCTGCCGCTCGTCTCGAAGCAGGACTTCTGGGATCAATACCCGTTCGGGCTTCGCTCGGCGGCCGAGGACGACATCGTCTGCGTGCACGGCACGTCCGGCACGATGGGCCGGCCGACCCTGGTGCCCTACACCGCGCATGACATCGAGGTGTGGACGCAGGTCATGGCCCGGGCACTGGGCGGCGCCGGCGTGACGCGGCGCAGCGTCGTGCACTGCGCCTACGGGTACGGCCTGTTCACCGGCGGGCTCGGCGTCCATCACGGGGCGACGCGGCTGGGTGCGACCGTGCTCCCGGTGTCCAGCGGCGCGACTGATCGGCAGCTGCGGTTGTTGCTCGATCTGCGTCCTGACGTGTTGTGCTGCACACCGTCGTACGCGACCTACCTCGGCGAGGCGCTCGCTTCGACCGGGATCACCGCCGATCAGCTGTCGCTGCGGGTGGGCCTGTTCGGCGCCGAGCCCTGGACCGAGGAGATGCGGCAGGGCATCGAGGGGCTCCTGGGGTTGCGGGCGCTCAACGTGTACGGGCTCGCCGAGGTGATCGGGCCGGGCGTCGCTTGCGAGTCGCTGGACTCCGGGGGCTTGCTGAACATCGCCGAGGACCACTTCTTCCCCGAGGTCGTCGGCCCGGACGGCGAGCCGCTGCCCGACGGCGAGGTCGGCGAGCTCGTGTTCACGACCTTGACGAAGTCCGGCACCCCGCTGCTGCGCTACCGGACCGGCGATGTGGCGTCGCTGAGCGGGCCCGCCCCCGGTTCGCCGCGGACGCTGCGCCGGATGAGCCGGGTGCTGGGGCGCACCGACGACATGGTGGTCATCCGCGGTGTCAACGTGTTCCCGTCGGAGATCGAGGCCGTGCTGCTGGCCGATCGGCGGGTGGCGCCGCACTACCTGATCGTCGAGGACCGCCGGGACCGGTCGCGTCCGGAGCTGCGGGTCGCGGTCGAGCCGCGGGATCCGAACGGCGACACCGAGCTCCTGGCGCGCGAGCTGGCGGCCGCGCTGCTCGCCCGGCTCGACATCTCGTGCATCGTCCGGGTGCTCGACCACGTGCCGCGGGTCGCCACCGGCAAGGCGCAGCGCCTGGTGCGGTGGGAGCACGGGGTCAGCCCGCTACCCGGCATCGAGTGAGCGCAGGGCCCGCGCCGCCACCCGCAGGTCCGCGACGAACCCCTGGTACATCGCCTCCCTGTCGTCGGAGCGGAGGATCGCCGACGGGTGGATCGTGGCGAGCACGTGGGCGTCGCGGTCCGGGAGGTCCAGCACGGTGCCGCGTTCCTTCGTGATGCGGAACGAGGTGCCCAGCATCGCCTGCGCGGCGGTCGCCCCGAGGCAGATCACCAGCCGAGGCGCGACGACCCGCAGTTCGGCATCCAGCCACGGGCGGCACGCGTTGACCTCGGCCTGGGACGGCTTCCGGTGGATTCGCCGCTTCCCGCTGGTGCGCTCGAACTTGAAGTGCTTGGTGGTGTTGGTGACGTAGACGTCGTCGCGCCGGATGCCGGCCTCCGCCAGCGCGCGGTCCAGCATCCCGCCCGCAGGCCCGACGAACGGCACGCCCCGCCGGTCTTCCTGGTCACCGGGCTGCTCGCCGATCACCACGACCTCCGCCGTCTCCGGTCCCGCGCCGAAAACGGCCTGGGTCGCGTCGCGGTAGAGGCCGCAGCCCCGGCAGTCCTGAACCGCTTCCCTCAGGCCGGGCAACCGGGCCCTGGACGGGACGAACTCCTCGGCGCCGGGCACGGGGTCAGACGGCGTGGCCGTGGGGTTTCGGGAGGCCGCGGGTGTTGGCCGCCTTGACGAACTCGGCGCGGGGGTCGTGCAGTTCGCCGAGCGCGACGACCTGGCGGCGGAACGGCAGTTCCAGCAGCCAGTCGCCGAGGATGCGCGCCTTGTGGGACGCGGTCGGCATCTTCGCGAGGTGGTAGGTGCGGTGCAGCAACCACGCCGGGAAGCCCTTGAGCTTGATCCCGTAGACCTCGGCGGCGCCCTGGAACAGGCCGAGCCCGGCCACCGATCCCGCGTACTTGTGCTTGTAGTTGACGAGCGGCTCGCCGCGCAGCATCGCGAGGAGGTTGTCCGCCAACACCTTGGCCTGGCGGACCGCGTGCTGCGCCGACGGGCTGCACAGAGCGTCCGGGTCGCTGCTGGTCAGGTCCGGCACCGCGGCGCAATCGCCGGCCGAGAACGCGTTGTGGGTGCCGCGGACCTGGAGCTTGGCCGTGCATTCGAGGCGGCCCTTGGCATCCCTCGGCAGGTCGCTGTCCTCCAGCATCGGATGCGGCTTGACGCCCGCCGTCCACACCACGGTGTCGGTGTCGAACTCGTCTCCGTCGGAGAGCACCGCATGTCCGTCCACGAAGGACTTCGCGGTGGTGTTCAGCTTCACCTCGATGCCGCGTTCCTCCAGCCGCTGCCTGGTGTACTCGCTCATCGGCGGGCTGACCTCGGGCATGATCCGGCCCATCGCCTCCACCAGCACCCAGCGCATGTCCCTCGCCGAGACCTGCGGGTAGCTGCGGATCGCGTAGCGGGCCATGCTCTCCAGCTCGGCCATCGCCTCGATGCCCGCGTAGCCGCCGCCGACGAACACGAACGTCAGCAGCCGCCGGCGGAGCCGCTCGTCGGTCGCGCTCGCGGCGATGTCCAATCTGGACAGCACGTGGTTGCGGAGGAAGATCGCCTCGCCGATGGTCTTGAACCCGACGCCCTGCTCGGCCAGGCCGGGGATGGGCAGCGCCCGCGAGATCGACCCCGGGACCACCACCAGCATGTCGTAGCCGAAGCGCTCGACGGTGCCGTCGCCGAGGGTCGCGGTCAGCTGCTGGGTGGCGTGGTCGATGGCGGAGACCTGCGCGGTCAGCACCTCGCACCGGCGCAGCGCCTCCCGCAGCGGCACCACGACGTGCCGCGGTTCGAGCGATCCGGCCGCGGCCTCGGGCAGGAACGGCTGGTAGGTCATGTGCGGCTGGGTGTCGATCACCGTGACCTTGGCCTCGCCGGGCTTCATCTTCCGCTGCAGGCGGAGCGCGAGCGTCAGGCCGACGTGTCCGCCGCCGACGATCACGACACGTGGTTCAGGCATTTTGCGGCTCTCCTCTCGCACCGGATCGGGTGCGGCGGGGGTCCACCTCGCGCTCCGGGTGCCGCCGCAGGTACTCCTGTTCGAGCTCGAAGGTGCGCGCCGTGTGCTCCCGCAACGCGTCCGGCGAGCCGTGCAGGAAGGTGTCGTTGCGGGTCGCGTGCAGGTGGCGGAGCTCCTGCAGCAGCAGTTCCTCGGCCAGCTCGAAGCCGGGGATTCCGGTTGTCGTGCTCATGTCGTCCTCCCGCATCGCAGGCAGGCGCGGATCACGACGCCGCGGGATCGACGTCAGTGCCGGGATACCCAACGATCCACGGCCGGACACCTGCCCCATCGTTCCCCCAGCCTGCGGCGCGACGGAGCGTTCGGCGACTCGACTACGCCGCGTCGGCGGCCGGGGCGGGACGGGGCGCGGCGGACGGGCGGGTTTCGGGGGCGCCGATCCAGGCCACCAGGCCGAGGACCGCGGTGAAGCCGGTGACGGCGAACGCCGCCTGGTAGGACACCGTGTCGGCGAGGACGCCGGCGATCAGCGGGCCGAGGATCGCGCCGAAGTCGGCGGACATCTGGAACGCGGCCAGCACCGGCCCGCCCTTGCCCTTCGCGCCGACGATGTCGGCGACCGCCGCGTTCTGGGCCGGGTTGAGGATTCCGGCGCCCATGCCCGCGATCAGCGAGGCGGCGAGGAACCACGGGACGGAGTCGGTGAAGCCCAGCGACGCGGTGGCCAGGCCGGAGACCAGGAGGCCGACGAGCACCAGCGGTTTGCGGCCGCGCTTGTCGGCCATCCGGCCCGACAGCAGCAGCACCGCGGCGTTTCCGACGGCGAACACGGAAAGCGCGACGCCGGCCATCGACTGGGTGGAGCGCAGGGCCTCGACCACGAACAGCGGCACGAGCGCGATGCGGACGCCGTAAACGGCCCAGCCGTTGCTGAAGTTCGACAGCATGGCCGCCCGGTAGGCGCGCTGGCTCAGCGCCTGGCGGACCGTCATCGACGGCGCTCCGTTGTCGGGCTGCGGCGCGGCGAGCGTCGACTTCCGCAGCAGCAGCCAGCCGATGAACGCCGCGATGAACAGCGCGATCCCGTAGGTGATGAACGGCAGGCGCAGCGAGTAGCCGACCATGACGCCGCCGATGATCGGCCCGGAGACGTTGCCCAGCAGGAAGCTCGTCGCCCACACGCCGGAAGCGCGGCCGCGCAGGTGCGGCGGGGCGAGGCGGACCAGCAGCGCCACGGCCGACACCGTGAACATCGTCGAGCCGGTGCCGCCGAGCGCGCGGAAGATCAGCAGCTGCCAGTAGGAACCCGCGAACGCGCAGGCGGCGGTGCTGATGCCGACGATGGTGATGCCCCACACGTAGATCGAGCGCTCGCCGAAGAACGACACCAGGCGGCCGCTGACCGGCGCGAAGGCCAGCCGCATCAGGGCGAACGCGCTGATCACGAACGAGGCGGCGGTGACGCCGACGTCGAAGCTGGTGGCGAACGTCGGCAGCGCGGGCGCGACGATGCCCATGCCGACGGCGACGATGAAGCTGCCGACGACGAGGATCCAGATCTCGCGAGGTAGGGAGCTGATGCCGGCGTCGCCGCTGTCGACGGGTTCGGTGGTCTCGTCCGCCGTGACCGGGCTGCTCGACACCGTTCCTCCCAAGTGTTTAGGCAAACTAAGGGAAGCAGCGCACTGCGGCGCGGTCAATCGAGTTACCGCGCCGCAGGCACTGTTTCGTCAGTGTTAACGCCTGCCCCGCACCGCTATTCCGGGCGAGCGGCGCACATCACAGGAGTTCGTCGATCCGGCGCGCGTAGGCGGTCACGCCGTAGACCACCTCGAAACCGCAGGCCTCCGCGAACCGCTCGGCCGTGCCGCCTTCCTCGGTGTGCGCCGCGACCAGCAGCGATCCCCGCTCGCGCAGCTCGTCGACGACGTCGGCGACCAGCTCCCGGCCCACGCCGCGACGCCGGCGACCGGGCCGCACGATCACCTGCTCGACCAGGCCGATGCCGCGCTCGATGAAACCCTGCGCGAACCCGGCGATGCGGTCGGCGCCGGGGTCGTCGACGACGCGCAGCACGCAGCGCGGGTCGTCGATCCGGTGCCCGAGGTTGCGCAGCAGCCGGCGCTCGCCCGCGTCGGAGAGCTCGGCGTCATCGGCGATCAGGTCCACGATCGCGGGCAGGTCGCGGTCTTCGGCCGGGCGCGCTTCTCCCCTGGCGTACTGGCGATTCCGGTGCAGCATCGCCACGAGTTCTTCCACCGCACGCCATCCGGCGTCGTCGGCGATGCCCTCGATCTCCGCGACGGTCGTGGGCGAGGCGTAGACGACGGCCTCGTCGCGGCCCGCCTCGGCGAAGACCTGCTCCAGTTCCAGCAGGGTTCCGGCGACCTCGGCGAGCGTTCCCCACAGCGCGCACGCGTGGTTCGCGGCCGGCAGCGGGTTGTCCTGGTTGAGCACCACGGTCGCGGCGCCCACTCGTGTGCGCAGGCCGTACCGCACGATGGCCGAGGCCAGCCTCGCGGTCTCGACGAGCCCGGCGAGATCGCGGGCCTGGCGCGGGTCGAGCAGGGCTTCGTCGTCAGGGTCGTGCAACGGGTCCACGCATTCATTGTCCCCGCCCCGATCGACGCAGCGCGCAGAAGATGGTTCAAATGTGGTTTGCGTGGCGGTGCGGGTAGCGGAACGAGCTGAGCCCCACACCGCAAGCGGCTACCGCCGCTCAAGACAGACTCTTGTCGGAAGATTGAGGCAGGATGGAGTGCTGTGAGCACGCCCACCGAACTCGCCGACGAGCTGCTGTCCGTCATGTTCGACGCCGACCCGGTCAGCGCGACGCTTTACGGGATCCGGGACCGCGACGACCGGTTGCCGAGCATTTCCGCGGAGTCCGAGCTGGCACTGCGAACGCGCGCCGAGGACATCCGCGTCCGCGCGATGGCGGTCGACACCTCGCACGCCGACCTGGAGCAGCGGCTGACGATCGCGGTGGTCGTGCAGCAGGCTCAGGCGCTGGTCGACGAGTTCGACGCCCGCCCCGCCGAGTACACCGTGATCGGGAACCTGTTCGCGCCGGTCGCGGGCCTGCTGTTCCACCTGGGCCAGGTGCCGGTGGCCGACGCCGGGCAGGGCGAGGACTTCCTGCAGCGGTTGCGGCGGATCCCCGAGTTCACCGCATCCGCGGCGCAACGGCTCCGCGACGGGATCGCCGCCGGACGCGTCCCGGTGCGGCCGCTCGTGGACAACGCGATCGAGCACCTCGACGGCTACCTCGCCGCGCCCGAAGCCGACCCGCTGCTGACCCCGGAGCTGCCCGAACCGACCCTCGAAGCCGAGCGCAAGCGCCTGCTCGCCGACGCGGTGCACCCGGCGCTGCGGCAGTACCGGAACGTTCTCGCCGAGGAGATCGCGCCGCACGCCCGCCCCGCCGACGAGCCCGGCCTGTGCTGGATCAACGGCGGCCGCGAGACCTACCGGCGGCTGGTGCACGCCCAGACCACCACCGATCGCACCCCGCAGGAGCTCCACGAGACCGGACGGGCCCACCTCGCGTCGCTGCGCGGCGAGGTCGGCGAGCTCGGCACGAGGATCTGGGGCGAAGCCGATCCCGACGCGGTGTTGCGCCGCCTGCAATCCGATCCGGAGCTGTACTGGCGCGACGGCGAGGAGATGCTGGCCGCGGCGCGCGAGGCGATCAGCCGGGCCGAAGCCGTTGCGCCGCAGTGGTTCGGGCTGCTGGCGAGCCAGCCGTGCGAGGTGCGGCCGGTGCCGGGCACCGCGTCGGACAGCACGCCGATCGGCTTCTACATCTCGCCCGCGCTCGACGGCTCGCGGCCGGGCGTGTACTTCGCGAACACCCAGGGGGCCGAGCAGCGACCCCGCTTCGCCGCCGAGGTGATCGCCTTCCACGAGGTCGTGCCCGGCCACCACCTGCAGCTCGGCCTGGCCCAGGAACGCACCGATCTCCCGCTGCTGCGCAGGCTGGTCGGCATCACCGCCTACAGCGAGGGCTGGGGCCTCTACACCGAGCGGCTGGCCGACGAGATGGGGCTGTACTCCAGCGACCTGGCGCGGCTGGGCATGGTCGTGCAGGACCTGCTGCGCGCCGCCCGGCTCGTGGTCGACACCGGGCTGCACGAGTTCGGCTGGAGCCGGCAGCAGGCGCTCGACTTCATGCTCTCGCACACGACGTTGTCCCCACTGGAAGCGGCGTCCGAGGTCGACCGCTACATCAGCATTCCCGGCCAGGCGCTGTCGTACCTGGTGGGACGGTTGGAGATCGAGCGGATCCGCGCCGCGGCCCGCGACCGGCTCGGCGACGCCTTCGACATCCGCCGCTTCCACGACGTGATCCTGCGGCACGGTGCGCTTCCGCTGTCCACGCTGGACGTTCTGGTCCGCGAGGAGCTCGCCTGACGGCTCCTGCGACATCCAGGTGATCCCGCCCGAGGGCGCCCGAAAACGACACGCAACGCATTAATGTCGATACCGAGCGTGCTCTTACCGTGGTCGACCCTCGGCGGCTCCGGCCGTCGACCGGGGGCGGGTTTCCCATCGGATGCCGGAGGCGTCATGAGCGACGATCTCGATTTCCGCGCTCGTGCCGGCCGTCCGGCCGTGGGTGCCCCGCGAGATTTGGAGGCGCCGTGACCGGGACCTTCCACCACCGCCAGGAGAGGCTGCGCCGCGAGGCCGAGGCGGAACTGCGCGACAGGCTCCTGCCTACCTGGCAGAAACGGGTGCTGCAGCGGTTCGCCGTGGAGCGCGACAACGGCTGGTACCCGCTGCTCAACCAGTTCGCGCCGCACACCCCGGCCAATCGCCCCGATGCCGTGCTGGTCGGGCCGACCGGGGTGCTGGTGATCCTGCTGCGCGAAGCCGAACCCGGCTGGGAGGACTCGCGGGCGGCGTTCCTGTGGATCGCGGAACTGCTGGCCGGGGCGTCGATCGGGCCGGGCGTGCTGACCGAGTCCGCGGCCCGGACGGTGGTCGTGCATCCGGTCGACCACCAGGGCCGCCGCGGGCACACCGGCGAGCACCTCGCGATCACCGAGGCCGAGCTGGACCGGATCCTGGGGCGCGGCGACGAGGTGTTCACGGCCGCGGATGCGCTGGCGATCGCCCGGCACCTGGACAGCCGCACCTTCGACCTGACGCCGATCATGTGGAACCCGAAGCGGATCCCGCAGCAACGCGGGCCGGGCCAACCGGGCTCCGCGGGCCTGTTCGACGTGCGGGACCTGCGCCGCGAGCGCGTCGAGCACGCCCTGGACCGGCCGTTCCGGGACTGGCGGATCTTCCTGGACGACACCCAGCACGGCGCGGTGCGCAGGCACTACTCCGGTCCGGCGCGGATCACCGGCCCGGCGGGCACCGGCAAATCCGTGCTGGCCCTGCACCGGTTGGCCTACCTGGCGCGGCGGAGCACCGGGCCGCTGCTGTTCACCACGCACCTGAGCAACCTGCCGAAGATCGCCGAGGCGCAGTTCCGGTCGCTGGCCCCGCACCTCGCGTCGCGCATCGAGTTCACCCACCTGCACGCCTGGGCGCGGGATTTCCTGGAGGACCGCGGCCGGGCCGCCGATGTCGACGAACCGCAGGTGGAGCAGGCCCTGGAAGCGGTGTGGCAGCGCGCCGAGCTGTCCGCTCCGCTGCGGAACTTCCGGGCCGCGCGCGGCTACTGGAAGGACGAGATCGACCGGGTGATCAAGGGTCGCGGCATCCGGTCGCTGGAGGCCTACCGGGCGGTGCCGCGCAAGGGCCGCGGCGCGAACCTGCCCGCCGAATTCCGGGCCCACGTCTGGCAGTTCTACTGCGAGTACGAGCGCGCGCTGGGCGAGCGGGGCGTGTCTGACCACAACGACGTGCTGATGCGGGCGCTGGCAGAGCTCGAACGCAGCCCGCTGCCCCGGCAGTACACCGCGGTGGTCGTCGACGAGGTCCAGGACCTGACCCTGATCGGGCTGCGGCTGGTGCACGCGATCAGCGGCGACGAGCCGAACCAGCTGCTGCTCGTCGGCGACGGCCAGCAGCAGGTGTACGCCGGCGGCTGGCGGCTGTCCGAAGCCGGGATCTCGTTGCAGGGGCGCGGCGAGATCCTGCGGCGCAACTACCGCAACCGCACCGCGATCGTCGAGCAGGCCGGGGAGCTCGACGCGGTCAACCGGTTCGACGACCTCGACGGCGGCCCGACCGTCCCGCTGCGCTCGGCGCTGCCGGTGCTGCGCGGTGGGCGAGTCGTCGAGTGGCAGGGCGACGACCAGGACGAGGCGCTGGTGTCCGCGCTCCGGCGGCTCGACGACGACACCGCCGCAGCCGTGCTCACCCGCACCAACGGCGCCGCCGAGCACTGGGAACGGGTGCTGCGCAAGGCGGGTTTCGCGGTTCGGCCGCTGGACCGCTGGGACGGCCGGGAGTCCGGGCCGATCCACGTCGGCACCGTGCACCGCGCCAAGGGCACCGAGTTCCGCAGCGTGTTCCTGCCCGACGAGCGGTTGCTGTCCGGCGGCTACCGGGAAGAGCGCGAGGCGCTGCACCGGCAACGCCTGGTGGCCCTGACGCGAGCCCGCGACTTCCTGTGGATCGGCACCATCACGTCGTGAGCGCGGTTCTCACCGCTCACGAACCGCAAGAGCGCTGAATCCGGTCCTTACCGGCTTCAGCGCTCACGATCGGTTTGTGCCAGGCACACGATCGCCGCGGTGGCCGACGACGGCAGGGCACCCCAGCGCTCGGCGACGTGCACGGTGAAGGCCTCGCGGAGCTCGTCGCCCAGGGCTTCGCCCTCGTCCGTCAGGCTCAGCCTGCTGATCCGGCGGTCACTGCGATCCGCCACGCGCGTCAGCAGGCTGCGCCGCTCCAGCCGGTCGACCATGCCGGTGATGTTGGTCTTGTCGCAGCCGAGCAGGGCCGCGAGTTCACCGAAGGACGGCGTGCGGTCCTTGAGCAGGCACAGCAGCTCCACCTGTTGCGGTGTCAGCCCGAAGCGACGAGCGGTGGCCGCGTAGAGCCCGCGCAGTTCGCGATGCAGGGCCATCAGGGCGCGGGAGAAGTCCGGGTCCATCCGCGCAGGCTATCCCGAATGTTGACAATCTCGACAAATTTAGTTAATGATCTCGACTAACGATTACCCCTACCGATGGAGCGGAACGTGGACGGAGTCGCCCTGGTGACCGGGAGCTCGCGCGGCATCGGCCGGGCCATCGCCGAACGGCTCGGCGCCGACGGCATGAGCGTGGTCGTCAACTACCGGTCCGACCGGGCCGCCGCCGACGAGGTCGTCGCCAAGATCGAAGCCGCCGGCGGGAGGGCGACGGCGGCGCAGGCCGACGTCACCGACCCGGCCCAGCTGCGCGCCCTCTTCGACGCCGCGGAACAGCACTTCGGCGGCCTCGACGTCCTGGTGAACAACGTCGGCACCGCCCGCTTCTCGCCCATCGCCGAGGCGACCGACGACGACTTCGACGTGCTGTTCGGCACCAACGCCCGCGCCACCTTCATCGCCCTGCGGGAGGCGGCGAACCGGCTGCGCGACGGCGGCCGGATCGTGGTGATCTCCAGCGGCGTCACCGCGGTGAACCGGCCCGGCACCGGCCTCTACGGCGCCGCGAAGGCCGCCGGCGACCAGCTGGTCCGGGTGCTGGCGAAGGAATTGGGGCCGCGCCGGATCACCGTGAACAGCGTGCGCCCCGGCGCGACCCGAACGGATGCGCTGACCGCGATCCAGCCCGCGTCGGTCATCGAGAGGGCGGCGGCGGAAACGCCGCTGGGACGCATCGCCGAGCCCGGCGACATCGCCGACATCGCGGCGTTCCTGGCCTCCGACGACAGCCGCTGGGTCACGGGCCAGGTGATCAACGCCGGCGGCGGCACGTTCTGAACCGTCCAGAGCGCCGCTCGACCGCTCACGACGTCAGCGCAGGTTCCCGGCGCCCATCGGGGAGAACTCGCGCAGCGCCCGGTCCACCCTGGCCAGGGTGTCGGCGTGCAGGCCGATCCGGGCCGCTTCGAGGTTCTCCGTGATGTGCGCGGGCGTCCGCGATCCGGGGATCGGCACCACGGCCGGATCCTGGTGCAGCAGCCAGGAAAGCGCGAGCTGACCGGGCGAGATGCCCAGTTCCGCGGCCAGTGACCGGATCGGCGCGTAGCGGTCGTTGTTGGCGGCCAGGTGCGCCGCGTCGAAACGCGGGATGTTGCGCCGGAAGTCGCCCTCGGAGACCTCGCGGACCGTGCCGGTGAGGAACCCGCCGCCCAGCGGGCTCCACGCCACCACGCCCACCCCCAGCTCGCGGGCGGCGGCGAGCAGGTCCGCGTCGATCGGCTGCCACATCGACCACTGGGTCTGCACCGCGGCGACCGGGTGCACGGCGTGCGCCCGGCGCAGCTGATCCGCATCCACGTTGGACAGACCGAGGTGCCGGACCAGCCCGTCCCGGATCAGCTCGGCGACCGCGCCCACGGTGTCCTCGATCGGCACGACCGGGTCCGGGAAGTGCGGGTAGTACAGGTCGATCCGGTCGGTGCCGAGGTTGGCGAGGCTCTGCTCGGCGTAGCCGCGGACGTGCTTCGGTTCGGCGTTCACCGCCAGCTCGCCGAAGGCGTAGTTCACCGGGAACTGGTGCGACTCCGCGCCCTCCGGGACCCGGAAGCCGAACTTCGTGGCGATCACGACGTCGTCGCGCCGGCCGCGCACGGCCTCGCCGATGATGCGCTCGTTGTGCCCGTCCGCGCCGTAGCCGTCGCTGGTGTCGATGAACGTCGTGCCCGCGTCGAGCGCGTGGCGCAGCGCCCGGACCGCCCGGTCGTCGTCGATCTCGCCGTACATGCCGGGCGACAGCACCATCGCGCCGAATCCGATGGCCGAAACGTCGAGGCCGCCCAGGGACCGGGCGGGAAGTTCTCCAGTCATGGCACCGATCTTCCGGCCGATCCGGCACGATGTCGAAGATCCGCTGCTATAACCGATGGTTATGGACGTCCACCTGCGACACCTGCGGTACTTCCTCGCGGTGGCCGAGGAGCTGCACTTCACCCGGGCCGCGCAACGGCTCTTCGTCTCGCAGCCCGCGCTGTCGAAGCAGATCCGGGTGCTCGAACGCGAGCTCGGCTTCGACCTCTTCGAGCGCCGATCGCGCGACGTGGTGCTCACCCCGCAAGGCGAAGCGCTGCTGCCCGGAGCCGCCGCAACGGTCGCCGCGTGGGAAGGCGCGCAGCAAGCCGCACGAGAAGCGGCGGAGCAGCGCGAACTGGTCGTCGGCATGCAGACCGCCGTCGGCCGCGGCCTGCAGCGCCGGGCGATGCGCCGGTTCGGCGAGCAGATGCCGGACTGCCGCGTGGTGCTGCGGCTCGTGGACTGGACGGACCCGACCGCGGGACTCGCGGACGGCAGCTCCGACGTTGCGTTCGTCTGGCGGCCGGTGCAACCGCGCGACATCAGCACCCGGACGTTGTTCAGCGAGCGGCGGGTGATCGCCCTGCCGGACGACCACGTGCTGGCGGGCAAGGCGGAAATCCCGTTCGCCGACCTGCTCGGCGAACCGTTCATCGCGCTCCCACCGGAAGCGGCCGAGCTCCGCGACTTCTGGCTGGCCACCGATGCCCGGCAGGGCCGCGCGCCGGTGATCGGCGCGGTCGCGGAGGCGGCGGACGAAGTGTTCGAGGCCGTCTCGGCAGGGCTGGGCGTGGTGCTCCTCGCGGAGGGCAACGCGGAGCTCTACGCCCGCCCCGGCATCACCACGCGGCCGGTCGCCGGGTTGTCCCCGGCGGAGCTCGCCATCGCCTGGCGCGCCGAAGACACGCGCCCGGCGGTCCGGGCCTTCCTCACGGCCCTGGCAGCTGAGCCGCCGCGCTCGGATTCCTCCCGGTTCTAGGCGATCGCTTCAGAATGGAGTTCGGGGCCGTGGCCGTCCGGGGCGCAGAGCGCCGGTTTCGCGCGAAACCGCCACTCCCTGTGGGGCGAGTTGGCGGTTTCAGATCTGAAGAGAGTCGTGTAGGGAAATAGAGATGGAATTGGAGTTTAGATATCTGTGGTCGACGTAG
>NZ_JBSGJZ010000038.1:0-80536 GCF_053605825.1 Saccharopolyspora sp. NPDC003752 | reverse complement strand
TGGCTTTTTCCGCGCTATCCCCCGTTTTCCCCGGTGGGGGGGGCGGCGATTTCGCGCGAAACCGCCATCGGCCAGCGGGGCCGAACCGTGATCGAAGCGTCCACATAGGACTCTGCAGGTGTGCTGGGGGCCGTGGGCCTCGGGCATGGCAGCCCGGAAGGCCTACGGCCCCGTCGGGTCAGTCGCGGTTGAGCTGGACGTCCGGCCGCGCCGGGACGCGGTCCGGGCGGACCTGCGGCGACCTGTTCTCCGCCGCATCGACGCCGGCGGACGTCACGGCCGGCAGACCGCCGACGACCGGCAGGGTCACCGAGGTCTGCGCCAGGTCCAGCCCGATCCGGCCGGGCTGCCGGGGCGCGACGATGAACGCGCTGTCCGTGCCGCCGATGATCAGCGCCAGCTGGTGGCCGGAGGGGACCACGTGATCGGTGGTGGCCAGGCGGAACGTCATGGTGTACGGCTTGCCCGGCTCCAGCGGCCGCTCCGCCGACAGCGACTCGTGGTTGGCCAGGTCGGCCCAGCCGCGCGCGATGATCTCGAAGTCCACGTCGGTGGTGGTGGCTTCGGTGTCCTTGTAGCAGGCGTCGTCGCCGGGACGGTTTTCGCCCCAGCACGATTCCGTCTGCAGCGTGCGGATTCCCTCGCCCTGGCCCAGGTAGTCGCGGGTGGTCGCGGGGCCGTAGTCGACGAGCATCGCGGACAGGTGCGCCGTCGGCGTGCTCGGCACCGCCGTCACGGTGACCGACCCGGTCCCGGCCAGGCGCAGGTCACCGCCCAGCGGGGCGGTGCTGAACAGCGTGCGGGCGGGGGACTGCTGATCGGGCCGGGCGGCCCAGTCGTACTCGTCCAGCGAGGGATCGTCGGTGAACGAGGCCGTCCCGCCGGGCGCAGGCTCCGTGCCGAGCCCGTCCTCGCGCGGGTGCAGCGTCGTGGCCTGCGCCTGCTCGCCGGACCAGCCCGGTTCGTCGGCCCAGGTGTCGGGGGCGCGTTCGATGCTGGCGGCCGGTTCCTCGGTGATCCCGTTGTCGATGCCGAGCAGGAAGTGGTCGAACCAGCGGTGCAGGGTGTCGACCCACTCGGCGCGGCGGAAGTCGAACGGGTCGACGTGCCCGGTCTGGCTCAGCCACAGCTTGCGGGGCACGTCCTTGGCGGCCAGCGCGTCCCACCACTGCCCGAGGTGAATGGTCTTGACGTTCAGGTCGCCCAGGCCGTGCACGGCGAAGACGCTCGCGGTGGCCCGGTCCGCGTTCGGCACGTAGTCCCGATCGGTCCACAGTGGAGTTACGTCGCCGTTGGCCGGGGCGCCGGCGACCAGTTCCTGCTTGACCTGGCGGCAGTCGGGGCGGCCGCCCTCCTCGACGCTCTGGGCGAGGCCGACCGGGTCGAATCCGAAGGACACGCCGTCGGAGCGGTAGTAGTCGTACCAGGAGCTGATCGCGCCGATCGGGACGATGGTGCGCAGGCCCTCGACCCCGGTGGCGGCGACGCCGTTGGCGATCGTGCCGTCGTAGGACTTGCCGATCATGCCGACGTCTCCGGTGGACCAGCCGGCGCCGACCGGGTTCCCGCCGGTCGCCGCGTCGAAGCCGGTCGCGCGGCCGTTCAGCCAGTCGATCACTGCCTTCGCGGAGGTGATGTCCGACGGCCCGCCGATGTCCACGCAGCCCTCGGAGCGGTTGGTGCCCGAGAGGTCGACGAGCACGGTCGCGTAGCCGCGCGGCACGAAGTAGTTGTCGTAGAACAGCGGGAAGCCGAGCGGCCGCCCCTGGTCGTCGTAGGTCTTGAACTCGTTCTCGTTGCCCCGGCCGCAGCACGAGTAGTACGGGCTGGCATCCATGATCACCGGCACCGGCCGGTCGGTTCCGGCCGGCCGCGCGATGTCGGCGGCGACCCGGTCGGTCACGCCGTCGCCGTCGCCGTCCAGCCCGGTCTCGACCCACACGGTCTCCCGCACCGGCTCGGCCGCGAAGACGGGCTGGCTCCGCCCGTCCCGCACCTGCTCAGCGGCGGCGACCGGTGCGGCACCGGCCAGCACCAACGCCGCGCACGGCAACGCCCACCAGCGACTTCTCCCCACAGCGTCCACCTCCGAGAAGATCTCGAAGGCGAAGCCTAGGATCCAAGATCAATCCTGGGCACAGCCGAAAGTGGGGAGCGCCTCACCGGCTCTCGACGGATCCCAAGATCGCCCGAATCTGCGGCAACAACCGCGGAATCTCGACCGTCACGACGTCCCAGAGGATCTGTTCGTCCACGTCCCAGTAGCTGTGCACGACGCGATTGCGCATCCCGATGATCGCCCGCCACGGAACTTCGGGGTGATTGCGCTGAACTTCCTCGTCCACCTGGTTGCACGCCTCGCCGACGATCTCAACGAGCTTTTGCAGCGAGAACCGGGTCCGCTCGTCTCGTTCTATCTCTGTTGCGTCGGCGGGCGTAAGACGTTGGATGGTTTCGATGGCCTCGATGATGTCGGCGAGTCGTTGCGGAGTAGCTCGCCTCAAACCGGCACCGCCTCGGAGAGCACTTCATCCCGAATGCGCTCTTTCAGGCCGTTCGGGGTCACCACTTGGGTGAAGACGTTCAGCAGTTCCTCGACATCGAGGGCGAAGGCGGACATGGCGAAGAACCCGTGGCCACGTGCCACATCGATCAGCAGATCAAGGTCGCTGTCGTCGTCGGCTTCACCACGGGCGACCGAGCCGAAAACTCGGACGTTGCTGACACCGTGCCTCTCGGCGATTTCGTAGATCTCGTCACGGTGAGCCCGGACTTCATCGAGGGTGATGCGACGATGAGGCGCGTCGATGACCAGGGTCATAGCCACTCCTTCCCGCTCAGCGTCATCATCCCAGCTCTGCGTCGGGTCGGTCCAGTTGCGGCTTAGGCTGACGTCGTGGGTGTTCCGGTTTTGTTGGACGGTCCGCGGTTGCGGGCCAGGTTGGTCGACGACGGGCCTTATGCCGCGCTGGACGTGGTGGTGAGCACCGGGTCCACCAATACCGATCTGGTGGCCGCCGCCGGGCGCGGCGCCGCCGATCGGACCGTGCTCATCGCGGAGGAGCAGCTGTCCGGGCGCGGGCGGATGCAGCGGCAGTGGACCTCGCCGCGCGGGCACGGGCTGTTCGTCAGCGTGCTGCTGCGCCCCGAGGTGTCGCCGGTCGCGATCAGCTGGCTGCCGCTGATCGCGGGGGTCGCCCTGGCCGAGACCGTCGAGCGCACGACCGGCGTGCGCGCCACGCTGAAGTGGCCGAACGACCTGCTGCTCGGCGACGGCGACGAGTGGTCGAAGGGCGCCGGGATCCTGGGCGAGGCGGTGACCGGGCCCGATGGCGTGGCGATCGTGCTCGGCATGGGCATCAACGTGTTCCAGAAGCGCGAGGACCTGCCGCGCGGCGCCGGCGGCCTGCCCGCGACGTCGTTGGCGGCCGAGGGCGCGGAGGTCGACCGCGAGGAGTTCGCAGTGGCGTTGCTCACGGCGTTCGCCGAGGTCGACGACCGGTGGCGGGCCGCGGGTGGCGACGTGGTGGCGTCCGGCCTGCTGGACCGGTACCGGCGGTTGTGCGGCACCCTCGGGCAGCAGGTGCGGGTCGAGCTCGGCGGCGATGACCAGCTGCTCGGCGTCGCGACCGACATCGACGAGACCGGGCGGATCGTCGTCCGCACCCCCGACGGCCGGACCACTGCGGTGTCCGCGGGTGACGTGGTCCACCTGCGCCGGGCTTGACCGGCGGTGGCGTGACCGGGCGGACCCAGCCGGTAACGTGATCGGCGACCTGCGAAGAGGCTGAGGAGGGATCCGGTGGCCTACCCAGACGGCCTGCTCGGCGCGGACGAGCACGTGGTCGTGCACAAGCACCCGCACTGGAAGATGCTGATCGTCCCGGTGCTGGTCCTGTTCGTGGTGGTCGGCGGCGGTTCCTACCTGGCGGCGCTGGCCGCCCCCATCGGCTGGCACGTGCCGGTCTGGATCGGGCTCGCCGTCGTCGGCGCGGTCCTCGTCGTCTGGTTCACGCTCGCCCCGCTGGTGCGCTGGCGGACCACGCACTTCGTGGTCACCACGCACCGGCTGATGGTGCGCGAGGGCGTGTTCACCCGCAGCGGCGTCGACATCCCGATGTCCCGGATCAACTCGGTGCGGTTCCGGCACGGCCTGCTGGACCGGATACTCGGCTGCGGCACCCTGGTCGTCGAATCCGCCTCGGACGAGCCGCTGGAGTTCGACGACATCCCGCAGGTGGAGCGGGTGCACACCTTGCTGTACCGCGAGGTCAACGACGACCCGCGGGACGACCGGGACTACCGCGCCAGGGAGGACTACTGATGGGGCCGCGTGAACTGGGACTGCCGATGCAGGTGGCCTCGCCGGAGCCGGGCGAGCTGCCTGCCGAGGTGACGATCTGGGAGGTCGGCGCCCGCGACGGGCTGCAGAACGAGAAGGAAGTCGTCCCGCTCGACGTCAAGCTGGAGTTCCTGCAGCGGATGGCCGACGCCGGGCTGGGCGTGCTGGAGGCCACCAGCTTCGTCCGCCCGGAGTGGGTCCCGCAGCTGGCCGACGCCGCCGAGCTGCTGGCCGGCCTGCAGCAGGTGCCGGGCGTGCGGTATCCCGTGCTGGTGCCGAACGCGCGGGGCCTGGACCGGGCGCTGGAGTCGGGCGTGCGGGACATCGCGATCTTCGCGGCGGCGACGGAGACGTTCACCCGGCGCAACCTCAACCGCGGCTTGGACGAGCAGTTCGCGATGTTCGACCCGGTGGTGCAGCGCGCGGTCGGCGAGGGGCTGGCGGTGCGCGGCTACGTCTCGATGTGCTTCGGCGACCCGTGGGAGGGCGCCGTGCCGGTCGAGCAGGTCGTCGCGGTGGGCAAGCGGTTGCTGGAGATGGGCTGCTGGCAGTTGTCGCTCGGCGACACCATCGGCGTGGCGACGCCCGGGCACGTCGAGTCGCTGCTGCGCGCGTTCGTCGCGGCCGGGATCGGCGTGGACCGGCTCGCGGTGCACTTCCACGACACCTACGGCCAGGCGCTCGCCAACACCTACGCGGCGCTCCGGCACGGAGTGTCCACAGTGGATTCTTCGGCCGGTGGGCTGGGCGGCTGCCCGTACGCCAAGTCGGCCACCGGCAACCTCGCCACCGAGGATCTGGTGTGGATGCTCGACGGCCTGGGCCTCAAGCACGGCGTCGACCTCGGCAAACTGGTGGAGACCAGCGTGTGGATGGCCGAGCGGCTCGGCCGGCCGAGCCCGTCGCGGGTGGTCAAGGCGCTGGGCGCCGCCGAGGCATCGGGTTCGTGAGCGCGCCCTCTGCGGCGCTGCACGTGTTGCGCGGTCGTCCGGTGCTGGCTTGGCGCTGCGCTCGACCGTGGCTGGCGATCTCGTCCGCCGCTCGCGGCGGCGGGATCGGCCCGCGGTCGTGGGTGCTGAACGCGACGGTGATGACCGACTACGACAACCCCGATCCGGCCGCGCACGTCGACGAGATGGCCGCCGAGCTCGGGCTCCGCGGTGATGGCGTCGGGTTGCTCACCGCGGTGGATGTGCGGCACGAGGTGGCGGCGGTAGACGGCGGGGTGCGCGCGAGCGTGACCACCGGCGTCGGCTGCCCGATCTGGGCGGCGGCCCGCGAAGAAGCGGTGACGTCCTGGAAGCCGGGCACGATCAACGCGGTGTGCTGGTCGCCCGTGCGGCTCAGCGAGGCGGCGCTGGTGAACGCGGTCGCGACGGTCGCGGAGGCCAAGGCGCAAGCCCTGCTGGAATCGGGTGTCGCGGGGACCGGCACGGTCACCGACGCGACGGTGGTGCTCTGCCCGACGGACGGCGAAGCCGAGAGCTACGGCGGCCCGCGCTCCCGCATCGGAGCGGGGCTGGCGCGGGCGGTGCACGCGGCGGTCACGGCGGGCCTGCGCGTCCAGAACCCGCGCCACGGCGAAGACCCCGGTTCGGCCCGGCAATGACCCGTGCGCGTTTTGTGCTGCTATGGCGACACAAAGTGCACACGGGGCCTGACCGGCGGAACGTCAGGACTGGTCGCGGGTGCCGAACATCGCCACGAAGGTGAAGCGCAGGACGCGCTCGTCGCCCCGATCCGCCGTCCCGGTGATCTCCACCAGGCCCAGGTTCGGCTTGCTCTGCGACCGGCGCCGGCTGTTGACCTCCATCTTCATCCGCAGGACGTCGTCGGGGAACACCGGCGCGAGCCAGGCCAGCTCGTTGCCGCCGGGGGAGCCCTGCGAGGTCGAGTCCGCCACCACGTTGTCGACGTAGCCGCGCATCCACAGCGATGCCGTGAACCAGCCCGACGCGCACAGCCCGCCGAGCACGGAGTTGCGGCCCGCTTCCTCGTCGAGGTGGAACGGCTGCGGGTCGAAGCGCTCGGCGAAGGCCAGCATCTCGGCTCGGTCGACCTTCACCTCGCCGAGGTCGAAAACCCGGCCCGGCGTGAGGTCTTCGTAAGCGATCGTGCCCATCGACCTATCGTCGCAGCGAGCCCCGCGAATCCGCGCCGAGGGGTGCTCGCGGATCGTGATCGGCCTTTCCGGGGCGGATCGGACATTCCGGTGCCGCTGGTCGGCCGGGCGGAAATTCCCGGGGCCGACATGGAACCATCAGCGCAGCGGAGTCGTCCAAGTCGCGACGTGCAGTCTGCGGGTCGCCGGCCCGCGGACGACCGCTTTGCCGTTGCCGACCGGATGCGGGCGCCGCGCGCCCGCGCCGGATCCGCCAGCGAACAGGAGGGGAGCGGCCGTGTCGACCGACCACCGTGCCCAGGTAGACGAGCTGATGGCGGACTACCGGCGAAGTCGGGACCGGCTCGCCGAGACGCACCGGGACCTGTCCGCGATCGCGGAAACCGCCCGCTCCGAGGACGGCCGCGTGCAGGTCGTGGTCGGCCCGCAGGGCGTGCTGCGCGAGGTGGTGCTCGCCGACGACGTCTACGAGCGGCAGCGCCCGGCCCAGCTCGCGGCGCTCATCGTGCAGCTGGCCGCCGCGGCGGCGCAGGCCGCGTCGCGCCGGGCCGCCGACGTGCTCGCCGAGGTGCTGCCCGCCGGTGCCGATCCGGAGCTGCTGCTGGGCGGACACGCCGAGATCCCGGCGGATCCGGCACCGCGCAACGAACCGCGGCGCATCGACGACAATGTCGATGAAGACGAGGACTTCTCGGACGCGAGCTGGTTGCGGCAGGGCCCGGCGGAACGGAAGTGGTGACGATGAGCGGCTTCCGGAGTGACATCGGGCAGCTGACCAAGCACGCCGGCGAGTTCGACGGTCTCGCCGGGGAGGCCCGGCGCATCGCCGACACCCTGCGCCAGGCGTTGGATTCAGCCGGTGACTGCTGGGGCGGCGACGACATCGGCGAGAACTTCGCGCGCACCCACTGCGGCCGGGCCGACCAGGCGCTGGACGACCTGGGCGCGTTGTCCGGGCGGCTGAGCGAGATGGGCGCGAAGTTCGCCGCGACCGCCGCGACGACGGAGCGGGCCGACATCGGCGGCGCCGAGGAGTTCGGCCGGCTAGCCGGGCGGGGGTGACCTGCGGATGGGCATCGAACTTCCCGCGGAACTCCGGGATGTCGCGGCGCGCGCGGGCGCGAAGTGGCCGGAGGCCGACGAGGACAAGATGCGCGAGTCGGCGTCGGCTTGGCGGGATGCGGCGAAGTCGATCGACGCGCTCACCGGGGTTGCCGACGGCACCGCGCAGGGCGCGCTCGGCGCGATCGACGGCGAGGCGGCCCAGGCGGCTCGCCGTGACTGGGACGAGCTCGCCTCGGGGGATGGGGTTCTGCCCGCGTCGGCGCAGCAGTGCCGGGCCGCTGCGGACCGCCTGGACCACGCGGCCGAGCAGGTCGGCGCGGCGAAAGTGCAGCTGGTGCGGGAACTGGTGACGCTGGCCAAGCAGACCGATGCGGCGGAGCAGGCGGCCGCCGCAGGGCATCCGCAGGCGCTGGCGGCGCTGGATTCGGCGGTGAACGGCGCGGCGGCGAGCGTGGCGCAGGTGCACAACACGCTGACCTCTGCCGTCGACCTCGACAGCGGCGTGCTGGTGGAACCGGGAGGTTCGCCCGGCCTGCTGTCGACGGTCGGCGGCGCCGTGCAATCCGGCACCGACCTCGCATCATCCACTGTGGACAGTGTTGCGTCCGGCGGGGTGACGGGTGTCGCCGACGATCTCGGCAAGACCGCGCACGAGACCGTCGGCGGTGTTGCGGAAGGGGTCGGCCGCGCGGCGCACGAGACTGCCGGTGGCGTTGCGGAAGGCGTTGACCGAGGAGCGCACGAGGCCGTTGGTGGCCTCGGCCGGGCGGCTCGCGAGGCCGCCGGTGATGTCGGGGGCGTGGGCGAAGGCCTCGGCCGGCCCGCGCAGGAGACCGTTGGGGGTGTGGCAGCAGGTGCGCACGGCGCTGTCGAAGAAGTTGCACGAACCGCGAACCCTTGGCAGGGCGATGCCGAGCACACCGGCCCGGTCAAGGTCGATCCCGGTGGCTGGGCGCCCGGCCTCGCCGACGCCGGCACCGGCCCGATCCCGGTGATCGGCGACTCCGCCCGCCCGGGCTGGACGCCCGACGGCAGCGACCCCGCCTCCAGCACCGCGCCGCACGCCGTGCACTCCGCCTGGGCTTCGCCACAGGCTCCGCAGGCTCCGCCGCTGCCCGGCGCGGCTGCGCCGCCGCAGGGCTTCGCCCCGCCGCCTCCGGCGGCGCCGGGCGGCCACTTCGTGGCCCAGCCCGGTGTGCCCGGCGCTCCGCCGCCGTCGGCTGCTCCGCCTCCGGCGGCCGCAGCGCGTCCGCCGATGCCGCCGGCCGCTCCGCGTGGCCCGGTGGCCTTCGGCGGGCCTGCTCCGCAAGCCCCGCCTGCGCCGGTGAACCAGCCGATGCAGCGCGCTCCGCTGCGCCCGCTGCCGGCTCCGGCGCAGCCGCCGGTTCCGGTGCCGCAGGAGGCTCCGCAGCGGCCGTTGCGGCAGGCCAGCCGGAACGCGGACGTGGTGGCGTTCGTGCTGCACCAGTTCCCGATCGGTTACATGCCGGTCGCGGCGAGCAAGGCGAGCAGGCAGTTGCCCGTTCCGGAGGTGGCCGAGGAGGGCAGGCCGGGCCTGAACTTCCCGCCGCAGGACCACCCGCAGTCCCACCTGGTCGACGATCGCGATGCGCTGGGGCGGGTGCGATCGGCCGAGGCGTATGCGGCAGCGCGGCGTTATCGGGACGAGAGCCGCGAGTCCGAGCAGCTGCCCGCGGAGCTCGCGGTGGACCACGAGCCGTTCGGCGAGCTCGGCGAGCAGGAGTGGCAGCGCGAGTTCCTGCGGCGCGACGGCGAGTTCGCGTGGCCGCCCGCGGAGCGGTTCCCGGAGGGCGGCGTGGAACCGGCGGAGCCGGTGGTGCTGGAGCCCGATACGGTGCTGGACTGTCTGGGCAGCGGCGATGGGCGGATTCTGTTCGCCGTGGCAACGCCTTTCGCGCAGCGTTCGCTGCCCGCCGCCTACGACGAGCGCGACTACCGGCGGTATCGGGTCATGCGCCCGTTGCCGGTGTGGCAGGCGGTTGCGGCACCGTGGTTCGCGCAGCCCGGCGGTGGGATGCGATTCCGCGCGACCTACTCGCTCGCCGACCTGGTCGGGCTCGGTTACCTGGTGGAGTTGACCAAGGCGCGGGAGATCGCCGAGGCTGCGACGCTGCGCATCGCGCGCGAGGAGACGGAGGAGGACGGCGATGTCGTGCTGTCGCCCCTCCGGATCACCCGCGAGTCCGACGACGATCCGGAAGCCGAGGACGAGTCCGGGGCGAAGGTGGCGCAGACGGTGCGGATCGTGCGCGACGGGGGAACGACTGACGGCGGGACGACTCAGGAGGCCGCGAAGTGAACACCGAGTCCGTGCTCGGCTGGTTGGTGGCGATGGGCGTCCCGGAGGAGCTCGTGTCCCTCGGGGCCGAGGCCGACGACGCCTGGTGCCTGATCCGCGACGAGGTCGACGGCGCACCCGCCTGGGAGGTCTTCTGGCGGGAGCAGGGCAACCGCTACGACTGGGCCCGGTTCAGCAACGAGCAGGTGGCGTGCTTCTACCTGTTCGGGCGGCTGACCTGGACCCAGGCGCTGCGCGGGGTCGTCGGGCCGCTCGACGTGACGAGCACGCCGCCGAAGGGCACCCCGGCGCAGCGGGTCTGAGCGCCGAGCGCATCCGCACCAAGCTGTGATCCCTGGTGAGTAGTGCTACCGATGCCGAATGGGTGGTGCGCCCCCAGACTTGGGATCATGTCGCAACCACAGCCCGGCGAAGCGCTCCAGTTGGTCGCAGGCGAGTTGCAAGCCATCGGCCAGCGACTGACGTACTTGGGCAACCTGGTGCAGGCGCAGCTGCAAGCGCCGCAGCAGTTCCCGCACTACCAGGACACTCCTGCGCAGCAGCAGCACCAACCTGTGCCGCCGCAGCAGCAAGTCGCACCTGATCAGCAAGCCGCTGCCGCGCAGCAGACCGAGCCGGACCGGCAGCCGACCGGTCCCGAAGCGGGATTCGCTGCCGCGCAGCAGCAGGATCCCGCGCAGCAGGTAGGCGCGCCATATCCGCAGCCGTATCCGGGGCTGTCGCAGGTTCCGGCACCGAGCGCCCGGCCGGCCGGCGCGGGTCTGGAGCCGAGCCGCGTCCTGGCCTGGGTCGGTGCCGGGGTGACCCTGCTCGGCGTGGTCTTCCTGCTGGTCCTCGCGGTGCAGCAGGACTGGTTGGGGCCGGGCGCGAGGGTCGCCGGTGGCGCGGTGCTCGCCGCGCTGCTCGTGGCGGCCGGGTGGTGGACGCACCGCAGGTCCGCGCCCGAGCAGCCGGGAGCGGCGGGACGGATCGCCGGATTCGCGCTGGCCACAACGGGTTTCGGCGCGTTGTTCCTGGACGTGGTCGCGGCCACCGCGCTTTACGGCTACCTGTCGGTGCCCGCCGGGCTCGGCGTCGGTCTCGCGGTCAGCGTCGCGGGCCTGGCGCTCGCGGACCGCTGGCGCGCGCAGCCGCTGGCCCTCGGCGTCGTGCTCAGCTCGGCGATCTGCGCGCCGCTGATCACGTGGACGGTGGATTCGCTGCTGGTGAGCTTCCTGGTGCTGCTGCAGGTCGCGGCGACGCCGGTGCAGGTTCGGCGGGGCTGGGCGGGCCTCGCGCTGGCGGCCGGAATTCCCACCGTGCTGGCCACCCTGGCGGCGAGCGTGCGCGGGATGTGGGTCGACGACAGCACTCTCGTGGCCGCGATCTTCGTCGCCGCGGTGCTGGGCGTGGCGGTCGCGGCGATCACCGCCGCCGCTCGGCCGGCCGCGGACTGGACGGCGATCGGCCTGCTCATCGCCGCGCCGACGCCGACGTTCCTGGCCGGGCCGCTGATGCTGGAGCGCCCCGCGGCGGGCACGATCGGCGGCGGAATGACCGTGCTGCTGCTGGCGATCTGGGCCGTCGGGCGGTTCACGCCTGCGTTCCGGAGCCGGTTGTCGACGAGGTTCGTCGCCGCGGTCGGCGGGATGGCCGCCGTCGCGGCGGTGCAGACGACGCTGGTCTTCCTGGATTCGTCGAGCTGGGGAACGGCCTTGCTGTGCGAGGCGCTGCTGCTGAGCGTCGGCGCGTTCGTGCTGCGCAGCGGGGGAGTGCTGCTCGGCGCGACGTGCTACGCGGCATTCGGCTTCCTGCTGACGTTCATCTACGAGCTGCCGATCACCGTGCTGCTCTGGTACCACGGCGGCACCGGAGTCCGCGGCCTGCTGGCCGGGCTGCTGATCGCGCTGGTGGCGGTGGCCCTGCCGGTCGCGGCGGTGCGCATCGGAAAGCTGGCGGGCCTGCCGGAATCGCTGCTGCCGTGGGCGGCCTCGGGACTGGCGCTGCTGTACGGAACGGCGAGCGCGACGATGGCGGCGTGCCTGCTGGTGCACGACGCGCGGGCGGGATTCCTGACCGCGCACATCCTGATCACGCTGAGCTGGGTGGTGGCGGCGATCGCGCTGCTGTTGCGCGGAGTCCGGGCGAAGCACCTGCGAATCGCGGGCATGGTGCTGATCGCGGTGTCGCTGGCGAAGCTGCTGCTGTTCGACCTGGCGACCCTGGACGGCGTGGCCCGGGTGATCGCCTTCCTCTGCGCGGGCCTGATCCTCCTGGCGGCGGGCTCGGCCTACGCCCGCCTCCTGGCCAAGGCCAAGCCGGCGGACTGAACGGCCGCATCCGCAGACAAGAGCTCGTGAGTACTTTGGAGCGCTACAGCAGCCCAAAGTACTCACGAGCCCTGACCAGGCCGAAAGCGGCGCCGCCGGGTCGTGAGCGCTGCCGGCTCAACGCTGGTAGCGGCGAGCAGACCGGGCTGCGAGTCGCAGAAATGTCCACAGCGGATTGAATCGTAAGTGGGCGCGGCTTTGCCGCTCGGTACGGGGATTTCTGCTGGGTGGCGCGTGATCCACGAGCTCGCCGGGTGCCCTGCTCCGTTGGCGATCCCAGGCCGGATCGGCGCGCCTCGCGGCTGGCCGCCGGAGCCTACTTCTGCAGCAGTCGCAGTGCTTCCGAGTGCAGGTGGCCGTTGGTCGAAAGCGCGCTTCCGCCGTCGTAGCGGGGCTCTCCGGACAGGTCCGTGAACTGGCCGCCCGCTTCTTCCACCAGGATCTGGGCCGCCGCCACGTCCCACGGGTTGACGATCGGTTCGGCGGCGATGTCGATCACGCCCTCCGCGACCAGGCAGTGGTGCCAGAAGTCGCCGAACGCCCGGTTCTCCCAGCAGGCGTCGATCAGCCGCAGGTAGGACTCCCGCGAGTGGTACTCCACCCAGGTGCCGAGGTGGGTTGTCGACACGTACGCGTCGGCGAGGTCGCGCACCCCGGACACCCCGATCCGCTCCGGCTCCGCGTCGCCGGTGCGGCACCAGGCGCCCGCCCCGGCCGCCGCCCACCAGCGCTTCCCGAGCGCCGGCGCGCTGATCACGCCGACCACCGGACGGCCGCCGTCGACCAGCGCGATGAGCGTCGCCCACGCCGGGACGCCGCGCAGGAAGTTCTTCGTGCCGTCGATCGGGTCGAGCACCCACGCCCGGCCTTCGCCGGCGGTGCCGCCGCGCTCCTCGCCTGCCACCACGTCGTCCGGGCGCTGCGCGGCGAGCACCTCGCGCACCGCGTCCTCCACCGCGAGGTCCGCGTCGGTGACCGGCGTGCGGTCGGGTTTGCGGTCCACGCTCAGGTCCCTGGCCCGGAACCGGGCGCCGGTGATCCCGTCCGCGACGTCGGCCAGGTGCAGTGCGAGATCGAGATCGCTGGTCACGCCAGGAACCCTAGTCCGCCTCCCCGGGCGATCCGGCAAGGGCCCGCGACCAGCCGGGTCCGGCGAATCGCCCATGACGCCGGACGTGATCATCCGCGCCCTCTAGGCTGGAGAGCGTGAGCGTGGTGCTGCTGGCAGAAGACGACCCGGCCATCGCTGTGCCGCTGTCCAGGGCGTTGCAGCGCGAGGGTTATTCGGTGCAGGTGATCGAGGACGGCCCATCGACGCTGCAAGCCGCGGCTTCCGGTGGGATCGATCTCCTGGTGCTGGACCTCGGGCTGCCGGAGATGGACGGCCTGGAGGTGTGCCGACGGCTGCGGGCGCAGGGCCGCGGCCTCCCGGTGCTGATGCTCACCGCGCGCACCGACGAGGTCGACTTCGTCGTCGGCCTCGACGCGGGAGCCGACGACTACGTCGCCAAGCCGTTCCGGCTCGCCGAGCTGATGGCCCGGATCCGCGCCCTCCTGCGCCGCGGCGCCCCGGAGACCCTGGAGGCCTCCGGCGTCCGGCTCGACCTGACCGCCCGCCGGGTGCTGGTCAACGAGCACGAGGTGCAGTTGGCGAACAAGGAGTACGAGCTGCTGCGGGTGCTGATGCAGCACGCCGGTCAGGTGGTGACCCGCGAGGAGATCCTGGAAGAGGTCTGGCCGGAGTCCGACCGGAAGGGCAGCAAGACGCTGGACATGCACATCTCGTGGCTGCGCCGGAAGCTCAGCGACAGCAACGGGCGGCTCGACGAGACCCGGATCGCCACGGTGCGCGGCGTCGGTTTCCGCTTCAACTCGGACTGATCCGCGATGCGCCGCCGAATCCTGCAGGCCACGCTGCTCGCCGTCGCGGTGACCGCGGTCGTCCTCGGCCTGCCGCTGGGGTTCAGCGCGCTGAAGCTCGTCCAGGACCTCACCGCGGGCGATCTGTCGACCCGCGCCCAGCAGATCGCGACGCTGCTCGACGAGCAGATCGCTTCGCAGCGCGCGATCGACCTCAACGCCGCCCGGCTGGCGGTGCCCGACGGCGCCCGGCTGATCGTGCGCACGCAGGCGCACGACTACACCTACGGCCCGGATCCCGGGGAGAAACCGCTGGTGGAGAGCGTGCCGATGGTGCAGAGCGGCACGGTCACCATCGCCGCGCCGAGCGGCCCGGTGCGCACCCAGCAGCTGCAGGTGGCGGGGCTGGTGCTGATGCTGGTGGTGCTCTCGGCGGGCACCGGGATGATCGTCGCGACCCTCACCGCCCGACGGCTCTCCGACCCGTTGAAGCACGTCGCGGCCCGCGCGGCCCGGCTCGGCGCCGGTGACTTCCGCGCCGACCCGCAGCGGCACCAGGTCCCGGAACTCGATCGCGTCGCCGACGCGCTGGACGCGTCCGGCGCGGCGCTGTCGCAGCTGGTGCAGCGCGAACGCGACCTCGTCGGCGACGTCTCGCACCAGTTGCGCAGCAGGCTCACCGCGTTGCACCTGCGGCTGGAGGCCCTCGCCGCGACGGACGACCCGGAGATCACCGAGGAGGCCAACGCCGCCCTTGAGCAGGCCGAACGCCTCTCCGGCGTGCTCGACGACCTGCTCGCGGCGGCCACCGCGGCCCGATCCCGGGATGCCGAACCGCTGGACGTGTCGAGCCTGCTCACCGATGTCGCGGGGGAGTGGCGGGAGCCGCTGAAGGCCGAGGGCCGGACGCTGCGGTTGAAGGTGTCGGAGGGCGTGCTCGCTCGCGCCACGCCCACGCGGCTGCGGGAGACGATCGGCGTGCTGCTCGACAACGCGCTCCGGCACGGCGAGGGAACGGTGACGCTGGCGGCGCGGCAGGGCGCCGGGACCGTGGTCGTGGAGGTCGGCGACTCCGGCCACGGCGTGCCGGACGCGCTGGTGCCGTACGTCTTCGAGCGCGGTTTCTCCGGGCGCGGCTCGACCGGCGTCGGCCTGGCGCTGGCCCGCGCGCTGGTCGAGGCCGACGGCGGTCGCCTGGAACTGAGCCAGGCTCGCCCGGCGATGTTCGAGGTGTACCTGCCGATCGCCCGCGCCGACGACATCCTCGGCGTCTCCTGGAACCGCGAGTCCACCCCGCGCTGACCTCCCGGCACCCCCCCGCTGCGCAAGTGTCCGCGCGCGAACGCCGCAATTTCCATGGGGGCATACATCAGGAGGGGCACCCACAGTCCAGGGAGCCTCTGAGGTTCCGCTACCCGCACCGCCACGCAAAACGAGGCTGGAAAGACCTCATTTCAATGGAAATTGCGGTGGAGCGTCAGCGGGTGGAGATGCGGTCGCGGGGTGCGGGTCGGCGGTCGGCCTGCTCGGCGGGGAAGACCCACTTGCGGAACGCCCACCACCGGAACGCCATGCCGACCAGCAACCCGATGATCTGCCCCGACGTGAAGTCGGCGATCTCCTCCACCAACCGGCTGGTGAAGGGCGTCTGCAGGTGCAGCAGGTACCGCGAGACCCACAGCGGCGCCGAGTACATCCCGACCGCGATGCCGCTGATCACGAAGTACAGCGTCGCCTCGTGGTGCCGCCGCCGGCCGCCGCGGGTGCGGAACGACCACTCCCGGTTCAGCACGTACGACACGATCGTCGCGGCCAGCACCGCGATCACCTTCGAGGTGACCGGCTTCGGCGACAGGATCGTCAGCTTCAGCGCGTAGAAGATGCCCGTGTCGATGAAGAACGTGATCGCGCCGACGACGCCGAACTTCAACAGCTCGCGATGCCGGATCGCGAGAGACCGGTACGGCTGCGGGATGCGAGCGAGTACCGAATCGACAGCGGACACAACTTCGAGTCTACGGAGCTGCTCCGACCGGGCGAGCTCAGTTGCCGAATTACCTCGGTCGGTGCGGCTGTGACGTTGACCCCGTCGTCGAACTGCTCGGCGGTGCCGAACTGGTCGTGGGCGGCGTCGTGCTGCTGCTGGTCGGCGGTGCAGTGCTGGTCGGTGGCGTGGTGCTGCTCGGCGGCGTCGACGTGGTCGGCGGAGTGGTGGTCGGTGGCGTCGTGCTGGTCGGCGGCACAGCCGTCGTCGGAACAGGCGAGTCCGGCAGCAACGGGTTCGCCGGCGGCCACGGCCACCAGCAGTGCGGCGGGCGCTGGCCCCACTCCCACGGCGGCCGGTCGCCCCAGCCCGGGTGCGGCGGCCACGGGCACTCCGGCGTGGTGCTGGTAGTCGGCGCCGGCGGTTCCGGCTCGGGCGGCGTCGGCAGCCACGGGAACCAGAGCCGCACGGTCACCGGGTCGCTGTCGTCGGCCGACCCCAGCGCGGCGGCCACCGGGATCGTCACCTCGCGGATGATCCAGCTGTCCGCCGGAACCGGACCGCCCGGCTCCGGCGCGAGCAGGCCCACCGGCCACGGGAATCCCGGCAGCGCGGTCACCCAGGCCTCGCTGCGGAAGGACTTGCCGGGAGCCAGCTCGGCGGCGCACCGGATCCGGCCCGGCTCGAAGTCGCACATCGGCGACAGCCCGGTCGCCTGCACGCCCGGCGGCAGCTCGGCCACGGCCTCGGCGCGCCCGGTGCTGGTTCCGGTGTTGCGCACATCGATCGCGATCCGGCTGCACAGCCAGGGCAGGTGGCCCGGGGTGTCGTGGCCGTCGCAGAGCCGCAGTCCATCCGAGTTCCAGGAGGAGGTCCGGACGTCCACGCCGTCGACCGGCGTCGGCGGCTGGACCACGACCGGGACCACCGGCAGCCGCAGCTGGATCTCGGTGCCCGCGCTGATGTTCGCGGTGATCTCGCCGCCGGTCGCGGACTCGTCGGCCTGGATGCGGTAGTCGAAGACGAACGACTCGCCGGGACGCAGGCCGCGATCGGTGGTGCAGGTGATCGAGCCGGAGCCGTTCGTGCAGCTCACCGAGGGCGCGTCCGGGGCCTGCGCACGAACCGGGATCGACGACGCGACCCAGCTCTGCGGGCTCGTCGAGGCGGGCCCGGACCGGATGGCGTTCGGCAGCTGCGCGGACACGCCCGGCGGCAGCTCCAGCGTGGAGACGACCGGCTCGGACGGCCCGGAGCCGCTGTTGTTCACCTTGATCGGCAACGCGACCGGATCGCCGCCGGCGACCAGCTGGATCGGCTCTGCGGGCCCCGAGGCGTTCAGCACCGGCGTCGCCGCAGGCGGAGCCGGTGGCGGCGGCGCGGGTTGCGGCGCGGGCGGCTGGGGAGCCGGCGGCTGAGCCGCCGGAGGCTCCGGAGCCGGACCCGGTGGCGAAGGTGGCGGCTGGGCGGCGGCGGGCGGCGGTGCAGCCTGCGCGACCGGCACGGCCTGGTCGGTGCCGGAGGCCAGGGCGAGGGCGACGGCCGCGGCCAGCACCGCCGTGGCCGCCCCGGCGGTGACCGCTTGGCGCGGCCCGGCGCTGGCGACGCCCGCCGCCCCGGAGGCGCTGCCCGCGGCGACTGCCGCGCCGGCGGCCGCTCCGCTGGAGGACGAGAGGGCGAGGTAGCCGGTGACCGACCCGCCGAGCACCAGCGGCGCGATGATGACGCGCAGCGCACCGTTGACGTCGGCGAGCTCCGCGGCCAGCGCGCGGCAGCGGTCGCAGCCGTCGAGATGCGTCTCGACCTGGGTGGTTTCGCGCTTGGACAGCCCGCCCCGGGTCCACGCGCCGAGCCTGTCGACGGCGGCCCGGCACTGCTCGACGCCCGCCTCGGCGGCGTCCAGCTGCCCGAGGTGCACCTGCAGGTAGGCCTGGCGGAGCCCTTCGCGGGCCCGGTAGGCGAGCGCGGAGACGCCGTTGGGCGTCAGGCCGAGCAGCGGCGCCACCTGCGCCGGCGTCTGGCCTTCGATCTCGATGTGCCACAGCACGGTCTGCCAGCGTTCCGGCAGCCGGGTGAACGCCTGTGCGGCGAGCGTGCGCTCCAGCCCGGCGACCGCGGTGTCGGTGAACGGCACGCTCACGTCGGCGCCGGAGACCTCCGCGACGTCGTCGGCGAGCTGCACCTTGCGTTCGCGGCGGGTCCGGTCGTACGCGGTGTGCCGCAGGGCGGTCAGCAGGTAGGCGCGGAACGCGGTGTTCGGGCCGCGCCCGTCGCGAAGCGTGTCGAGCACCTTCGCGAAGGCCTCGGAGACCAGGTCGTCGGCCTCGGCAGGGGACTTCGCGACCTGCCGCGCCATGTTGTACGCCGCGCCGACGTGCCGCTCGTACAGCTGCGCGTAGGCCGCGGACGAGCCGCTGCGGACCTCTTCCAGCAGCTCGGTGTCGCTGGGCCCTTGCACTTCCGCCGGTACTGTCGCCACGCCGCACCTTCCTCCCCGCAAGGCGTTCGATCCCGTTCGTAGTAGGGAGTCATCTTCGGCCGATGTCATGACGTGTGAAAGCTGAAGATTATTGTGATCTAGATCTTATTGCCCCCGCCATCAACTCCACCGTCATGGGCGACGAATTGCTCCGTCCCCTTGACAGGCGTTGAGAAGGAGGGGCGTTGAGCATGAGGGAGTGGCCGCTCAGGTGTGACGCGACGACGGTGGACGGGCGTCGGCGTGCGCTGCGAGCCCGCTGGCGCACGGCCAGCCTCGCCGCAGGTTGGCCGTTTCCGAGCGATTGGGCATCGGAGGCGGTGGACGTGGTGTGCGCGGCGGTCGTGGCGGGGGACAGCTTGGCGGAATCGCTGGCCGATCTCGGCGCGTCCCGGGCCGAGGCCGGCGTAGGGCTCGCCGGGACGTTGCAGGATCTCGCCGCGCTGCACGCGGTGTCGGTCGGCTCGCACGACGGGCTGGTGTCCGCCGATCCGGACGCGGTGCCGACCGCGATGGTGCGCGCAGCGGCGCTGGGCTGGTCCGACGTGCTGGCCCGGATGTCGGTCGGGCGCGAGGTGGAGGACCCGCTCACGGGCCTGACCACCGCGGGCTACCTGCGCACCCGGCTGCACGAGGTGTACCGGGCGGCCCGCGCCGAGGGGCACCCGGCCGGGAACGGGCACGTGCTGGTCACGGTCTCGCTCGGCGCCACCGCCGACGACTACCCCCGGATGATGGCGATGGTGCTGATCGCCGACGCCCTGCGGACCGTGTTCGACGGCGGGGAGACGACGTCGCTGCTGCGGTCCGCGACGGCGGTGGTGCTGGCGCAGCGCGACCGCCTGCTGCCCGCCCGCTGCGTCCAGGCGCGCTGGACGATCCAGCACCGCCTGGCGGCTGATCCGGCCCTGCGCGGCTGCGGCCCGGTGGTCCTGCGCGAGGACGTCCTGCCGGACGGCCACGACGAGGCCTGCGAGCTGCTGGCGTCCCTGTGACCGCAGTTTCAATTGAAACTGGTGAAGTCTCCGGGCCCGTCGTCGCCCGGGACACCGGTGTCCTCCAGTTTCAATTGAAACTGGAGGACCGATTTCCGCGGGCCTCCGGGCTGTGAGGTGGGTCGCGTCGGGAGGTCCCGGCGCTGGTGCGGGCCGGTCGCCGCTCTAGGCTGACGGCGTGGACCACCGCACCGGAACCCCAGTCGTCGGCATGATCGGTGGCGGGCAGCTCGCGAGGATGACCCACCAGGCCGCGATCCCGTTGGGGCAGTCGCTGAAGGTGCTGGCGACCTCGGCGGACGACGCCGCGGCACTCGTTGCGCCGAACGTGGAGATCGGCCACCACGCCGACCTCGAGGCGCTGAAGAACTTCGCGCAGGGGTGCGACGTGGTCACCTTCGACCACGAGCACGTGCCCGGCGAGCACCTCCGCGCGCTGGCCGCGTCCGGTGTCTCCGTGCAGCCCGGGCCGGATGCCCTGCTGCACGCGCAGGACAAGCTCGTGATGCGCCGCAAGCTCGCCGAACTCGGCCTCCCGGTGCCGCCGTTCGCCGAGGTCACCTCGGTCGGCGACGCGCTGGAGTTCGGCGCGGAGCACGGCTGGCCGTGCGTCCTGAAGACCGCCCGCGGCGGCTACGACGGGCGAGGCGTGTGGGTGCTCGACACCCCGGACAGCGCCAAGCGCACCGTCACCGAGCTGCTGGAGAGCGGTTCGCAGCTGCTCGTCGAGCAGTGCGTGCCGCTGCGCCGGGAGCTCGCCGCGCTGGTCGCGCGCTCGCCGTTCGGGCAGGGCGCGGCGTGGCCGCTGGTGGAGACGGTGCAGGAGGACGGCATCTGCGTGCAGGTGCTCGCCCCGGCCCCCGACGCCTCGGCGGAGCTGATCGAGCAGGCTCAGGACCTCGCGCTGAAGATCGCCGAGTCGCTCGACGTGACCGGCGTGCTCGCGGTCGAGCTGTTCGAGACCGCCGACGGTCTGGTGATCAACGAGCTCGCGATGCGCCCGCACAACTCCGGGCACTGGACCATCGAGGGCTCCCGCACCTCGCAGTTCGAGCAGCACCTGCGGGCCGTGCTCGACTACCCGCTGGGCAGCACCGAGCCGACCGCGCCGGCCGTGGTGATGGCCAACCTGCTGGGCTCGCCGACCGAGCTGAAGATGGGCGTGGACGAGCGGCTGCACCACCTGTTCGCCCGCTACCCGCACGCGAAGGTCCACCTGTACGGCAAGAGCGAGCGCCCGGGGCGCAAGCTCGGCCACATCACCGTGCTCGGCGACCGGATGGACGAGGTGCGGGAACAGGCGCGGCTGGCCGCGCACTGGCTGTCGCACGCCGAGTGGCTCGACGGCCACGAGATCCACTGACCCAGCACCCGTACGACGCAGCGAAGCGAGAGGTCCGAGCGTGGCAGGCGAGAATCCACTGGTCGGCTTGATCATGGGCAGCGACTCCGACTGGCCGGTGATGCAGGCCGCGGCCGACGCGCTCACCGAGTTCGACGTGCCGTTCGAGGCCGGCGTCTACTCCGCGCACCGCACGCCGCAGCGGATGCTCGACTACGCCCGCACCGCGGCCGACCGCGGCATTCGGGTGATCATCGCCGGGGCGGGCGGCGCGGCGCACCTGCCGGGCATGGTCGCCTCGGCGACGGTGCTGCCGGTGATCGGCGTCCCGGTGCCCCTGAAGTACCTCGACGGCATGGACTCGCTGCTGTCGATCGTGCAGATGCCGGCCGGCGTGCCGGTGGCGACGGTGTCGGTGGGCGGGGCGCGCAACGCGGGCCTGCTCGCGGTCCGGACGCTGGCGGCGGACTCCGGCGAGCTGGGTGCCCGGCTGCGCGCGGACATGGCCAAGTTCCAGGCGGACCTGGAGACGATGGTCCTCGGCAAGCACGACGCCCTCCAGCAGAAGGCCCACGGCTGACCTCACGCCCACCCGGGTCGTCCGCAATTTCCATTGAAATTGCGGGACTTGTCCACAACCTTCGGCGTGTCGGGTGGCTGGCACGCCGAAGATCCGCAATTTCCATTGAAATCGAATCTTCGATTTCAATGGAAATTGCGGACCGCGGTTCGCTCCCGGGCGGCCGTGCCGTGGTGGTCAGCCGAGTTGGTTGACCATCACCGCCTCGTGGGCGTTGCCGATCGGGCCGCGCTCGTCGTACAGGCGGGCACTGGCCACGCCGATGCCGGTGGGCTGCACGTCCCGCCGGATCTCCATGCCGAGCCATTCACCTTCGAACGGCCGGTGCAGGTAGAGCGTGATGTCGGTGTTGATCCACGGCCCGAAGATCGGCCCGATCGGGCTGGCCGCGCTGATGCAGTCGACGAGCACCGCGACGTGACCGAGCGGGCTCAGCGGCTCGCCGGGCAGCAGCGGTAGCGGCATCCGCATCCACGCCCGGCTGGCGCCGGTCGCGCTCTGGTCCGCGATCCACCGCACCTGCACCACGTCGTGCACGCCCCAGCGCAGGCCGAGTTCCGGCGGCAGCAGGTGGCCCTCGGCGATCCCGGCCGGGCCGGGGAACGGCGCCGCCTCGTCGGGTTCCGGTCCGTCCACATCGGAATGGCGCAGCAGTTGGGCGGTGGCGTGCGCGACGTCCTTGTCGCCCGCGGTGAGGGTCGCCTCGACGACGTGCAGCCGCTTTCCGGTCCGAAGTGGACGAACGGAGGCGGCGAGCGGGGTGCGGGGCACCGGCCGCATCAGGTCGACGGTGAGCCGGGCGACGAACAGGTCGGGGTCGTCGGTGTGCCGCTCGACGGCGCGGGCGAGCAGCCCCGCGATCGGGCCGCCGCCGGTCAGCTCGCCCCACGGGTTGCCCGCCGCTTCGCTGGGGACGAACAGCTCGCCGTCGGGGTGGAAAAGGGCCTGGTTGTCGCGCATTCCCCGATGTTACCCGTCGGTAGCAACGGGGTGGTACTGGTCGTTTGCCAGTTTTCTGGCGAGTTGTCGCGGAATGGTTCCACGCTGCGGGATGCGTGTGAGCATCTTCTCGACGGGGATCGTTTGTTTGAAGCTTCATGTACATTCCTGGTGACGCCGCCAGATACCGACCTTGAAAGGTTCCCCCCATGCAGCACAGCCTTCGTGACGTGACGATCCTGGTCGCGCGCCTCGTCGTGGGCGCGACGTTCCTCGCGCACGCCTACCAGAAGTGGGTGCTCTACGGAATTGACAACGTCGTGACTTCGTTCGGCAAGATGGGCCTGCCCGCGGTCGCGGCCTGGTTCACCGCGCTGGTCGAGCTGCTCGGCGGCCTGGGGCTGATCCTGGGCGTGCTGATGCCGGTCGCCGGCACCCTGCTCGCGGCGGTCATGGTGGGCGCGCTGTTCACCGCGCACCTCAGCGGCGGGTTCTTCATGTCGGACGGCGGCTTCGAGTACGTGCTGGTGCTCGCGGCTGCCAGTCTCGCGCTCGGCTTCAGCGGCCCGCGCTTCACGCTCACCGGCCTGTTCACCGGCAAGTCGGCGGCCAGCCGCGAGAAGGCCGCGGCCTGATCGAGGCGAAGGGCGCCTCCGGTCATCGCGGCCGGAGGCGCCCTTCGCCGAGAGCTTCGATCTTCGTATCAGAAGCGGCGTGGCCCACCTGGGCAACCGGCACCGCAGTGCGGAACGAGTTCGCAACCCGTCTCTAGGTCAGGTCGACGGTGATGCGCTCGTCGGCGCGGCGCTGCTCCAGCTTCTGCGGGTCGGGATTGGTGCAGTGCACCAGGGACGCCCGCGCGGACAGCACGGTGAGCAAGCCGTCCACGACCCCGCCCGGCAGCTGCCATTCCAATGTGGACAGAACGCGGTCGTCGCGGCCGATGTGCAAGGCCTCGGCGCGCCGCCGGGCCTCGGCCAGCAGGTCCTCGACCGACAGGTCCAGCAGCGCCGGGTCGTCGCCGCCGACCGGCGAGAGCGGGCTGAAGTCGTCGCCGTGCACGCGGATGTCCGACACGTAGTCGGCGACGCCGCCCGGCAGGCCGCGTACCGGCGCGCCGAGCGCGTCCAGGCCCACGGCGGCGATGGTGTGCGCGCCCTTGCCGCTGTCCAGGTCTGATGCCGGGACGAACGCGACCTCGGCGCCCTGCGGGTCGTCGGTGATGTGCGCCCCGCACCACCAGGCGCCCAGCAGCACCCCGACGGTCTGCCAGTGCGCGGGCAGCGCCACCAGCACCGGCGCGCCCGGCTCCAGGTCGAGCTCGTCGACCAGCCAGTTCGCCGTCTTGGCCGCCCAGTTCGCGGTGGTCGCGCGGGACAGCTCGATGCGCGCCCCGGTGGCGTCGTCGTAGTGCGTGATCAGCGGTTTCGGCGCTCCGCCGGCCAGCAGCGGACCGAGCAGTGCCTGGGTAACGCTCATGCCGCGAGCCTAAGGGGTGGTTGCGTGGCGGTGCGGGTGGCGGCCCCTTGCGGGAGTTGCGGTCCCAGGTTCGTGCACGACCAATACGCGGCTTCGCGGGCTGGCCTCGCCCTGTAGCACCCGCGGCGGGTCACGGTTCGAGGTCGAAGCCGCGCAGCTGCCCCCGGCCGGCGATGCCGAGCTTCGGGAACACCTTGTGCAGGTGGTATCCGACAGTTCGGTGGCTGATGAACAACTGCGCGGCGATATCGCGGTTGCTCAGCCCCCGGGCGGCGAGCACGGCGACCTCGCGCTCCTGCGCGGTCAGCGCCGCGACGTCGCCGCGAGGCGCCGACCCGCCGCACGCGCGCAGCTCGCCGCGGGCCAGCTCCGCCCATTGCCGGGCCCCCAGACTCTCGAACAGGTCGATGCCGACACGCAGCTCGGCGCGGGCTTCCGCGGGCCGCCGTTCGCGGCGCAACCACTGGCCGTGCAGGAGCGAGCCGCGGGCCCGCTCGAACGGGAAGTCATCGACGTCCGATGTGGACAGACGGTAGTGCTTCTCCGAATCGCCGGCAAGCGCCCGGCAGCGGTGCAGAACCGCTTGCAACCACGTCGGATTCGCCGGATCGATCGAGGTCTCGACGACCCGCTCCACGCGCCCCGCCCGGACATGAGCTTCGACGGCGTCGGCGGCGGCCAGCCGGGCGATGTGCTCGTGGGCCTGCGGCAGGCCCGGCGCGGACAGCGCGGTCAAGCGGTCGCTCGCCTGCTCGACATCGCCGGATGCCAGCTCCGACACCGCCAACGCCCACGTCGCCTGCGCGGCGGCGAGGTTGTTGTGCACCGGAATGGCGCGCTCCAGGGCGAGTTGCGCGTGCCGTCGGCAGCCCGAGGTATCACCGCGCCACGCTGCTAGCAGCGCGAGCTGGGACAGGAAATCGGCCTCGCGCGGCCGCTGGCCGGTGTCGCGGGCCAGGTGGAGGCCCTCCTCGGCGTGCTCCGCGGCGTCCGCCCACAACCCGAGCCGCAACTCCAGCTCCACCAGCCACGGCAGCGCGATCGCCGAGATGGCCAGCATCCCCGTGGTGCGCAGTTGCTCGTGGGCGGCAAGACCGAATTCCCTGGCCGCCCAAGGATCCCGGCCGAACCGGTTGAGCAGCATCGGCAGCAGCCAGCGGTGCGCGCCCGAACGGCGGACCGGCTCGGGCGCGGCGTCGAACACCTCCCACGGCTCGGCGTCGACGACCCGCAGCTCCAGCACGTCCGCGAGCCACCGGCCGTAGTCCCGGAACCCGGGCAGGTCGGCCACTTGCCGGGCCAGCCGGCGGGCGTCGCCGAGCCGGTCGGCGTGCAGCGCCGCATCGGCGGCCAGGAAGAACAGCTCCCCGGCTTGGTCCGGCAGCTGGGCCGCCCGCGCGTGGCGGCGCAGGAAGTGCAGCGCGGTGACCTGATCGCTGCTGTAGAGCTCGACGAGGCCGCGGGTGCGCACCAGGGTCGGGGTGTTCTCGCTGATCCGCGACAGCAGCGTGCGCGCCAGCCCGACGTGACCGGACTTCCAGGCGACGTGCGCAGCCGCCGCGGTCCGGCGCTCCTGATCGGCCTCTGCCGGGCTCAACCGCGCTGCGTGCAGCAGAACCGAAGCGGTCGCGGCAAGACCGCCGCGCGCCTCCGCGTCGTGCGCGTCGGTTTCGAGCTCGGCGGCGAGCGCCTCGTCCGGCCCGGCCGTCGCCAGGCAGCGGTGCCAGCGAGCGCGAGGCGGATCGGTGGCAGCCAGGGCGGCAGCGATCCGCCGGTGCGCCCGGCCGATCTCGCTGCTGGTCGCGGACGAGTAGGTCGCCGCGCGGGCCAGCGGATGCGCGAAGCGCAGGCGGCCGCCGGAGACCTCGATGAGTCCGGCCCGTTCCGCCGGATCGAGCGGGCCGCCGAGGCTTTCGACCAGGTCGAGGCACCCGGTGTCGTCGGCCGCGGCGATCAGCAGGGCCGCTTGCGTCTCCGCCGGGAGCGCCTGGAGCTGGGCGGTGAACGCGGCTCGCAGCGCCGCGGCGACCGGCACGGCTCCGTCGAGCGCCAGCCGGTCCCGGTCCGCGCTGCGCCCCAGCGTGGTGAGCGCGAGCGGGTTCCCGGCGGTGGCGGCGACGAGCCGGTCGCGGGTCGGCCCGTCGACGGGCGTGCCGAGCGCGTCGAGCAGCCGCGCCGCGCTTTCGCCGTCCAGCCCGGAAAGCCGCAGCTCGGCGAGCCCGGCGCTGTCCACCGCGCGCGGAGCGGGATCGCGCACCGCGAAGAGCATGCCGATCGGCCGGTCCGCCAGCCGTCGCGCGGCGAACAGCAGCGCGGTCATCGAGGCGCGATCGACGTCATGCGCGTCGTCCACGGCGACCAGCACCGGAGCCCGCTCGGCGAGCCGGTTCAGCAGCCCCAGCACTCCTGCGCAGACCAGCCGATCCGTCGTCTCACCGGATTTCGTGCCCAGGGCCCGGCGCAGCGCATCCGCCTGCGGCTCGGGAAGCCCGCCGATCTCGTCCAGCACCGGGAGGAGGAGCTGGTGCAGCCCGCTGAACGCGATCTCGACCTCGGATTCCACCCCGTTCGCACGGAGCACCCGGCCCGGCGCGCCGGACACGACCTCGGCCAGCAGCGAGCTCTTGCCGATGCCGGCTTCGCCGCGGATCACCAGCGCGCCTCCGGTCGCGATGCCGCCCACCACGCGCAGTTCCTCGTCCCGGCCGATCACGCCACCAGCTTAGGAGCCGCGGCGAGCGGTCAAGACGGAATGCCGGGCGGCATCCGCATCTTGCCGCCCCGGCTCGGCCCGCCGCCGACCTCGACGGACGAGCCCGTCATGTAGCCGAAGTCGTCGCCGGCCATCGCCAGCACCGCCCGCGCGATCTCCTCCGGCGCGGCCATCCGCTCCAGGGCGCTGACGTTGAGCGGCCCCCACGCGTCCCGGAACGCGGGCCACACCGCGTCCGGGATGCCCGGCGGCCGGACGAACGCGGTGTCCGTGGTGCCGGGCAGGATCGCGTTGACCCGGATCCCCCGCGTGCCGTAGTCCAGCGACGCGGCCTGCACGATGCCCTCGATCGCGCGTTTGCTCGCGGTGTAAGCGGTTCCGCCCGGCCGCGTCGAACCGGACGAGGTGCAGATGATCACGCCGCCACCGCGGGCGAGCAGGTGCGGCACCTCGTACTTGATCGACAGGAAGACGCCGCGCTCGTTGGTCAG
Source organism: Saccharopolyspora sp. NPDC003752 (assembly GCF_053605825.1). Taxonomy (NCBI): domain Bacteria; kingdom Bacillati; phylum Actinomycetota; class Actinomycetes; order Pseudonocardiales; family Pseudonocardiaceae; genus Saccharopolyspora; species Saccharopolyspora sp. NPDC003752. The sequence goes on along the minus strand of NZ_JBSGJZ010000038.1, from coordinate 53,516 downwards.
GTGCACGTCGTCGAAGTCCTCCGGCCGCATCTCGTGCAGCGGCGCGGTTTTCGTGATGCCGGCGTTGTTGAAGGCGATGTCCAGTCCGCCGAAGCGGCGCGCGGTCTCGTCGACGAAGTGCTGCAGCTGCTCGGGAATCCGCACATCGGCGGGGAGGTAGACGGCCTCGCCCCCGGCCGCGCGGATCTCCGCCTCGACCTGCCTGCCCAGCTCGGTGCGCCGGCCGCAGAACGACACCCGGGCACCCTCGGCGGCGAAGGCCAGCGCGGTCGCCCGCCCGATGCCGGAGGTCCCGCCGGTGATCAGCACGGCCTTGCCTGCGAACCGCCCGCTGGGCGCGGCGGCGGGAGCGGGCCGGGTGGCGGGCCCGGCGAGGTAGGCGGGCAGCGCCGCGCCGGTCACGGTGCCGACGGCGCCCACCGCGGCTCCGGCGGTGGCGATGCCGAGCAGCGCGCGGCGGCTCCGCCGCGCCGGTCGGGTGGTGGTTTCCTCTTCGGGGACAGGGGAATCAGTCATGATGCCGGTGCTGGACCTTTCCGGGAAGCGATGTCGCCACCAGCTTCCCGGCGGAGCCCGCCGCCGCCATCTGTCAGAACGACCAGTCCCCGGGCGCGGGGCCGTGCTCCTCGCAGCGACCGGCCGGGAGTCTGCTGGGCGCGGCGATTTCGCGCGAAATCGCCACTACGCACCGCGTTCGAAGCGGTCCGAGGTCAGTTGACGCAGGGGATCCCGCCGTCGGAGGTGATCGGCTGCTGGGCGTGCGCGGTGCCGTCCAGGCGCAGTCGCGCCGCCGGGGCCAGGCGCGGCGGGTCCGGGTTGGTCAGTCTCTCGAAGAAGCCCTGCGCAGCCGCCGGATCCACGTTGATGATGTACTGCCCGCGGTCGTCGCGGGCGCCCGAGTCGGACACCGGCAGCGTCACGAACGTGACCCGCCCGGCGGCCAGTTCCTGCATCTGCTGCACGAAACCCAGCGGATCCCAGCCCTCGTCGAGCACCACCGCGCGGCGGGTCGCCTGCACCAGATCGTTGATCATCCCCGGGTCGGTGAGGGTGCCGGTGGACAGCACCTTGTTCGCCAGCCCGGCCATGAACACCTGCTGGCGCACGATCCGGTCCAGGTCGCCGCGTGGCAGGCCGTGCCGCTGCCGGACGAACGCCAGCGCGTCGCCGCCGCTGATGGTGTGCCGCCCGGCGGCGAAATCGGCGCCGGAGTCCTTGTCGCTGGTGGCCTGCTGCAGGCAGACGTCGACGCCGCCGACGGCCTCGGTGAGCTCGAAGAACCCGACCAGGTTGAGCTCCGCGTAGTGGTCGATGCGCACCCCGGTGAGGCCCTGCACGGTCTGCACGAGCGCGCGCTGCCCGGCGAGCCGCGCGGCGTGCTCGATCTCCGACTCCGGCATGCCGCCGCCCCGCAGCCGCTCCGCGGCGGCGCTCTTGGTCAGCCCGTAGACGGCGTTGATCTTCTCCGGCCGGCCGCCCGGCACGTCGGTGTAGGTGTCGCGCGGGATGGAAACCGCGGTCGGCTGCGCGGTGTTGTGCGGGATCCGGATCACCACGAGGCTGTCGGTGTTCAGCCCGCCGATGGCCTCGGTGCGCAGCTGCTTCAGCACGCTTTCCGGGAGCGGATTGCCCTGCGCGTCGGTGCGGCTGTCGCTACCGACCAGCAGCACGTCCGTCGCGCCGTCGTCGGCGGGCGGCCCCGGCGGCGCGTCCGCGAGCACCTTGGCGGAGCTGACGTCGCTGAGCCGGTCCACCACGATCCAGCCGATGGCGGTGAGGGCGAGCACGACGGCCGAGACCAGCGCGAGGAGGCTGCGGCCGGCGATGCGGATCCCGGCCCGCTGCGGGCCGACCGACTCCGCCGCCTCCGGTTCCCGTTCCGGTTCGCCCACGTCGTTCCCCCAACCGTTGCGTGCCGACGACCAAGGTTAACCGCCAGGGGAACCCGTGAGGGCCAGCCCGGCGATTAACCTCGGTGGTGAGACGCACTCACCCCGCCGGTGTGACGCCGGTCATCGAATGCAGGGCACGTCGTCCGCGGTGATCGAGGGCACGTCGTCGGTCGCCGGCTGGGCCAGGAGCGGACCGGCTTGGCTCAGCCTGTCGAGCTGGACGGTCTGGGCAGGAGCGAAGTTCTGCGTGCCCGGGCCCTTGTAGTCCTTGCCCAGGTAGACCTCGACGCTGCCGGCCTCGACGCTGGAGCGCACCTCCGTCGGCACGCCGCCGAGGGCGTCCGAGACCTGCTTCGCGGCGGCCTCCTCGCCGGTCGCGTAGTAGATGACAGAGCGGTCCATGGTGTCGGCGTTGGAGCTGCCGCCGGCCTTGAAGCCCTGCCCGGTGATCTCTTCGAGCACCCGCGCGGCCAACCCGCTGACCCCGGAGGCGTTGTAGACGCTGACCGAGGTCGCGGCCCGGGCCTGCATCGCGACCTGCTTCTGCTGCCGTTCGGTCGGCGACAGCAGCAGATCCGCGGCGAACTGCCGGACCTCCGGGATCTTGATCGTGACGTCCTCCGAGCCGGACGAGCCGACGAGGTGCACCGGGGCGGTGAAGAACTGCACGTTCCCGCCCGCGATGCCCTGCATCTGCTGGGCGAAGCCGAGCACGTCGTTGGCCAGCGCGGGGTCGAGGATGACCGACTTCTGGATGGCGTTGACCAGTTCGGTCAGCTTCGCCGGGTTGGTCAGCGTGCCGGTGGACATGACCTTGCGGGCGAGCGCGGACACGAAGACCTGCTGGCGCCTGCCGCGGTCGAGCTCGTTGATCAGGCCCTTCCGCTGGCGGACGAAGGCCAGCGCGTCGGCGCCCTGGATCGTCTGCCTGCCCGCGTGGAAGTCCGCGCCGGAGTCCTTGTCCTTGGTGTCCTCGAGCAGGCAGACCTCGACGCCGCCGATGGCGTTGGTGACGTCGTAGAAGCCGAGCAGGTTGACCTCGGCGTAGTGGTCGATGCTGACGCCGGTGATGTCCTCGATGGTCTTCAGCAGCAGCTGCTTGCCGGCCAGCCGGGACTTCTCCTCCAGCTCCTTCGGGTCGGTGACGCCTTCCTTCTTCAGCTTCGCCATCTCGGCGTGCTTGCCGCGGTTCATCGTCTCGGTGAGCTTGGTCTTGCCCTCCCCGAGACCGACGTCGACGAGGGTGTCGCGGGGGAAGGAGATAGCGCTGGCGCTCTGCCCGCCGTTGGGGATGCGGACCAGGATCATCGCGTCGGTGAGGTCACCGCCGTCGTAGCTGGTGCGCAGCTCGCGAAGCACGTTGTCGGGCAGCGGATTGCCGAAGGCGTCGTTGCGGCTGTCGTTGCCGATCAGCAGGATGTCGGTGGCGCCGTCCGGGGCGCTCAAGCCCTTGCCGATGACATCGGCGGTGGAGGTGCCGCCGGCCCCGGGCCGGAACATGGCCCAGCCGAACCCGGTGGTGCTCAGCACCAGCACGGACAGCAGCGCGAACAGCACCCGGCCGAAGTTCCGCGCGCCCCGGTGGTTGCGCCGCCGCTGCCAGACGTCGCCTTCCGGGGGGACCTCCTCGTGACCCGAACGGGGGGACGAGCGGCGCCGGGCGTCACTCTGCGCTGGCCTGCGGCCGGGGCCGCCGGGCGGCGGGGCAGCGCCACCGCGCCGCCCGCCCGACGGGGTGCCGCCGGACGCCGGCCGGCCCTGTCCACCAGGGCCGCGGGGCGGCACGGATCTACCGGGCTGGCCCTGCGGGCCACCTGGCCACCTCGGCCGGTCCTCCACGCCGAATCCTCCTTGGCCTGTCGGCGAGCGTTACATGTTGGCGAAGTGATTTTGCTCGTGTTCCGGTTGCAGGCTAGCGGTGAACCTGGGGCGGGTGGGCAGCTCCCAGTAACAGGGGTGACATCCCTCATAAGGGTTAGACGCCTTTGTGACGCTGAGTAACGCGGGAACCTGCGTCGTAGCGCGCCGTGTCATGCCAGACTGCGGACGCGGGCCCGCTGCGGGCCGCGGCAAACCCGGCGAGGAAGGGCGCAATGCGGATTCTGGTCACCGGTGGGGCCGGCTTCATCGGCTCGCACTACGTTCGGCAGCTCCTCAGCGGCGCGTATCCCGCGTTCTCCGATGCCGATGTGATCGTGCTCGACAAACTCACCTACGCGGGCAACGAGGCGAACCTGGCGCCGGTAGCGGACAACCCGCGGCTGAAGTTCGTCCGCGGCGACATCTGCGATCGCGAGCTGGTCGGCGGCCTGATCACCGACGTGGACGTGGTCGTGCACTTCGCCGCCGAAACCCACGTGGACCGGTCGATCACCGGCTCGGACGCCTTCGTGCTCACCAACGTCGTCGGCACGAACGTGCTGCTGCAGGCCGCGCTCGACGCCGGGGTCGGCAAGTTCGTGCACGTGTCCACCGACGAGGTCTACGGCTCCATCGACGAAGGCTCCTGGCCCGAGGACCACGCGCTGGAGCCGAATTCGCCGTACTCGGCGGCGAAGGCGGGCTCGGACCTGCTGGCCCGCGCCTACCACCGCACGCACGGCCTGCCGGTGTGCATCACCCGCTGCTCCAACAACTACGGGCCCTACCAGTTCCCGGAGAAGGTGCTGCCGCTGTTCATCACGAACCTGATGGACGGCGCCCAGGTGCCGCTCTACGGCGACGGGCTCAACGTGCGCGACTGGCTGCACGTCGGCGACCACTGCCGGGGAATCCAGCTGGTGGCCGAATCCGGGCGGCCGGGCGAGATCTACAACATCGGCGGCGGCACCGAGCTGACCAACAAGGAACTGACCGAGCGGCTGCTGGCCGAACTCGGCGTGGACTGGTCGATGGTGCGGCCGGTGGTGGACCGCAAGGGCCACGACCGCCGTTACTCGGTGGACCACGGCAAGATCGTCCAGGAACTGGGGTACCGGCCGCAGGTCGACTTCGAGACCGGACTGCGCGAGACGGTTCGCTGGTACCAGGAGAACCGCGACTGGTGGGAGCCGCTGAAGGCCCGCGCGGAGGCGGCGAAGTGAGCCGCCTCGCCGTGCTGGTCCCGGGCGGCCGCGGCCAGCTCGGCTCGGAGCTGGCCCGCATCCTCGCCGCGCGGCCCGGCGCGCTGGTGCACGCGCCCGGCTCCAAGGAGCTGGACATCACCGACGCCGAGGAGATCGCCGACGCGGTGGGGGCGTTCGCGGAGGCGGCGAAGGACGCCGAACTGGAACCAGTGGTGATCAACGCCGCGGCCTACACGGGAGTGGACGCGGCCGAGTCCGACCCGGATCGCGCGGCCCGGATCAACGCCGGAGGCGCCGCCGACCTGGCGAAGGCCTGCCGGGCCAGCGGCCTGCCGCTGCTGCACGTGTCGACGGATTACGTGTTCCCGGGCGACGGGACCCGGCCGTACGAGCCGGCGGACCCGACCGGGCCGCGCTCGGTGTACGGGCGCACGAAGCTCGAAGGCGAGCAGGCGGTGCTGGAATCCGGCGCGCGGGCCTGGGTGGTGCGCACGGCGTGGGTGTACGGCGCGCGCGGCGGGAACTTCGTGAAGACGATGATCCGCCTGTCCGGCGAGCGGGACTCGCTGTCCGTTGTGGACGATCAGATCGGCTCGCCGACCTGGGCGGCGGACCTGGCGAACGGCCTGCTGGAACTGGCCGGGCAGGTCGCCGAGCGCCGGGATCCGAAGCAGAAGGTGTTGCACTGCACCAATTCCGGCCAGGCGAGCTGGTTCGAGTTCGCCCGGGCGATCTTCGCGGAACTGGGTGCGGACGAGAACCGGGTGAACCCGTGCACGACGGCGGACTTCCCGCTCCCGGCGCCGCGGCCGGCCTACTCGGTCCTGTCCGACGCGGCCTGGCGAGAAGCGGGCCTGACCCCGATGCGCCCCTGGCGAGAAGCCCTGGCGGCGGCCTTCGAAGCGGACGGCGAGGCCCTCAGGGGAAGGTGACGTCACCTGAGCCGGTGAAGCCGACCCCGAAAGGCCGTTCCAGCCCCATAACGGCTGGTGCGAGGCCGGGACGACGTGCATAATGGGCACTGCCGAGCCCCGTGGGGGCGAGGAAGGAAGGCCAGGTGACCCGGGGTATTACTGGGAGCCTGGCCTGACGTCTTTCTAGCTTCAGCAGCCCGTGTCGATCTCTACGTCGTACACGTGATCGGCCAGCATGTCGCGGTACTCGGAGCGACCGAGACGTGCGGCGCGGCAAATGCCTGCGATGGCGTCAGCGGCCCAAAGAAGGGGCTCGACAGCGCCCGAACAATGATCGACGTGAAATCGTGCCCTTGTCGGGAGAAGGCTTTGCCTGGCTGCGGTCACGGTTCGCACGTCGCGTCGGTTGAGGTTCGCAGACCGGGCCTCGAGCAGCAGAGTGTCAACCCCGAAACCGTGTAGCTCGACGACGAGGCTCGTCAGGCACTTGGCGCGAGCCCTTTCCTGCTTCTGGATAGGTACGGGAGAGCCGATGACGACGACATGCATTCCGTCGAGATCGGCCAGCTTCTTGACTATGCGCAATTGCTCGACGGGGCCCATGTCGTACCAATGGAGCTTTCGGTGCTTGCCGCGGAGTGCTAACAACGCTTCACAAGCATCGGCAAGGGTTGGGGGTTCAAAGAGGACGCCTGTGAGCACGTAGAAGCCGTGCTCCGGATGTTCCCGGAAGGACTCGTCGCCGTATGCAACAGGCACGAGGGATCACGGTAACGGGCCGGTCGAATTCTCTTTCGAGCGATACGGGACCTTCTGGTGATCGCCTGATGCGGTGGTTTTCCCAATTTTAGGCAGAATTGGGAGCTCGACAGCCTTCGCGGCGGGCATGATGGCGGCGCCTGATCCCGCGGGGGAGACGGAAGGAAGGCCAGGTGACCCGGGGCATTACCGGGAGCCTGGCCTGACGCTTTTTCGGGGTGTGTTCAGGTCGTTGCGCGTTGGTAGGCCGTGATCGTGGTTTCCGCGCAGGCCCGCCAGGTGAAGGTTTTGGCTCGGGTGCGGGCGTTTTCCGCGTTCGGCGGGTTGGTCAGGGCTCGGTGCAGGGCTTCGCCGAGGGCCGCCGGGTCGCCGTGGGGCGCGAGGATCGCTTGGCCCGCCGTGACTTCGCGGAGGGCCGGGATGTCCGAGCACACCACCGGCGTTCCGCAGGCCATGGCTTCCAGCGCCGGCAGGCCGAATCCCTCATCGCGCGAAGGCAATACGAGCGCGGCGGCGCCGGCGACCAGGCGGCGCAGGTGCTCGTCGGGGAGGTAACCGGTGCGGATCACGCCGCCCCGGCTGCCCGGCTCTCCGGGGCCCGCGATGACCAGTGGGGGCAGGTCTGGGCCGTGGGCTTCGAGCAGCGTCGGAAGCCCCTTGCGGGGACCTTCGGCGCCGACGAACAGCAGGTACTCCGACGGAAGTCCATAGTGGACTTCCAACTCGGAATCCATGGGCGCCGCGGAGAACCACTCGGGATCGACGCCGAGCGGAGTCACCAGGACCCTCTCCCGAGGCACGTCGAGCCGGGCGCTGACGGCGTCGGCCACCGCGGCTGTCGGCGTGCACACCACCCGCGCCCGCCGCGCGGAACTCCGCACGAGATCGGGCAAGTCGGGTTCGGCCAGCGACGGATCGTCCAGGAACGCCAGGTCGTGCACCGTCACGACGCCGCCCGCCCGGATCGATGGCGGCAGCACGAAGTTCGTTCCGTGCACCACCTGCGCCGACCCGCCGAGCAGTTCGACGGGCGGGAAAGCGCCGCGCTGCCAGAGCTTCCGCAGCACCCGCGCCGGAATCGGCGGCCCTACCGCGCGCGTTCCGTCCGGTGCCAGCGAACGCAGCTCCCGCCAGCCCCGGGTGGTGAACCCGATCAGCCGAACGTCCACCAGGGCCGCGAGCTCGCCGACCAGGGACGCGGTGTAGCGCCCGATTCCGGTGCGCCGACCGAGCAGCGGCGTGCCGTCCAGCAGGACGCGCAGGTCAGCGCCCACGGAACCGCTCGCCGGCGAGCCGCCGGAGCCGCCCGGTCGCCCGCTTCGCGACCTCCAGCGGGCCGCCCGCGTCGAGGTACTCGCGCAGCAGCGCGATGTCGCGGCGCGCCGTCTCGACGCGGTTCAGCTGCGGGCTGCGCACGAGCGGCGCGCTCGCCTTCAGCCGGTCGGCGGCCGGGCGCGGGTCGCGGCAGAACTCGGTCAGCGGCGCCAGCACGGACTCCCAGGTGAACCGCTCGCGGACCGGGGCGATGCGGCGGCGGCACTCGGCGGCGAACTCCTCGTCGTAGAGCACCTTCTCCAGCGCCGCGGCCAGCGCGTCCGGATCTTCGGCCGGGACCACGACGCCGATGCCCTCCTCGCGCACCAGGTCGGCGAACGAGTCGCCGTCGGTGGTCACCACCGGCAGCCCGGACCACAGGTAGTCCAGCACGCGGGTGCGGAAGGCGAACGTCGTCTCCACGTGCTCGAAGTGCGTGGTGACGCCGCAATCCGCGTCGAGCAGGTAGTTCTGCCGCTCGCCGTAGGGCACCCACGTCTCGTTGAAGAACACGAACTTGTCGGTCAGCCCGAGCCGGCGGGCCAGGCCGCGGGTCTGCCCGGCCATGCCCATCTCCGGCACGTCCGGGTTCGGGTGCTTCATGCCGAGGAAGAACAGCCGGACGTCGTTGTGCTGGTGGGAAAGCCGGTGCACCGCGTGCAGCAGCGTCAGCGGGTCGAACCAGCTGTAGACGCCGCCCGCCCACAGCACGACCTTGTCCTCGGCGGCGATGCCGGGCCGGTTGCCCTTGATCGCCGGGCCGGTGCGGCGCGGCGCCACCGACGGCAGGCCGAACGGCACGACCGACAGCAGCGAGCGGACGGTGGGGTCGTTGTCGTACAGGCCGGGGGTCAACCGGCCCAGCGATGCGAGGTGGCCCAGCCAGAAGTGCCGCTGCCGTTCCGAGGCGCAGAGGAAGAAGTCGCCGCGCTGCAGCTGGGTGTTGAGCACCTTGGTGACCCCGGCCAGGTCCTTCGCGCGGCGCTCGTCGTCGGTGTCGCGGCCCTGCTCCAGCAGTTCCAGGTGCATCGGGTCGTAGACGTCGCAGATCACGATCTTGGTGGACTCGACGTTCTTGAGCGCCGGCACCATCTCCAGCACGTGGCCCTGCAGCACCACGACGTCCGCCCAGTCGACGTGGGCGCCGAGCTCGCGCGGTTTCGCCGCGACCACGGCGAAGCGGGACTCCGGCGGGCTGACCAGCGCGTTGACGCTGACCAGCCGCACCTCGTGCTCCGCGGAGAGCACCTCGGCCATGTGCCACGCGCGGATCGCCGGGCCGGCCATCCGCTCGGTGACCGCGTCGCCGGTGATCACCACGACCTTCCGGGGGCGGCCGAAGAGCTCGTCCAGCCCGAACGCCTCGACCAGCGCGTCGTGCGCGGCGAGATAGCGCGGCAGCGGGTAGGCGGGCTCCATCGCCTTGCGCATCAACGGAACCAGGTCGGCGTCGGTGCGCACCCGCGCCCGCTGCTCCTCCTCGCGGGACTCCTTCAGCGACGGCAGGAGCTCGACGAACTGGTCGATCGCCAGCATCCCGGCCAGCGCGGACCGGTCGATCGGGACCGGGCTGTCGTCCTCGCTGTCGCCGCGCCGGGTGATCTCCAGCTGGGTCGGGTCGATCTCGCCGCGCGCGGTGGCCCGACGCACGGCCAGCGCCATCGCGGCGGGCAGCGCCTTGGCCAGGGTCTCGTCGGAGACGTTCTTGTACAGCGCGGCGAGCGCGTTGCGCTCCAGCAGGTAGTGCTCGCGGGCCGAGGAGACCTCGGCCATCGAGGCGTGGTGGCGGTGGAACGTCAGCGAACCCGGTTCGTAGCGGACCCGCCAGCCGCGCAAGTTCAGCCGCCAGCCGAGGTCGACGTCCTCGTAGAACATGAAGAAGCGCTCGTCGAAGCCGTCGAGCGCGGCGAACAGCTCGGCCCGCACGAACAGCGCCGAACCGGTGCCGAACAGCACGTCGTGGGCCGCGTCGTGCGAGCCGTCGTCGACCTCGCCCGCGTGGCGCTTGTAGCCCATCCCGAACCAGGTCAGCCCGCCGTCGACGAAGTCGATGTGGCGGCCCTCCCAGTCCAGGACCTTGCTGGCGACCGCGCCCACCGTCGGCTCCGACCGCAGCACCGCGACGGCCGCGCGCACCCAGGCGCGATCCGGTTTGGCGTCGTTGTTGAGGAAGGCCAGCACCTGGCCGGTGGCGCTGCGGGCGGCGAGGTTGCACCCGCCGGCGAACCCGCGGTTGGTGTCCGACTCGATCAGCCGCACCTCCGGAGCGGCGGCGCGGATCCGCTCGGCGCTGCCGTCGCCGGAGGCGTTGTCGACGCAGATCACCTCCAGCCGGTCGGCCGGGTAGTCGAGCTCGTCGCGGAGCGCGCGCAGGCAGGTGATGGTGTCGTCCGCGCCGCGGTAGTTGACCACGATCACCGACACGACGGGCAGGGTGCTGTCGGACAATTCAGCCACGCCCTAAAGCGTGCACCATCCCCCGGCGCAGCCTGCGGGGTGTTCGGAAAACGCGGCCATCCCGACACCTGGCCGCCCGGGGCGGAGCGACCCGCCTCACGAGGTGAACGGACCGCTCGCCTCGCACGTAGCGCTCGCAGGACGGTTTGGATCGCAGCTGTGGTGGGATCAGGACATGCCGGGGCGTGTCGGCGCGGGTCGGCGTGTTGGGTGGTGTGAGCGGCCTGTTGACTCCGTCTAGCGAGGTGAACGGGCCGTTCGCTCGTCGGCTGGTGACGGTGCCGGGTTCAGGCTCCTGCCCAGGTGTTCCAGACCTCGCGCCGCGGAACCCGCGCCGCACGGCCGATCTGTCGCCGGGCGCGGAGCGCCGCCGGTAGACCGGCCGCGACCTCGGCCAGCACGCGGAGCCGCAAGGCGGCGCGGAAGTTCGCCGCGTCGGGAACGGAACGAGCCCCGGTCGCCCGGCGCAACGGCAGGGCGAGAGTGATCGCCGCGAAGCGGGCGAGCTCCCGCGCCGCGACCGGAGCGGGAGCGCAGCGAAGCAGGGTGAGCAGGCGATTCCGCTCGTTCCAGCGGTGGAACAGCGCCGAACCCGGCAGCGTCGTCGCACCGTGCAGGTGCGAGGCGGTGGCATCGGCCGCCGGGACGATCCGGTGCCCCGCGAGGCGCAGCCGCCACGCAGTGTCGGTGTCCTCGTAATAGCAGAAGAAGTGAGCCGGAACACCGCCGGCGGAACGGAGGTGCGCGGTGCGCAACAGCGCCGCCCCGCCGCAGAAGCCGAACACGCCACCGGAGGCATCAGGCGCGTCAGCGCCGTGGCCGTCGGCCGTGAGGCGCACGCCGGCGGACTGCACCCGGCCGTCCGGCGTGCGGAGCACGGAGGACGCTGCGGCGGCGGAGCCGTCCGCGTCGAGCGCGGCTTCGAGCGCCGCGAGCCAGCCGGAGGCTGGCGCAGCGTCGTCGTTGAGCCACGCGACGTAAGGAGTGTGGATTCGGTCGAGCGCAGCGGCGATCCCGCCGGCGTAGCCGGTGTTGCGGCGTAGCCGCAGGACCTCCGGCGCCGACGGGTGGGCGGCGATCAGGCCGGCCGTGCCGTCGTCGGAGGCGTTGTCGACCACAAGTGTCCGATGTGGACGCTCCTGGGCCGCCAGCGCGTCCAGGCACGCCTCGATGTGGTCCCGTCCCCGCCAGGTCACCACGACAACGGTGCTGCGCACCCGTTCCGACGCCGTCACGCCCGAAGACGTTACGCACCAGCGATCCGGTGCCCGCCGCTGGTGGCGCAATTTCGCGATGGCCGAGTTCTCGCGAAACCGTCCGGCCACTCACGGAGTGATGTGCAGAAGCTACGGACCGTCGCGGGTCTCATCGCCCCGGACCGGTGCGACTCCTCGCGAAGCTGCGCCCCGCCCGCGATGGGACTCCGGCGCCGCGGCGGCGTGGGAAGCTGGGCGGGTGCCCGAGCTAGTCACGATCGCCGAGCAGCTGCTCGCGCCGGTTCCCGGCGGAACCGGCCGCTACACGCGGGAACTGCTGCGCGCGATGGCCGGAACCGCGCCGAGCGGGTGGGAGCTGAGCAGCGTGATCAGCCGCGGCGGTGATCCCGAGGCCGCACGGGTGCCCGGCGTGCTCGGGCCTCGGATGCTGCCGCTGCCGCGGCGCGCGCTGATCGCGGCCTGGGAACGCGGCGTCCCGTTCTGGCCGGGCGGTGACTCGGTGCACGCCATGACGCCGCTCGCGCCGCCCGCGAAGCGCGGGCGGGGCCTGGTGGTGACGGTGCACGACACGGTTCCGTGGACGCATCCGGAAACCCTGACGCCGCGCGGTGTTTCCTGGCACCGGCGGGCGATCGCCCGGGCCGCGCGGCACGCCGACGCGCTGGTAGTGCCGACGGCCGTCGTGGCGGCGGACCTCGCGGAGCGAGTCCCGGTCAACGCGAGGCTGGAGGTCATCGGCGAAGGCGTCACGCCGTCGTTGCTGGCCGAACCCGACCCGGCCATCGCCGCCCGGCTGGCGCTGCCCGAGCGGTACGTGCTGGCGATAGGCACGATCGAGCCGCGCAAGGGCTACGAACACCTGGTGCGGGCGATGGCCGAGCCCGCGGCGCCGGATGTGCCGCTGCTGATCGTCGGCCGCCGTGGCTGGGGCGATGTCGACGTGCTGCGGATCGCCGCCGACTGCGGAGCGGAAGATGTGCGGGTTTTGGAGTCGGTGTCCGACGCCGAACTCGCGGCGCTGCTGCGGAACGCGACGGCGCTGGCCGCGCCGAGCCTCGCGGAAGGCTTCGGCCTCCCGCTCGTCGAAGCGATGGCGCTCGGTGTGCCGATCGTGCACTCCGACGCACCTGCGCTCGTGGAGGTCGCGGGCGGGGCGGGTGTGACGGTGCCGCGAGCCGACCCGGCTGCGCTCGCCGCCGCCCTGCGCGCGGTCGTCGACGACCCCGAGTGGCGGGCCGGGCTGATCGCCGCGGGTTCTCGACGGGTCGCGGATTTCACCTGGTCACGAGCGGCGCGGCAGGTCTGGCGGCAGCACCTCGACATCGTCACCCGATCTGGGGATCCCGGCGGCGCCGACTAGGACCTTCACCGGGCAGAGCAGGGCAGAACACATTTTCGCCGACTCGGCGCAGGTTCACCCATCCGCACCGTAATCTGCTCTGGTGCACAGAGGCGAGCCGCACATCCTCATCGACGCCACCGCAGTACCAGCGGATCGAGGCGGCGTCGGCCGATACGTCGACTCCCTGCTGGCTGCCCTGGACGCGGACGGTGCCCGGCTCACGGTCGCCTGCCAGCCCCGCGACGCGGAGCTGTACGCGGCCATCGCCCCGCGCACCGACGTGGTGCCCGCCACCGAGGCCGTCGCCACCCGCACGGCCCGCCTGACCTGGGAGCAGACGACCCTGCCGCTGCTGGTGCGCCGGCTCGGGGTCGACGTGCTGCACTCGCCGCACTACACGACCCCGCTGGCCAACCCGGCCGCATCGGTGGTCACGCTGCACGATGCGACGTTCTTCACCAACCCCGCGGTGCACTCGCCGGTCAAGGCCAGGTTCTTCCGCGCGTGGACGCGCACCGCGCTGCGCCGCGCGACGCTGTGCATCGTGCCGAGCAAGGCGACCGCGGCCGAGCTGGCCCGATCCGTCGGCGCCGACCGCGCCCGGATGCCGGTCATGTACCACGGCGTCGACCCGGACCGGTTCCACCCGCCGACCCCGGAGGAGATCCAGGAGGTGCGCGACCGGCTGAGCCTGCACGACCAGCCCTACGTCGCCTTCCTCGGCGCGCTGGAGCCGCGCAAGAACGTGCCCGCGCTGATCCGCGGCTTCACGATCGCCTGCCAGGGCCGCGCCGACTCGCCCGCGCTGGTGCTGGCCGGTCAGCCGGGTTGGGACACCCGCGTGGAACGGGCGCTGGAGGCCGTGCCGCACCGGATCCGGGTGATCCGGGCCGGTTACCTGCCGTTCGACCAGCTCGCCGGGTTCCTCGGCGGCGCGCACCTGGTCGCCTACCCGAGCATCGGCGAGGGCTTCGGCTTACCCGTGCTGGAGGCGATGGCCTGCGGCGCCGCGGTGCTCACCACGCGGCGGCTGAGCCTCCCGGAGGTCGGCGGCGACGCCGTCGCCTACTGCGGGGTGGGGGCGGGCGAGATCGCCAACGGCCTGACCGAGCTGCTGGACGACCCGGCCCGCCGTGCCGCGCTCGCCGCGGCGGCCCATCGCCGGGCGAAGGAGTTCACCTGGGCGGCCTGCGCGACGCAGCACCGAGAGGCATTCGCCAGGGCCCACCACATCCACACCAGGACCCGTTAGATCGGTTCCGCCTGCTCGTGAGCGTTTTGCGCTGCTATCGCGACACAACGTGCTCGCGGGGCCTGACCAGTGGAAACGGAGTCTCCGTCGGCGTGCTCGCGGGGAACTGCGGTCGGGTGGCCGTCCGGTCTGCGCCGTTCGGCAGAATGTATCGGTGTGACCGACGCTCGCACCTACGGCGATGAAGTCGCCGTTGTCACCGTGACCTACTCCCCGGGCGAGACCCTGGAGCAGTTCCTCGACACCTTGGCCAAGGCGACGGAGCGCTCGGTCCGGGTGATCCTCGCCGACAACACCTCGACCGACGGCGTGCCCGAACGGGCAGCCGCGGAGCGGGCGAACGTCGACTTCGTGCCGACCGGTGGCAACCTCGGCTACGGCGGCGCGGCCAACCGCGGCGTCGCCGAGCTCGGCGACGAATTCGGCTGGGTCGTGATCGCCAACCCGGACCTGGAGTGGCAGCCGGGCTCGCTCGACGAACTGCTGGACGCGGCGAAGCGCTGGCCGCGCGGCGGATCGTTCGGCCCGCTGATCAAGGAGCCGACCGGCGAGGTCTACCCGTCGGCGCGGCTGCTGCCGTCGATCGGCCGCGGCGCCGGGCACGCGGTGTTCGCCAAGATCTGGCCGAAGAACCCGTGGTCCCGCGCCTACCACCAGTCCGAGACGACGATCACCGAGCGGCCCGCCGGTTGGCTGTCCGGCTCCTGCCTGCTGCTGCGCCGCGAGGCCTTCGACTCCATCGACGGCTTCGACCCGCGCTACTTCATGTACTTCGAAGACGTCGACCTCGGCGACCGGCTCGGGAAGAAGGGCTGGCTGAACGTCTACGTGCCGAGCGCGGAGATCATGCACATCGGCGGGCACTCCACTGCGGGCGCCTCCAAGCGGATGCTCGTCGAGCACCACCGCAGCGCCTACCGCTACCTTGCCGACCGCTACCCGGGGCCGGCCTGGGCGCCGCTGCGCCTCGCCCTGCGCGTGGCGCTGACCGCGCGCGCCCGCATCGCGGCCCGCTGACGACTGTGAGTCCCGCACTTCAACCGGCTGACGCCGCGTGCAGAACAGCCCTAGTGCTGGTGGTAGTGCTGGCCGGCCTGCGAACCCAGCGGCCCGAACTCGTGCGGGGCGCGCTGCGCGTGGTACGGGTTCGGCGGCAGATTCTGCTGGCCCTGCTCGTAATCCTCGGTCGGCCAGCCGCCGTGCTGGGGCTCCTGCCGCTGCGGCTGCTGCCGGGGGTGACCGCCGGGCAGCACCTGCGTGGTGTCCGCCGGGTCGGCCTGGCTGACGACCTCGCGCGGGATGCGCACGGTGCTCGCGGCATCCATCGGCGAGGTGGCATTGTCGGGGGTGACGACGAACGCGCCGCGTGCCCGCGCGCGAGCAAGTGCTTCGTCGGCTCGGAGGCGCGGGTCCATGGGGATGCCCTCTCAGTCGTTCGCAGTCGGTGGTCCGCGTTGGCGGACGTCGGACTGGGCGCGGCCGCTGCGGGCGAGCCCAGTGCTCATTATGCCGTTGCCCCTGCCAGAGTATTCCCCCCAATGGGTTTTCGTCACTGAAGTGCATCAGGTAGAGGAGGATCAACGCCGATGTCCGCGGATGCGCAGGACCCGGCCGCGTCGCCGACGGCGGAAGCGGTCGTGCTGGTAGGTGGTCGGGGCGTGCGGCTGCGGCCTCTGACCCTGTCGGCGCCCAAGCCGATGCTGCCGACCGCCGGAGTCCCGTTCCTGAGCCACCTGCTGTCCCGGATCCGGGCTGCCGGCATCGAGCACGTGGTGCTCGGCACGTCCTACAAGGCGGAGGTGTTCGCCGAGCACTTCGGTGACGGATCCGAACTCGGCCTGCGACTGGAGTACGTCGTCGAGCCGGAGCCGCTGGACACCGCGGGCGCGATCCGCAACGTCGCGGACCGGCTCAGCGCCGACGACGTGCTGGTGTTCAACGGAGACATCCTCTCCGGCGTGGATCTCACGGACCTGTTGGAAACGCACCGCAGCGCCGCGGCGGATGTGACGCTGCACCTGGTCAAGGTCGCCGATCCGCGCCGCTTCGGCTGCGTGCCCACCGACGCGGACGGGCGGGTCACGGCGTTCCTGGAGAAGACCGAGAACCCGCCGGTCGACCAGATCAACGCGGGTTGCTACGTGTTCCGCCGCGAGGTGATCGACACGATCCCGGCTGGTCGGCCGGTGTCGGTGGAGCGCGAGACGTTCCCGGAACTGCTCGCGTCCGGCGCGCGCGTGCAGGGCCACGTCGACACCTCGTACTGGCTGGACATGGGAACCCCGGAGGCGTTCGTCCGGGCTTCCGCGGACCTGGTCCTCGGCGTGGCCCCGTCGAACGCGCTGCCGGGCGAGCGCGGCGAAGCGCTGGTGCTGCACGGCGCGGAGATCGCCGCCGACGCGGAAGTCTGCGGGGGCAGCGCGATCGGCGCGGGCAGCACCGTGGAATCCGGTGCGCGCGTTGCGGAATCGGTGCTCTTCGAAGGCGTGCGCATCGAGCCGAACGCGGTGGTCGAGCGGTGCGTGATCGGCAACGACGCGACGATCGGCGCGGGTGCCGTGCTGCGCGACGCGATCATCGGTGACGGCGCGCGGATCGGTGCCGACTGCGAGCTGCTGGGCGGGGCGCGGGTCTGGCCCGGCGTCGAGCTGCCGGCCGGCGGCGTCCGCTTCTCCGCGGACTGAGCCGGCGTACGGTCGGGGGACCATGAGCGATGCCCTGACCCGGACCTGGCGCCCGCCGCATCCGCTGGACCTGCCGCGGGTGCTGGCCCCGTTGCGCCGGGGGAACGGCGATCCGACCACGCGCGTGGACGCCTCGGGCGAGGTGTGGTGGGCAACCACGACCCAGGTCGGCCCGACGACGCTGCGGTTGCAGAAGGATCACGCCGGAACCGTGACCGCGACGGCGTGGGGGCAGGGTGCGAGCTTCGTGCTGGACAACGTGCCGGACCTGCTCGGCGCTTCCGACGACGACAGCGGTTTCGTCGCGGTGCACGACGTCGTGGAGCGCGGTCGGCGCGCATCGCGGGGCGTGCGGTTGTGCGCATCGGGCCGGGTCTGGGACGTCCTGGTCGCCGCGGTGCTGGAGCAGAAGGTCACCAACCGGGAGGCGTGGCGGTCCTGGCGGGAGCTCTGCCGGCGCTTCGGCAGCCGCGCTCCGGGACCGGTCGACGGGCTCTGGGCGGCACCGGATCCGTTGCAGCTGCGCCAGATCCGGGACTGGGAGTGGCATCGGGCGGGCATCGACGGAGCCCGTCGCCGCACGCTGCTCGCCGCCGCATCGGTGGCCGGAAGGCTGGAACGGGCGGTCGAGCTGCGCGGCGTCGAGGGACGGGAACTGCTGCAGAAGGTGCCCGGCATCGGCCCGTGGACGGCGGCCGAGGTCGCGCAGCGCGCCTGGGGCGACCCGGACGCGGTCAGCGTCGGAGACTTCCACCTGCCGACGATCGTCGGCACGGCCCTGGTCGGCCGCCCCCTGGACGACGAGGGAATGCTCGAAGCCCTGGCCCCGTACGAGGGCCACCGCCACCGAGCGGTCCGCTACCTGGGCGCGGCGGGCGTCCAACGCCCCCGCTACGCCCCGAGAATGCCGGTCCGCAACTACCGCACCATGTGACGCGCTGGCCGCGACTGCAAAATGCAGCTATTATGCATGCATGACTGTTCTGACGATTCGTAATGTGCCCGAAGATGTCCGAGACCTGCTTGCTCGCGCCGCTAAACGGAGTGGTCAGTCCTTACAGGGTTTCTTGCTGTCGGTGCTGGAAAGAGAGGCGCGATTCTCGCGCAACGCGGAGCTGGCTGAGATGGAGCCAGTGGGTGGCGGCCTGCTCAGCATGGACGAGATCGTGACGGCCGTCAGCGCTGCGCGTGGTGAGGCGCCTGGCTCAGGCGATCAGGCGGGTGTTGCATGATCGTTGTCGACACCTCGACACTCGTCTCCTTCTTCCTGGGAGCCAATCACAGCGGCCCTCAGGTCAGGAAACTGCTCGGGGCGCACACGAGCTGGGCGGCTCCCCCGCATCAGCCTGTTGAAATGCTCAATGTTCTCAGAGGTTTGGTCGTCGGCGGCAAGATTGATCAGGGCCATGCCGCCGATGTCCTTGAGCGCTGGAACGTCGCCTACGTGCAGGAACTGAAGTTCACTGCTGCGGTGCGGAACCGGATCTGGGAACTGCGGCACAACCTGTCGGCCTACGATGCCGCATACGTGGCGGTCGCTGAAGTGCATGAACTTCCGCTTGTCACAGGTGATAAGCGCTTGGCCAGGGCCCCCGGGATTCGCTGTGAAATCAGGCTTGTTCAGTGATCACTGGAAGTGAGACCCGCGGGCGCGGGCGGCGGCCATCAGGGGGCCGATGTCGGAGCCTTCGGGGAGGGCGTTCAGCGGCCACCAGCGCAGGTCCAGGGACTCGTCGCTGCGGGCCGGCTCGGCTCCTTCCGGGGCCCGCACGATGAAGCGCACGTCGAAGTGGCGGGTCGGCTTGCCCAGCGAGCAGGTGATCGGGTGCACGTCCAGGTGCACCGGCTCCGGGTCCACGACCAGACCGTCCACACCGGACTCCTCGGTCGCCTCGCGCAGCGCGGCCCCCGCCAGCGACGTGTCCGCCGGCTCGCAGTGGCCGCCGAGCTGCAACCACATCCCCACCCGGGGGTGCAGCGTGAGCAGCACGTTCTCGCCCGCCGCGTCGAGCAGCACGGCCGACGCGGTCACGTGGCCCGGCTCGCAGGCCCGGAGGCAGGCGTCCCCGCGGGCGTCCAGCAAGGTCAGGAAGGCGTGGCGCAATGCGTCCTGCTGCGGATCGGCCGGTCGCCAATCGCCGAGGACGCGCAGCGCGTCCGCGTGCGGCCCGCTCACAGCTCCACCAATCCGCCGTCGAGCTCCCGCGGTTCCCGTGGCCCGCCGCCCGCTTCCGCGGGATGGCCGACCGCCACCGCGCCCAGCGGCTCCCACGAGTCGGGCAGGTCCAGTGCCGACCGGACGACCTCCGGGCAGAACATCGTCGAGGACACCCAGCACGAGCCGAGCTCCTCGGCCGCCAACGCCACCAGCAGCCCCTGCACCGCGGCGCCGCCCGCGACGGTGAACATCTGCCGCTCCGCGTCGGCGCGCAGCTCGTCGGGGTAGTCGTGCGCGCCCTCGCGGACCAGGAACGGCAGCACCAGTTCCGGCGCGGCGTAGAGCAGGTCGCCGCGGCCGACCCGGCGCTGCGCGGCCTCCTCGGAGAGCCCGTCGGCGCGCAGGTCGGTCAGCCAGGCGGAGCGCATCGCGTCCAGCAGCTTCGTCCGAAGTGGACGATCGCGCAGCCAGACGAACCGGACCGGCCGGGTGTGGTGCGGCGCGGGAGCGGTCAGCGCGGCGCCGACCGCGCGGCGCACCGCGTCGGCGTCGACCGGGCCGTTCGCGAACGCCCGCACCGAGCGGCGCATCAGCACCGCCTCGCGGCGGCCCTGCGCCAGCGCCTCGGCGGTGCCCATCCGGAACAGGTCTTCCTCGACGGGCCGCGTCAGGTCGCGGGCGGTCGACCCGTCGTCGGCGGTCGTCAGCCCGCGCACCACGGCGACCGGAACCGAGCCCAGCTTGCCCTTGACCAGGTCGGCCGCCCCGGCGATCTCGTCGGCCACCGCGACCTCGGTCACCGCCAGCTCGTTGCCCTGCGAATCGGTGGCGCCCGCGTAGCGGTGCAGCACCCGCAGGCCGGCGGAGCCGATCGCCACGTCGGTCTGGCCGACCCGCCAGGCGCGGCCCATCGTGTCGGTCACCACCACGGCGACCTGCACGCCGAGCCGCTCGGCGAGCCCGGCCCGCAGCTTGCGCGCGGAAGCGTCCGGGTCGTCCGGCAGCAGCGCGATCTGGTCCAGCGCCACGTTCGAGGCGTCGACGCCCGAGGCCGCCTGCACGATGCCCAGCTTGTTCTGGGTGATCATGAACCGCTCGCGGCGCGCCAGCACGTGGGTGGCCTCGGCCAGCACCAGCTCGCGGCGCAGCTTCTCCCGCAGCTCCGGGTCGCGCGGCGTGGTCACCATGCGGCCCTCGACCTTCGACACCACCTTGCTGGTGACGACCACGACATCGCCGTCGCTGAGCCAGGGCGCGGCCGCCGCGATCGACGCGGCCAGGTCGTCGCCCGGGCCGAACTCGGGCAGCCCGCCCACCGCGAACAGCTGCAACCCGCCCGCGGCCGCGTGATCCTTCATCGCCCCTCCCGGGCCAGGTCGAAGGCCGCCTGCGCCATCGCGGCGGTGGCGTCCACATCGGACATCAGCAGCGGCACGGCGCGAACCCGCACCCCGGGCACCTCGGCACTGTCGCCGGTGTGCACCAACCAGCCGTCCAGGATGCCCTCGGCGTCCTGCCGCGAGCCGTAGTGCCGGCCGACCGCCTCGGCGGTGCTGTCCACCCCGATCGCGGTCAGGCAGGCGTCCGCCATGCCGCGCAGCGGCCGGCCGCCGACGATCGGCGACAACCCCACGACGGGCGCGGACGTCTTCCGCAGCGCGGCGCGGAAGCCCGGCACCGCGAGCAGCGTCCCGATGCTGACCACCGGGTTCGACGGCGCCAGCAGCACCACGTCGGCCTGCTCGATCGCGTCCAGCACGGCCGGCGTCGGCTTCGCCTCGTCCGCGCCCACCGGCACGATCGCGTGCGCCTTCGGCTCCGCGCGGTACCGCACCCACCACTCCTGGAAGTGCACCGCCCGCTGGTCGCCGTGCTCCGGATCGTCGATCGCGACGTGCGTCTCGACCCGTTCGTCGGTGACCGGCAGCAGCCGCACGCCCGGGCGCCACCGGTCGCACAGCGCCTCGGTCACCGCCGACAGCGAGTAGCCCGCGCGCAGCATCCGGGACCGCACCAGGTGGGTGGCGATGTCGCGGTCGCCGAGCCCGAACCAGGTCGGTTCGGCGCCGTAGGCCGCCAGCTCCTCCTTGACCGACCAGGTCTCGTCGACCCGGCCCCACCCCTTCTCGGTGTCGATGCCGTCGCCGAGGGTGTACATGCAGGTGTCGAGGTCGGGGCAGACCCGCAACCCGTGCATCCACACGTCGTCGCCCACGTTGACCACCGCGGTGACCTCGTGCTCGGACTGCTGCTGCGGTTCGCCGATCGCGGGCAGTCCCAACGCCGCTTTGACCCCGAGCAGGAAACGCGCGCCGCCGACTCCGCCGACCAGAACTACGACCTTCACGGCCCCGATCCTCGCACGCCTGCCCGCGCGCCCGGGCGTGAACCTGGTGACGGTCCAGCAGGCGGACGCATCACAGGAAACCGAAGATGCTGCGGAACATGCTCTGCCCCAGGTAGCTGTGCAGCGTGTCGCCGCCGACGAGGTCGAAGACGAAGTACGCGAGCCCGAAGAACGCCTGGCCGACGAACGGCACCCCGATCAGCAGCAGGAACAGCACCAGCGGCGCCCACGGCCGCGCCTTCTCGCCGAACCGCCGCGCCGGGCCGGACAGCCACGGCTCGATCGCGCCGTACCCGTCCAGGCCGGGGATCGGCAGGATGTTCAGCACGAACGCGATCACCTGCAGGAAGGCCAGGTAGGACAGCCCGGCCGCCAGCCCGGTCGGCATCGGCACGACCGCGACGGCGGCGCTGATCAGCAGGCCCAGCACCAGGTTCATCAGCGGCCCGGCCAGCGACACCATCGACTCGGTGCGCCGGGACCGCAGCGCGTGGTGGTTGATCCACACCGCGCCGCCCGGCAGCGGGATGCCGCCGAGCGCCACGAAGATCAGCGGCAGCACGATGCTCAGGACGGGGTCGGTGTAGTGCCGGGGATCCAGCGTCAGGTAGCCCTTGGCGCGCACCGACCAGTCGCCGCCGCGGAACGCGGTGATCGCGTGCCCGAACTCGTGCAGGCACAACGAAGTCGCCCAGCCGCCGAGCACGATCAGCACCACACCGCCGACCCGGGCGGCGTTGTTCTCGAGCGTGGCGAGCACGCCGCCCAGCACGGTCAGCCCGACCAGGCCGAGGAACAAGGGACTCACTCGAACCGCGGATTTGCTCACGCCCCCAGTGTCCACGAACGACTCGCGGGCCGTCCCCGGCACGGGTGGCCGCGCGGTGGTATCCATGATCATGGGGCCTGCCGGTGCTGCGCGCGGAGTACCGGCGATGCGCCGAACGCGCCCATCGGGCGGCCTGCGGGGGTTGTCCCCCTACGGAAGGTCTCCGCTTGACCGCAAGGAGCTACACGGGTGTAATCACAGCAGTGTCATTCGTCGCTGAAATGATCGTTCCTCGGGTGGAAACCGGTTGGATGGTCGCAGGCGGCGGCCGACCGGGTACGGGAGACCCGGTCGGGCACGGGTCGATCGAAGTGCCGCGCGCGGTGAGAGGCGGGCGGTGCGGTCGATCGGCGACGGCGCCGCCGCCGTCGAAGCGCGGGGCTCCCGGCCGACGGGGGCCGGGCGACCTGCGATCAGGAGTGCGTCCTGTTCCGGCCCTGGGGAGGGCCGGCGGGAACGGGAGAAATCGGGGGAAACCAAACGATGTGGGAATCAGGAGATAGCCGCCTCGCGGAGCGTGGGGACGCCACCGCGGCGGAACTCGACGTCCTGGCCGAGCTGTTCGAGATGGGCGACGACGAACAGGAATGGCAGGAGCGCGCGCTGTGCGCCCAGACCGACCCGGAGGCGTTCTTCCCGGAGAAGGGCGGCTCGACGCGGGAGGCGAAGCGCATCTGCGCGGGCTGCGAGGTGCGCTCCGAATGCCTGGAGTACGCGTTGCAGCACGACGAGCGCTTCGGCATCTGGGGCGGGCTGTCCGAACGGGAGCGCCGCAAGCTCAAGCGCCGCGCGGTCTGATCGGCCGCAGTTCGTTTCGAGGGGGTTTTCTTCCGCTCCTGGTGCATTACCGTTCAGCGGTAGTGGATCAGGTTAGCGGGAGGGCATTTTGGTCGCGCCGGTGCTGGCGGTGTTGGTCTGTCACGACGGCGATTCGTGGCTGCCGGAGGTTCTCGCAGCGCTGGGCGACCTGACGGAGAAGCCGCGGCACGTGGTGGCCGTCGACACCGGTTCGGCGGACCGCACCGCAGAACTCCTGGCGCGGGCGCGTGCGAACCGAGTCGTCGACGACGTGCTCACGATGCCGCGCGACACCCTGTTCGGCGCCGCCGTCGCGGAAGCCCTGGCGCACGCGACCAAGCAGTGGGCCGATCCGGGGCGCTGGTTGTGGCTGCTGCACGACGATTCCGCACCCGAGCCGGAATGCCTGGAGCGCTTGCTGCGCGCCGCCGAGGAGGATTCGGCTGCGGCGCTGCTCGGCCCGCTCGGGTTGGACTGGGCGGATCCCCGGCTGGTGGTGGACGCGGGCCTGAGCACGGATGCCGCCGGGCACCGGCGGACCGGCATCGGACCGTCCGAACTGGACCCGGAACTCGTCGGCGAAACGCCCTCCTCGTCCGGCGTGCTGGCGGTGACCACGGCCGGTGCCTTGGTGCGGCGGGATGTCTTCGAGCAGCTCGGCGGTTTCGACGCGGATCTCGGCGGCAGCGCGGACGTCGACCTGGGTTGGCGGATCAACCTGGACGGGCACGGCGTCCGGTGGGTTCCCGGGGCGCGGATGCGGCATGCGGCCGCGAAGCGCGGCCCCCGAGCGGGGGAGCGGGCCGATCGGGTTCGCACGTTCTTGGTGAACGCGCCGGTGTGGGCGTTCCTGCTGGGCCTCCCGCGGCTGTTCTGCCTGGCATTGCTGCGGATGTGCGGCTTCGCGGCGCTGCGGCGGTGGAGCGAGGCGGGCGCCGAGTTCGCGGTGCTGCGAGATTTGCTCGGCGGGCGGTTGAAACTGCTGGCCGGCCGGGCTTCGCGCGCTGCGACGATCCCGGTCCGGCATGGCGTCCGGGGGCTGTTCACGAGCCGGCCGGCGCGGTTGCGGAACTGGGCGCGCACGTCGTTCGAGGGCCTGGTCCGGGAGCGGGTGCGGCGCGATCTGGCCTTGGGGCGGGAGCCGACGGGCTGGCTCATCAAGGCCGATCCCGAAGCGCCGCGGCCCGACAAGCCGAGCCGGTCGGGGCTGGTCGTGGTGCCGGTGCCGGACGTCGGGGCGCCGAAGCCGTCGCCGTTGAAGCGGGACGCGATCCGGCGGGACCTGCTGATCGTGCCGGTCGACCGCTGGCGGGTGCTGCGCGAACTGGTGCTGACGCCGCCCGTGGTGCTGACTGCGTTGCTGGTGCTGTTCGCCCTCGTCACCAATGGACTGATCGCCGACCGCTTCGGGGCCGGTCTGCAAGGCGGCCGGATGCTGCCGGTGGCCGATCTGGCGACGACGTGGCGCGACTACCTGGCGGCCTGGCACCCGGTCAACGGCGGCACCGGCACGCCGGCTTCCCCGTCGCTGCTGGTGCTCGCGCTGCTCGGCACCGTCCTAGGTGGACCGTCGGTGGTGGCGTCGGTGCTGCTGCTGTTCGGCGCTCCGCTGGCGGGCCTCAGCGGTTACCTCGCGACGCGCGCCCTCCCGGTGTCGCGTCTGCGGCGAGCCGTCGCGGCCGGTGCTTACGCCTTGCTACCGGCGGCTTCGCTTTCCGCCGGGCAGGGCCGGTTGGACGTCGTGGTCGCGCACATCCTGGTTCCGCTGCTGCTGGCCGGGATCGTCTCGGTGCTCGGGCAGTCCGGCGGGAAGTGGTTGGGAACGGCGTGCCTGACCGCGCTGGGCCTCGCGGTGCTGGGCGCCTTCGCGCCGCTGCTGCACATCGCGTTCATCGTGCTGACCCTGATCGCCTTCGTCGTGCTGCCGAGCGCGGGTTCGCGCGATCGGCGCCGGGTGGCCGGGCTGGTCGCGGTGGCGCTGCTGTCCGTCGCGTGCCTGCTGCCGTGGCCCGCGGTGCTCCTGCACCACCCGCAGATGTTGTTGCACGGCCTAGGTGCGCGGATCACCGAGACCCCGGCGGGTGCCTGGCTGCTGGCGCTGAGCCCTGATGGGTCGCCGGCGAGCCTGGTCGGCGCGTTGTTCGCGCTCGCTGCGGTCGCCGCGCTGGTCACCGCTTGGTCTCCGCGGATGTTGCCGGGCGCGGCCGTCGCGGTCTTCGGCTGGGCGCTGGCCGCGATGGTGGACAACCTCGCCGCCGAACCGATCACCGGCGGCCCGAGCACGACCGGCTGGACCGGCGGACCGCTGGTGATCGCCGCGGCCGGGTGCGGGTGGATCGTGCTGGTGGCGCGGAAACCGCGCGTGTCCGGCAAGATCCTGCTGCCGGCGCTGGTGGTCGGCCTGCTGGGGCTGACGACCGGTGCCGCGTTCGCGACGGTCGGCGGGCCGCTGCGAGCCCAGTCGACCATCGCGGCGGATCTGCCCGGTTCGCTGCTGGTCCTCGACCCCGGGCCGCAACCCGCGCGGCTCGTGGACGGCACCGTGCCCCGCTTCGGCGACGATGACCTCGCGCCGGTCGGCACGGCCGTCGACTGGCTCCGCCGGGTCGACGACGACCTGCAGTCCGGCGATCCCGCGCGGACGCGCGCCGCGCTCGCGGCGTCGGCGGCCCGCGGCGTCGGTTTCATCGCGGTACCGGACGATTCCCGGCTGCCTGCAGTCGCTGCGGGGCTGGTCGCCGAGCACGGGCGGCTGCCCGACGGGCGCCGCGTCCTGCGGCTGCTGCTGCCGAACAGCCCGGTGGAGCTGCTCGGGCCGGACCTCGCGCGGCAGGCGCGCACCGAGCCCGCGCCGACACCGGAGGCGAGGCCGTTGCAGGTGGCCGCCGGGCTGCCGCTGTTCACGGTCCGGATGTCCGAGGGCGGTGCCGGCCGGGCGCTGGTCCTCGGCGCGGAGAACGAGCCCGGCTGGTACGCCAGGATCGACGGCCGGACGTTCCCGCTGGCCACGGCCTGGGGCCACCAGGTGGCGATCCCGCTGCCGGAGAACGCCGCCGAGGTCCAGGTCGGCTACACGGAGGTGCCGCGCACCGCGTTCCTCGGCGTGCAGTTGGCGTTCGTCCTGTTCGCCCTCGTCGCGGCTTTCCCCGAACGCCGCCGCGCGAAGCCCAGGAGCACCTGAGCCGCAGCGCCGCCCGGTGCGGGTTCTTCCCAATTGCGCCCGAGAATTGGGAAAAACCGGTCCGGATCGTCAGGCGGCGGTGCGCTCGTCGGTGCCCGGGACCTTCGCCGTGCTGAGCGCGATGCGGTTCCAGGTGTTGATGGTGAAGATCAGCGCGAGCAGCCGGGCCAGCTCCGGCTCCGCGAAGTGCTCCGCGGCGCGGGCGTAGACGTCGGCCGGCACGCCGCCCTGGGACACCAGCGTGACGGCCTCGGTCAGCTCCAGCGCGGTCAGCTCCGCCTCGGTGAAGAAGCCGCGCGCCTCCCGCCACACCTGCACCATGTGCAGCCGCTCTTCGCTCTCCCCGGCCTTGCGGGCGTCCGTGGTGTGCATGTGCAGGCAGTACGCGCAGCCGTTGAGCTGAGAGGCGCGGATCTGGACGAGCTCGACCAGCGCGGGGTCGAGGCCCTCCCGCGCCGCGGTGTCGAACCCGATCAGGGCCTTGAACGCCTTCGGCGCGGACTTCGCGAAGTCGAGTCGCTTCGTTTCGTCGTTCGTCATGCGCTCCACGCTATGGCGCGAATCGACCGGTCGTAGAGTGCATTCACGTGTCAGATTCTTGGGTCAATTCGGCCGAGCGGACGGGCAGCGACCTGCACCTGGACCTGTCGGGTCCGGGCAGTCGCCGGTCGGTGCTCATGGGTGCCTTGCGGGACGCGATCCGGTCCGGGCGGCTGGCGCCGGGCACGCGGCTGCCGCCGTACCGCTCGCTGGCCGCGGACTTGGGCCTCGCCCGCAACACCGTCGCCGCCGCCTACGCCGAGCTCATCGCGGAGGGCTGGCTGACCGCCCGGCAGGGCTCCGGCACCCGCGTCGCGCAGCGCGCCGAACCGCGCAAACCAACCCGTGCTCCGAAAGAGGCGCGAAGTGTCGCCGAGCCGGTCCACAACCTGCGGCAGGGCCAGCCGGACGCCGCATCGTTCCCGCGCACCGCCTGGCTGGCCTCGGCCCGGCGAGCCATCAACGCCGCGCCGAACGAGGCCTTCGGCCCCGGTGACCCGCAAGGCAGGCCCGAGCTGCGGCGAGCGCTCGCCGACTACCTCTCGCGGGTCCGCGGCGTGCGGGCGCGACCGGACCAGATCGTGATCTGCTCCGGCTTCGCGCACGCGCTACGCCTGCTGTGCCCCGGTGTCCTGCGCGGACCGCTCGCCGTGGAGTCCTACGGCCTCGCCTTCCACCGCGAACTGCTGCACCAGGCGTCGATCAAGACCATCCCGCTCGAGCTCGACGAGTACGGGCCCCGCGTCGACGAACTGCCGTCCCGCAAGGGAGTGCGCGCGGTGCTGCTGACGCCCGCGCACCAGTTCCCGACCGGCGGCCCGCTGCATCCGGCCAGACGCGCCGCCGTCGTCGACTGGGCCAGGGCCCGTGACGGGCTGGTCCTGGAGGACGACTACGACGGCGAGTTCCGCTACGACCGCGAACCGGTGGGCGCGGTGCAGGGCCTGGACCCGGACCGCGTGCTGTACGTCGGCTCGGTCAGCAAGAGCTTGTCGCCGGCGGTTCGGCTCGGCTGGATGGTGCTGCCCGAGCACCTGGTCGACGACGTGCTGGCGGTCAAGGGCGAACGGGAGGCCTGGGCCAGCGTCCTCGACCAGCTCACCCTCGCCGACTTCGTCGACTCCGGGCACTACGACCGCCACGTCCGCCGCATGCGCCAGCGCTACCGCCGCCGCCGAGACCAGCTCGTCGCGAGGCTCCTCGAACGTGCTCCGCACGTCACCGCGACCGGCGTCGCCGCAGGCTTGCACGCCGTGCTCCGCCTGCCCCCGGGCTCCGAGCGCTCCGCTGTCGCGGCCGCGGCCCGGCGGGGCCTCGCCCTGGACGGGCTCGCCGGCTTCCGCCACCCGGACGCCGCGATGCCCGCGATGGACGGGCTGGTCGTCGGCTACGCCACGCCGCCCGAACACGCGTACGCCTCGGCGCTGGACGCGCTGGCGGATGCGTTGAGCGAAGTGCGGTCGTGAGTGGGATGCGGTAGGGCGGCCCTTTGTCTTTGAAGCGGCGCAGCCGCTTAGCTCGCCTATGCAACGTGCACCGCCGCGGGTTCTCAGGGGTCTTCTCGCGAGGACAGCCCCGACGCGTCGTATTGGTCATACGTGTGTCGGGGATCCCACAGCGAGAAGGCGCCTGAGGTCCCGCTACTTGCACCGCCACGCAGGACGAGTTTGCAACAAGCGAATCACTGGCCTTCGATGACGTCGGGATCCAGCCCGAGGTAGGTCGCGACCTGCTCGACGAGCACGTCGTGCAGCAGGTCCGCCATGTCCGTGCCGTCGCGGGCCCGCGCTTCCAGCGGCCGCCGGTACAGCACGATGCGCGCCCGGGTCGGCAGGCCGCGCCGGTCCACGCCCGCCGGGACGAGCCGGGCCAGCGGCACGTTGGCGTCCACCACCACGTCGTCGTCCCAGACCAGCTTCTCCGGGGTGGTGCTGGTGATCTCGGGTACCTCGTCGACAGCCACGTCGAGCTGGGTCAGCTCGGCGTGCCAGCGCTGTTCGATCGGTTCGAGCGCCTCCAGCACCAGCGCGTCGAACCGCTGCGAACGGCTGCGCGATACCGGAACCGAGGACGGGTACAGCGGTCCGCGCAGGCCACGGCCCCGCCGGTCCCGGCGGAAGCGGCTTCGACGCCGAGATCCACGTGCGGTCACCACGGGCCGAGGGTACGCCTTCGGCGGTCAAGGTCGGGACAAGCGTCGGGAGGATTCGCGTTCCGCCACCCGCCATGCCCAGGACCGTGCGCGACGTCGATCGCCGCCAGGCTCCGAAGACTGGACAACCCACGCAAATCGACCACCGTGCCGCCGGCTGTTCGCGCAGAGCTGACTGCCGGAAACCGGTGCTCGCGCGGGCTGTCGCGAGCGGTTTCCGCGTGCCTGCGCCGCGCGCCGGAGGGAGGGCGCTATCGTGCGTGTCGTGCGGAGCGTGAGGCGTTGCTCGCGGACCGGGTGTACCAACCCGGCCGTCGCCACGCTCACTTATGCCTACGCGGACTCCACCGCGGTCGTCGGCCCGCTCGCCACCTACGCCGAACCGCACAGCTACGACCTGTGCGAAGCGCACGCGCTGCGGCTCACCGTGCCGAAAGGCTGGGAGGTCGTGCGGCACGAAGGCGAATTCGCGCCACCGGAACCTTCCGACGACGACCTGACCGCGTTAGCGGAGGCCGTGCGGGAAGCAGGTCGGCCGGATCGGCCGGTCGAGGTCCAGGGCCTCGCCCCGGGTGGTAGCCGGCGCGGACATCTGCGCGCCCTGCCCGATCCGATCGACGGTGAATAGATCGTGACGAACAGCTCGCGTGCGTCGAGCTGGCGCCACCGCGCCCTCGATCGCCGGTAGGCTTCGAGCCACGTCGTCGGACGCGGAACGGGGAGGGTGCAGCGTGCGGGACCTGTCGGGGATCGTCAAGGCCTACGACATCCGCGGGGTGGTCGGTGACGGCCTGGACGCCGACGTGGTGCGGGAGATCGGCGCCGCCTTCACCCGGCTCGTGGGTGGTCCGGCGGTGGTCATCGGACACGACATGCGGGAATCCTCGCCGGGACTGGCCGCGGCGTTCGCCGAAGGCGTCACCGGCCAGGGTGTCGATGTGATCAACATTGGGCTGGCCAGCACCGACATGCTGTACTTCGCCTCGGGGCGGCTCGACCTGCCCGGCGCGATGTTCACCGCCAGCCACAACCCGGCCCGCTACAACGGCATCAAGTTGTGCCGCGCCGGGGCCGCCCCGGTCGGCCAGGACAGCGGCCTGTCCGAGATCCAGGAGCTGGTCGCGCACGGCGTGCCGGAGTTCCTGGGCGCCAAGGGCGCCACCACCCATCGCGACCTCGTCGACGAATACGCCGCCTTCCTGCGCGAACTGGTCGACATCAGAGGCATCCGCCCGCTGAAGGTCGTGGTCGACGCCGGCAACGGGATGGGCGGGCACACGGTGCCGACCGTCTTCGACGGCCTGCCGATCGAGCTGGTGCCGATGTACTTCGAGCTGGACGGCACCTTCCCCAACCACGAGGCCAACCCGCTCGACTCGGCGAACCTGGTCGACCTGCAGGCCAAGGTCCGCGAGGTCGGAGCCGACGCCGGGCTGGCCTTCGACGGCGACGCCGACCGCTGCTTCGTGGTCGACGAGCGCGCCGAACCGGTCTCGCCGAGCGCGATCACCGCGCTGGTCGCGGTGCGCGAGCTGGCCAAGGAGCCCGGCGGGACGATCATCCACAACCTGATCACCTCCAAGGCCGTGCCCGAGATCGTCGCCGGGCACGGCGGCAAGCCGGTGCGCACCCGCGTCGGGCATTCGTTCATCAAGCAGACGATGGCCGAGACCGGGGCGATCTTCGGCGGCGAGCACTCCGCGCACTACTACTTCCGCGACTTCTGGCGCGCCGACTCCGGCATGCTCGCCGCGCTGCACGTGCTCGCCGCGCTCGGCGGCCAGGACCAGCCGCTTTCGGAGCTGATGACCGACTACTCGCGGTACGCCGCCTCCGGCGAGATCAACTCCACGGTCGACGACCAGCAGGACCGGATGCGCGCCGTGGCCGAGGCCTTCGGTGACCGCAATGGCGCTCGTGTGGACGAGCTCGACGGGCTTACCGTGGAGCTGGCGGACGGCTCCTGGTTCAACATTCGCCCGTCCAACACCGAACCGCTGCTCCGGCTCAACGTGGAGGCAAGGGACACTGACGCGATGGCCGCGCTGCGCGATGAGGTGCTGGCAGTCGTCCGAGGATGACGACCCGGCGTCGCCGCGATGGCAGGAGTGCGTGCCCGCGAGGTCGGCGCGGGTGAGTTTGGGAGGAAAAGTGGCCGTTGACCTGCAACCACAGCTGTTGGAGATCCTGGCATGCCCGTGCCCGGAGCACGCGCCGTTGCGGCCGGGGCTCGGCGATGACGCGCAGGCCGACTACCTGACCTGCACCTCCTGCGGCCGTGGTTTCCCGGTCCGGGACGGAATTCCGGTGCTCCTGCTGGACGAGGCGGTCGGGGGGCCGGCCCCTGGCGCGGCCGGGGAGGGGTGACGTTCGTGCTGGACGACAGTCTCTTCGACGACCCGGCCAGGCTGGCCGATGTGGATTCCGGCGGCCTGCTGCGGCTCGCCGCGCTCTCCGGGGCGCAGGTCCGGGCCGCGGTGGAGAGGGCGAGCGAAGCGGACCTGGCCGAGCTCGCCGACGGGCGCCCGCGCGCCGTGGTGCTGCTGGCGCGCCCCGGCGTCGGCCCGGGCGTCTGCAGCCTGCTGGCGGCCCTGGCCGGGCCGCGATGCCCGGTCCCGCTGGTGATCGCCGAATCGGTCCCGGCGTGGGTCGGCGCGCTGGACGTCGTCTTCGCGCACACCGACGACGTCGGCGACGCGGCGCTGGCCGAGTCGGTCTCGGTGGCCTGCCGTCGCGGTGCGTCGGTCGTGCTCGCCGCCCCGGCCGACGGCCCGGTCGCGGCCGCCGGTGCAGGCCGCGCCAAGCTGCTCCCGCCGCGCATACCGGTGCCACCGGCGCTGTCGTTCGCACACGTCTTCGCGGCCGGGCTCAGCATGCTCGGCGCCCTCGGCCTGCTCCACTTCGACGCCGAGAGCCTGGCCGGCGTGCTGGACCGGGAAGCCGAACGCGCGCACCCGAGCCACGAATCCCTGGTCAACCCCGCGAAGTCGCTGGCCCTGCGGCTCGCCGACCGCGCCCCGCTGCTCTGGGGCCTCGACCCGGTGTCGACGGCAGTGGCGGCGCACGGCGCGTTCGCGCTCGGCTGCCACGCAGGCGTGGCCTGCGGCGTCGCCGACTACCCGCAGGCGGCCACCGAGCGGGCGCTGCACCGCGCCGCCGCCGCGGTCGGCTCCGAGGCGGATCTGTTCGCCGACCCCGAGGACAACCCGGGCGCGCTGCTGCGCGTGTTCCTGGTCAGCGCGCGGTACGACGCGCGGGGGGAGGCATTCGAACGAGCCGCGACGCGGGACCTGCCCAGCGCGGACCTGGTCACGCCCGGCGAGTCGGTGGGCGACGACGCCGTGCTGCGGTCCGCGGCACTGGCCGCCCGGTTCGACCTGGCCGCCGTGTACCTGGGGCTGGCCGCCGGAACCTTGAACGGGCCCGGCTGGCCGGCGATGGCGGTTCACTGAGGGAAAGTTCAGGGGATGCCCCGATGCCGCCCGCCGGTCCGGCGCGGTGTGCTGTGCTGGGCGTCGGGCACGAGCAGACGCTAGGACGAGGAAGCGAGAATCGACTGTGGAGCTACTGCGGAACGCGGTGCGCCCCTATGCGTGGGGCTCGCGTACCGCTATTGCTGATCTGCTCGGTCGGCCCGTTCCCACGCCGCACCCCGAAGCCGAGCTGTGGATGGGCGCCCACCCGGGTGACCCGTCGCGGGTGGTCCGGTCCGGCGGGGAAGAGGTGTCGCTGCTGTCCCTGCTGGACAGCGATCCGGCGCACCACCTCGGCCCGGCGTGCGTGGACCGCTGGGGTGGCCGGTTGCCGTTCCTGCTCAAGGTGCTGGCGGCCGACGAGCCGCTGAGCCTGCAGGCGCATCCGTCCGCGGCGCAGGCGGCAGAGGGCTTCCAGCAGGAGGAGCGAGCGGGTATCGCCCGCAACGCCCCCAACCGCAACTACCCAGACCCCACCGCGAAGCCCGAGCTGATCTGCGCGCTGACCGAGTTCCACGCGCTGGCCGGGTTCCGCGACGCGCAGCGGACCGTGCGCCTGCTCGACGAGCTCGCCGTCCCGAGCCTGCGCGCCCACCGCGAACTGCTGGCCGCGCAACCCGATGCCGACGGCCTGCGCGCCCTGTTCACCACCTGGATCACGCTCCCCGAGCACTACCTGCGCGAGGTGCTGCCGGACCTGCTGGAAGCCTGCGTGGCCCACGTGCGGGAGCACGGCGAGTTCGGGCTGGAGTGCCGGACGGTGCTCGAACTCGGCGAGGCGTACCCGAACGACGCCGGAGTGCTGGCCAGCCTGCTGCTGAACCGGATCGTGCTCCAGCCCGGCGAAGCGATCTTCCTGCCCGCCGGGAACCTGCACGCCTACCTGCACGGCACCGGCATCGAGATCCTGGCCAACTCCGACAACATCCTGCGCTGCGGCCTGACGCCCAAGCACGTCGACGTGCCCGAGCTGCTGCGGGTCCTCGACTTCGCCTGCGGCGACATGCGGGTGCTCAAGGGCGAGTCGCTGGACGCCAACCTGACCGCCTACCGGACGCCGGCCGACGAGTTCGAACTGTCCAGGCTGGACTGGACGCCGGCCGAGGGCGGCGCGGTCCGGCTGGACTCGCCCGGGCCGCAGATACTCCTGTGCACCAGGGGACGCGTCCGGCTGACCAACGGCAACGGGTCGCTGCCGCGCGAGCTGGTGCTGGAACGCGGCCACTCGGTGTGGCTGGCGGCATCCGACCCGGCGGTGGAGGTGCACCCGGTCGAGCTCGACGCCGACGGCAGCGCGCAGGTCTTCCGCGCCGCCGCGGGCGTGTTCTGAGGTCGCCGGTTCCGCGGACCTGATCCCCCGGCGCGGGGCCAGCGGGTAGATTTCTCCCGTCATCGGGCCGGGCACCGGCCTCCCCGCACACCGAATCGGGAGATACATCGTGTCAGCAGGAGGCGGAACCAAGGCCATCCTGGCCGCGCTGGCCGCGAACGCGGGCATCGCCGTGGCCAAGTTCGGCGGGTTCCTGTTCACCGGTTCCTCGTCGATGCTGGCGGAAGCGGTGCACTCGGTCGCCGACACCTCGAACCAGGGACTGCTGCTGCTCGGGCAGAAGACCTCGCAGCGCAAGCCCACCCCGGAACACCCCTTCGGGTACGGCCGGGACCGCTACTTCTACTCGTTCGTCGTCGCGCTGCTGCTGTTCAGCCTGGGTTCGGTGTTCGCGCTCTACGAGGGCATCCACAAGATCCAGCACCCCGAGCCGCTGCACTCGGCGTGGGTGGCGGTGGTCATCCTGCTGATCGCGATCGGCCTGGAGACCTTCAGCTTCATCACCGCGATCCGGGAATCGAAGGCGATCAAGGGCGAGCTGACCTGGTGGCAGTTCATCCGGCAGGCCAAGACCCCGGAGCTGCCGGTGGTGCTGCTGGAGGACTTCGGCGCGCTGATCGGCCTGGTGCTCGCGCTCGGCGGCGTCGGCCTCACCGCGCTGACCGGCGACCCGGTCTGGGACGGAATCGGTACCGCGTGCATCGGCGTGCTGCTGGGGGCGATCGCGATCGTGCTGATCGTCGAGACCAAGAGCCTGCTCATCGGCGAGGGCGCGACCCGCGACGTGCTCGACGAGATCGTGGGCCAGCTGGAGGCCGAGCGGGTGGAGAAGGTGATCCACATCCGGACCCAGTACCTCGGCCCGGAGGAGCTGCTGATCGCCGCCAAGATCGGTCTCGCCCCGTCGCTGTCGGTGGCCGAGGTGGCGGCCGAGATCGACGGCGCCGAGGCGCGGGTCCGGGCGAAGGTGCCCGCGGCCCGGCTGATCTACCTCGAACCGGACCTGGAGCGGGGCCGCGCCGCGACCGCGTGACCGCCGCGTCGACGAGCCAGGTGCTGCCCCGGACCGGGATCCCCGACATCATGTGCCTGTGTGACGTCGAGGGGTTCCCGATCGATCACCGTACGTAGGTGAAACGGGCAGACATCCTGCTTCCGGGGGTAAGACCAGGGCGTGTTTGCATTACAAGGAGTTAACGAAACGGGTGGCGGGCTCAAGTCAGCTGGTTTCGATCGAGATACTGCCGCGTTAGGGTGCGGACCCACCATTTGGGCTCAATGAGGGAGGCGACAGTGCCAGGCACTGGGCTGTGGCGAACCAAATCGGTCGAACAATCCATCTTGGATACCGACGAACCGGACACCAAGCTGCGAAAGAACCTCGGAACCTGGGACCTGATCGTCTTCGGGGTTTCCGTGGTCATCGGTGCGGGCATCTTCACGCTCGCCGCGCGAACCGCCGGTGACGTCACCGGCCCCTCGGTGTCGCTGGCGTTCGTGCTCGCCGCGATCGCCTGCGGGCTGGCGGCGCTGTGCTACGCCGAGTTCGCCTCCACCGTTCCGGTCGCGGGCAGCGCGTACACCTACTCGTACGCGACGTTCGGCGAGTTCATCGCCTGGATCATCGGCTGGGACCTGATCCTGGAGTTCGCCGTCGCGGCGGCCGCGGTGGCCAAGGGCTGGTCGATCTACCTGGAGCAGGTGCTCAAGCTGATCGGCCTGGAGGTGCCCACGGTCCTGCCGCTGGGCCCGCTGCAGTTCGACTGGGGTGCCGTGCTGCTCACGGTGGTGCTGTGCACCCTGCTGGCCCTCGGCACGAAGCTGTCGGCCCGCGTCAGCCTGGTGATCACGCTGATCAAGGTGGCCGTGGTGCTGCTGGTCATCGTGGTCGGCCTGGCCTACGTGAACGCGGCCAACTACAGCCCGTTCATCCCGCCGGCGCAGACCGCCGCCGAGGAAGGCCCGAAGCTGGAGCAGTCGCTGCTGTCGCTGATCCTCGGCGGTGAGACCAGCACGTACGGCGTCTTCGGCCTGCTGGCCGCGGCATCGCTGGTGTTCTTCGCCTTCATCGGCTTCGACATCGTGGCCACCACGGCGGAGGAGACCAAGAACCCGCAGAAGATGGCGCCCCGCGGCATCCTCGGCAGCCTCGCGATCGTCACCGTGCTCTACGTCGCGGTCGCGCTGGTCGTCACCGGCATGGTGCCCTACACCGACCTCGCGACCGCCGAGGACGGCAGCCGTTCCACGCTGGCCACGGCCTTCGCCCAGCACGGCGTGAACTGGGCGGCGGCGATCATCTCGGTCGGCGCCCTGGCCGGCCTGACCACGGTCGTCATGGTGCTGTTGCTGGGGCAGACCCGCGTGCTGTTCGCGATGTCCCGCGACGGCCTGGTGCCGCGCGGCCTGGCCAAGACCGACCCGAAGCACGGCACCCCGGTCCGGGCCACCATCCTGGTCGGCGCGGTCGTGGTCGTCGCGTCCGGTTTCTTCCCGGCGGACAAGCTGGAAGAGATGGTCAACGTCGGCACGCTGTTCGCCTTCGTGCTCGTCTCGCTCGGCGTGATCGTGCTCCGCAGGACCCGGCCCGATCTGCCGCGCGGCTTCCGGGCCCCGCTGGTGCCGCTGGTGCCGATCCTGGCGATCCTGGCCTGCTTCTGGCTGATGCTGAACCTGACCGCCCTGACCTGGGTCCGGTTCGTGGTCTGGATGGTCGCCGGTGTCGTGATCTACTTCCTGTACGGCCGCAAGCACTCGCGGCTGGCCCAGCGCCAGGCCGGTGAGGTGGCCGCAGGCGGTGCGGTGCCCCAGGACGGGGGCTCCAAGGACTAGCCGACTGGCTGACCGATCGAAGCGGCGCCGCCCTCGGAGGGCGGCGCCGCTTTTTCGCCTGCGATTCGAACAAATGTTCACCTGGCTGAGTGATGATCTCCGCCGTCCGGCTCCGGATCATGGAGGCATGACACGGAGAACAGCTCAAATCAGGAACAGCCATCACTCCGGATGCCGCAGCAGCAGGGCTCGCGGAGGCAGGAATGCGAGGATCGAGGGCGGGCCCTTGCCTACGGCGTTCGTGCCCGCCAGCCTCGTCGGCGAGGCGCGATCTTCCGGAGCGCCTCCGCCGCGCCGGAGGTCCTCGCTTGGCGCACGCGTGGAGCACGCCATGCCGCTTTGGTACGCCGCAGGGCTGCCGGGCGGGTGGTCACGTGCCGTTGCTCAGCGCTCAGAAGCGCGCAGCGCCATGCCGCGCTCCCACGGGGCGCTGCGCCCGCGGGGCTCGGTGATCTCCGGAAGCACCGAAGGCTCCGGCCGGGGCTTCGAATCCTGCTGTCGCGGCGCCGCCGTGATCCGCTCCGGCTCGTCGTTCTGGGCGGTTTCGGGCTCGTCGGCGTCGGTCTTCGGGCGGGTCAGCCCCTCGATGGTCTCGGTGAGGGATCCGCCGTCGCCGCCCTGCGCCGTCAGGTGAGGCGTCTTCGGCGCGCTCGCCGTGGCCGGGACCTGAGCCGGGGTCGGGGTCTGCGGCTGCAACGGGAGCGCGGCGCCGCGAACCGGGGACTCCAGGCCCGCGGCCATCGCGACGGCGCGGTCCCACTCCGGGTCGCCGCTGTAGTCGGTGTGCCCGAGCACGCCGGGCACCCAGCGCCGGCACGAGAACGGGCCGCGCTGCGGGTCGGGGAGCCAGTGGTCGCCGCCGAGC
The DNA here is from genome assembly GCF_053605825.1 of Saccharopolyspora sp. NPDC003752. Classification (NCBI taxonomy): domain Bacteria; kingdom Bacillati; phylum Actinomycetota; class Actinomycetes; order Pseudonocardiales; family Pseudonocardiaceae; genus Saccharopolyspora; species Saccharopolyspora sp. NPDC003752. Next base: position 16,115 of record NZ_JBSGJZ010000038.1, on the reverse strand, counting down.
ACCAGGGCGCCGGTGGGGCCGCGGGTGGCGGCGGGCAGCGGACCCTCGGTGCCGTCGGCGCGCAGCCCGACCCCGATCAGCATGCCGTCGTAGACCTGCCGGTTCCAGGTCGTTACGGCGCCGCCGATCGGATCGGTGCCGCGGCACAGCGAGCGCCAGCGGCCGCCGAGCGCGCCGACCAGGTCGCGCAGCGAAGCGTGGGGCACCACGCCGGGGAACGCCCGCGGGTAGGCCCACTGGAGCTGGGAGCCCGCGGTGACCAGGCCGACCCGTTCGCGGTCGGCCTCCGGGAGGGATTCCAGCAGCCGGGCGGTCGCGACGGCGGCGAGCAGGCTGCCCTGGCTGTGCCCGACGAGGACGACGCGCGTGTTCGGGTCGGCGAGGTGCTCGGTGGCGCGGGCGGCGAGCTCGGGGATCACCTTCAGCGCGTAGCACGGCGGCACCACGGGGTGCGCTTCGCGAGGCCAGAACAGCGCCAGGTCGCAGAGCACGCCGAGGTAGCGGGCGGTGTCCCGCTTGGTGGCGGCCAGGTACACCATCCGAAGCAGACCTACGGCGAGCGTCGCGAGCGCGGCGACCCCGACCCCGATCAGCCAGGTGAAGCCGGGCAGTTCGGCGACCCGAGCCATCAGGGTCAACGCGGTGCTGACGGCCAGCACCCCAGCGATCACGAGGAGGACGAGATGTGAGTAGCGGCGCTGCAGGTCCGCCCACTTCCAGGCGTTGGCTGCGGCGCGCTGGTCCGCGGGCCGCCCGGCGTGCAGCAAGGCGACCTCGTCGGGAATCGAGTCGTCGGTGCCCACGGAGCTGTCCGCGCCGTCGCCATCGCGGCGTCCAGCACGCCACCGCTTCAGCAGCATCCACGGGGTGCCGATGATCCCGGCGGCGAGCAGCAGCACAGCCGTCGTGCCCCAGAAGATCGTCACGTCGTCGTAGGCGGTGGGCAGCATGAGCACCGGGTCGCCTGGCTCCTGCGAGGCGCCCAGCGCCCGGGCCACGCTCAGGCCGAGTCCCGCGCCGAACCCGTTGCCGAGCATGCAGGCGAGCATCAGCACGGGGGCGGTCATCCAGCCGCCGATCCAGGGGCGGAGCCGGGGCGGGCAGGTCTTCCAGCCGGGGCGGGCGAGCAGTGCGGCTGGCGCGAGCAGGACGGCCACCGCGAGGCATGTGATCACCAATGCACCGGTGATCGCGTCGATCGTGTCGCCCGAGCCCGGCAGCGGGCCGGTCAGCTGCCCGGGGAAGAGGGCGACCGTGCACAGCAGTAACGCGGCAACGGTCATCAGCGCGCGACGCGGAGTGCGGCCGAGCGTGATCCGCAGCGCCTTTTCCTTGCCGTCGGGGCGCATTCCGGCCGGGTCGTCGAGCACGACGGTTCCCACCAGGGAGAAGACGAGCAATGCCGCAGCGATCAGCCAGCGCGGATCGGCGCTGATCGCGAACGGTCCGCCGAGCGCGAGAAGCGCCACAGTGGACAGTGCCGCGATGACGTGCAGGGTGCGCAGCACCGGCGTGTCCGGGTCCGCGACGACGTTCGCGCCGGGCAGCATCGGTGCCCGCGACGAGTGCTGCGGTTTGTCGGTCTTCGGCGCCGAGACCTGCCAGGACACAGTGGACAGGCAATGCATGAGGAGGATCACGAGAGCAACGGGCAGCAGAGCGGCCGAGGCACGCAGGATGTCAATGCTCCGGATGGCGCCCGGGACGAAGTCCATGCACTGCACGCCAGGTCGGAGGCATTGCGCGGCGACCAGGTCCAGGGTGACCACGGTCAGCTGCGCGACGAGCAGCATCGTCAGCAGCAGGGCCGAAATCCGGAGCAGCGCGCGCAGCACGGACGAGAGCGCGGTGCTGATCGGGTTGCCGGTCCGGGCCGGCGGCAGCATCCAGTGCGCCATGTTGGCCAGCGCGAACGGGAACAGCAGGGCCCAGGTGGCCTTGGCCAGGCCGCCGGAGGTCATGCCGCCCCAGACGTAGCCTTCGACGATGCGGGGCACCGAGCGGTCCCCGGCCGACAGCATCGGTCCGGGAACCGGTCGGCGAAGTCGGTCGGCCGGGCGCATGATGCGTCCGATGCCGTCGCCGGCGACGTCCACCGAGGCGACCGAATCGGTCAGCTCGTCGCCGGTGGTGCCGAGGATGCCGTGTACCCGCAGCTCGACGACGCGGGTGTCGGGCCCGGGTATCTGCACTGGATCCTCCCGTGCGGTTGTTGATCGTCGAAACGCCGGTGGCGATTCTCCACTGCTGATCGACATCTGGCGAGCTCTGCCCCTCCGATTGTGATCGTCCGGGGCGCCCCATGTCCCGCATTCCTCGCAGGTTTCCCGGTGCTTTTCCGGCAGTGGTGCCTCTCGTGGCCGACGGGGATCTGCGAAGCACGGCGACCGCGGCCAGCGTGGTCGGCGAGCGGCGAAGCCGGAGTGCAGCGCGGACCAGCGGCTGGGCCGCGCTGGGCCGGCGCGGAGCGGCGCTAGCGCGACACCGGCCAGATGTTATCGCCACGAGTGATCGATCGAATACCGACGGTAGTCTCGGTGCGGGGTCGGCTGCCGAACCCGTGCCCTGACCAGCACGCATCTTCCCGAGGGGGCGAAGGATGAGTGTCGAGAAGCTGCAGACCCGCGGCGGTGTCGAATTCGCCGTCGCGGATCTGGCGCCGGCCGCCGACGGCCGGAACCAGATCCGGTTGGCCGAGCACGAGATGCCCGGCCTGATGGCGCTGCGCCGGGAGTACGCCGAGGTGCATCCGCTGAAGGGCGCGCGCATCTCGGGTTCCCTGCACATGACGGTGCAGACCGCCGTGCTGATCGAGACCCTGATGTCGCTGGGTGCCGAGGTGCGCTGGGCCTCCTGCAACATCTTCTCCACCGACGACGCGGCGGCCGCCGCTGTGGTGGTCGGCCCGCACGGGACTCCGGATGAACCTGGGGGCGTCCCCGTGTTCGCGTGGAAGGGCGAGACCCCGGCGGAGTACTGGTGGTGCACCGAGCGGATGCTGACCTGGCCCGGCGACCAGGGGCCGAACATGATCCTGGACGACGGCGGCGACGCGACCCTGCTGGTCCACGAAGGTGCGCGGTGCGAGGCGGCCGGGGTGGTGCCGAATCCGGCGGACGACGACCCGGAAGAGCTCAAGGTGCTCTTGGACTCGTTGCGCGCGTCGCTGGCCGCCGACCCCACCAAGTGGACCCGCGCGGCGGCGGGCGTCCGGGGCGTCACCGAGGAGACCACGACCGGCGTCAACCGCCTGTACCGGCTCGCCGCGCGCGGCGAGCTGCTGTTCCCGGCGATCAACGTCAACGACTCGGTGACCAAGTCGAAGTTCGACAACAAGTACGGCATCCGGCACTCGCTGATCGACGGCATCAACCGGGGCACCGATGTGCTCGTGGGCGGCAAGGTCGCGGTGGTGTGCGGCTACGGCGACGTCGGCAAGGGCGCGGCGGAGTCGCTGCGAGGCCAGCGCGCCCGCGTGATCATCACCGAAATCGATCCGATCAACGCGCTGCAGGCGATGCTGGACGGGTACCAGGTGGCCCGGTTGGAGAGCGTCATCGACCAGGCCGACATCGTGATCACCACGACGGGGAACAAGGACATCGTCACCGTCGACCACATGCGGCGGATGAAGCACCAGGTGATCCTCGGCAACGTCGGCCACTTCGACGACGAGATCGACATGGCCGGCCTGCGCCGCGCCGCTGATGCGCGCCGGGTGCGGATCAAGCCGCAGGTCGATGAGTGGGTGTTCGACAACGGCCGGTCGATCATCGTGCTGTCCGAGGGGCGCCTGCTGAACCTGGGCAACGCCACCGGGCATCCGAGCTTCGTGATGTCGGCGTCGTTCGCCAACCAGACGATCGCCCAGATCGAGCTGTTCACCAAGCACGAGGAGTACGACAACGAGGTCTACCGGTTGCCCAAGATCCTCGACGAGAAGGTCGCCCGCATCCACGTGGCGGCCCTCGGCGGCGAGCTGACGAAGCTCTCCAAGGAGCAGGCCGAGTACATCGACGTCGACGTGGAGGGTCCCTACAAGCCGGACCACTACCGGTACTGAAGCCCTGCGTGCCCGGGCGGCGGAACCTCAGGTGTCCGGGCGGGCCGCGGATCGCCGACCCGCGGCCCGCCCTGCCCGTGGTCCTGCGCCGACGCCGGCCGGCTCGTCACTGCGCGATGTGGATCTCCGGTTCGTGGCGGACCGGGAAGTTGACCGAGTTGGCGATGTAGCACTTGCGGTGCGCCTCTTCGTGCAGCTTCTCGGCGGTCGGCAGCATGGCCGGGTCGGTGATCGTCACCTGCGGGCGGAGCACGACCTCGGTGAAGTGCCCGCCGGTGGCGGGGTCTTCCACCATGGTGCCGCTCGCGTCGTCGCGGTACGCGGTGACGACGATGCCGGAGGTGCTGCACAGCCCGAGATACCACAGCATGTGGCACTCGGACAGCGACGTGACCAGGAGGTCTTCCGGGTTGTGGAGGCCGGGGTCGCCGCGGAAGGCGGGATCGGCCGATGCGGTCAGCTGCGGCTTGCCATCGATGTCCACGACGTGCTCACGGCTGTAGTCGCGGTACGAAGCGGTGCCGCTGCCGGTGTTGCCGGTCCAGGTCACGGTCGCACGGTACGAGTGAGTCTTTGGCATACCGATTGTATACAGCAGAACGGGTTGCTGCGAAAGCGAATTCACGCGCCGGGCCGATCGGATGAGGGTGTCCGGAGGGGGGTGTGGCGGCTGGACTACCGTCGACGGCGTGGGTCGACTAATCGTCATCGAGGGACTGGACGGCGCGGGCAAGCGCACGCTCGCCAACGGCATCGCGGCGGAACTGACCGCCCGCGGCCACTCCGTGGCCCGCTCGGCGTTCCCGCGCTACGCCGACGACGTCCACGCCGAGCTCGTCGCGGAAGCGCTCCGCGGTCGCCACGGCGACCTCGGCGACTCCGTCCACGGCATGGCCGTCCTCTACGCGCTCGACCGCCGCGCCGCGGCGGACGCGCTGCGCGCGGACCTCCGCGCGTACGACGTCGTCCTCCTCGACCGCTACGTCGCCTCGAACGCCGCCTACGGCGCCGCCCGGCTCCACCAGGACAGCCACGGCGACTTCGTCGCCTGGGTCCGCGAGTTGGAGGTGACGCGCTTCGCGCTGCCGAAGCCGGATCTGCAGATCCTGCTGCAGGTGCCGTCGGAGGTGGCGGCCGCCCGTGCCGAGCACCGGGAGCGGACCGAAGTGGACCGCCAGCGGGACAACTTCGAGTCCGATGCCCCGCTGCAGCAGCGTTGCGGCAAGGTCTACGAGCAGCTCGCGGCGGAGGACTGGTGGTCGCCGTGGGTCGTGGTGGACGGCGTGAACCACGTGGACTTCGGCGCGCTCGTCGACCAGCACGTCCTCGCGCGGTAAGCGTTCGGCCGCGCGGCGAACACCCGCACTGTCCGAAGTGCACACTCGCCCAGGCGGCCCAAGCCGTTGCTACGCAACGTGAGTCGATCGGCACGCGGCGTCGAACCGGATCGGTGCGCGAAACCACTGGAATGGATGCTCCATTCGGCGGTATTCGCTGGGCCGATTCGGTTGTCCCGTCGCGACCTGCGGCGACGATCAGCGGGTGGATGCACGGCGGCGGGGCGACAAGTGCAACCATGTTGGCCATGAAGGCACGCGTGCTCGTGGTGGACGACGATCCGGCCCTGGCCGAAATGCTGACCATCGTGCTCCGAGGTGAGGGCTTCGAGACGGCCGTCGTCAGCGACGGCACCAAGGCGCTGCCTGCCTTGCGCGAGCTCAAGCCGGACCTGGTCCTGCTGGACCTGATGCTGCCCGGGATGAACGGCATCGACGTCTGCAAGGCCATCCGCACCGAGTCCGTCGTGCCGATCGTGATGCTGACCGCCAAGAGCGACACGGTCGACGTGGTGCTGGGCCTGGAGTCCGGTGCCGACGACTACGTGGTCAAGCCGTTCAAGCCGAAAGAGCTGGTCGCCCGGCTGCGGGCCCGGCTGCGCCGGACCGACGCCGAGCCGGCCGAGGTGCTCACCATCGGCGACGTGACCATCGACGTGCCCGGCCACGAGGTGACCCGCGACGGCCAGCCGATCGCGTTGACGCCGCTGGAGTTCGACCTGCTGGTGGCGCTGGCCCGCAAGCCCCGCCAGGTGTTCACCCGCGAGGTCCTGCTGGAGCAGGTGTGGGGCTACCGGCACGCCGCCGACACCCGCCTGGTCAACGTGCACGTCCAGCGCCTGCGCTCCAAGGTGGAGCGCGACCCGGAGCGCCCCGAGGTGGTGCTGACGGTCCGCGGCGTCGGTTACAAGGCCGGCCCCCCGTGATGTCCTGACCGAAATGGGCGCCCGCTCGCGAGCGGGCGCCCATTCGTCCGGTCCGGAACTTCGGATCCGGCCCGGGATCGCGATTCTCGCCTGCGCGCGGCGCGAGTTGCGGGTGTGGAACAAGAGGAAATGACCGCGCCGCCGGCACCGGACTGCCGGTGGGCGCGATGATCCGGAACTGCGCACCGGTCGGGGCACCGGTGTGGGCGGTCGGCCGAGCCTTTGACACAGTTGCTAGCCGGGTCGTAGTGGCGGAGTGGCCCGGGGGACGGTTGCCGTGAGGGTGTGGACGCGTCGAGGCCGCTTGGTTCAGCGGCTGATCAGTCGTGTCCGCGAGGAGGTCCGCAGCCGCTGGCGCCGCTTCGAAGCGCTGTGGCGGCGGTCGATGCAGCTGCGCGTCGTGGTCAGCACCCTCGCGCTGTCGATGGCCGTGGTCTTCGCGCTGGGCATGATGCTGCAGTGGCAGATCACGTCGCAGCTGCTGTCCACGAAGGAAACCGCCGCGATATCGCAGGTCGAGGTCAGCTTGCCGATCCTGGAGCGCGAGCTGACCGCGGTCGACCCGAACGCGGACAACGTCACCGAACAGCTGCAGGCCGCGCTGAACAGGCTGACGACGACGTCCTCCGGGCAGTCCACCACCGAGACGGTGGCCGGCGCGTTCGAGCCGGTGCTGGTCGACGGGCGCGCGCCGGGCGAACGGTCGCAGCAGCCGGCCGCCGGCCCGATCGACGACGTGCCGTCCGACCTGCGCCAGTTCGTCGAACGCGGCCAGCTGGCCACCAAGATCACCACCGCACATCGGGAGAAGGGCACCTCCGTCACGATGCTGGCGGTGGGGACGCCGGTGAGCACCGCGACCCGGCAGCTCCAGGTCTACCTGCTGTTCCCGCTGACCGCCGAGCAGAACACCCTCGAAGTCCTGCAGCAGACCCTCCTGCTCGGCGGGCTGGTGCTGCTGGTGATGGTGGGCGCCATCACGAACCTGGTGACGCGCCAGGTGGTGCGCCCGGTGCGGCAGGCCGCGCAGATCGCCGAGCAGCTGGCCGAAGGCGACCTGGACAAGCGGATGCGGGTGATCGGCGAGGACGACGTGGCCCGGCTGGCGGAGTCGTTCAACGAGATGGCCGACAGCCTCAAGCAGCAGATCACGCAGCTGGAGGAGTTCGGCCAGCTGCAGCGCCGGTTCACCTCGGACGTCTCCCACGAGCTGCGCACCCCGCTGACCACCGTGCGGATGGCCGCCGACGTGCTGCACGCCTCCCGGGAGCAGTTCCCGCCCGGCCTGTCCCGGTCGACCGAGCTGCTCGTCGACGAGCTCGACCGGTTCGAGCTGCTGCTGGCAGACCTGCTGGAGATCTCCCGGCTCGATGCCGGCGTCGCCGATCTGGCGGCCGAGCAGCTGGACCTCACCGAGATCGTGGACCGCTCCGTGGAGGCGCTGCGCCCCATCGCCGACACGAGCGGTGTGGAGCTGCGGCTGATCGCCCCGTCCGGGGGCGAGCTCTCCATCGTCGCCGACGCCCGCCGGGTGGAGCGGATCATGCGGAACCTGGTGGCCAACGCCATCGACCACGCCGAGGGCGGGCCGGTCGAGATCCGCTTCGGCGGCAACGAGCAGGCAGTCGCGGTGACCGTCCGGGACTACGGCGTCGGCCTGCGCTCGGGCGAGGCCGAGCTGGTGTTCACCCGGTTCTGGCGGGCCGACCCGTCCAGGAACCGGCGCACCGGCGGCACCGGCCTCGGGCTGTCGATCAGCCTTGAGGACGCCCGGTTGCACGGCGGTGGGCTGGACGCGTGGGGCGAACCCGGCGAGGGCTCGTGCTTCCGCCTCACCCTGCCCCGGCGGCCGGGCGAGGCGTTCGACACCAGCCCGCTGCCGATGCCGGGCATCCGCCGGATCGCGGCACCGGAAGCGCTGCTAGCGGCCAGCGTCGACCCGCCGACGGACGGCGAGGCCGGCGATCCGGACTTCCGCGACCGCGGGCCGGCTCGGTTGTCCGAACACTCCTGGGAGGACGAATGATGGGCGTGCGTCGGGTGGTGGTGCTGCTGGTGGTGCTGCTGTCGGTGTCGGCGTGCGCATCGATCCCGGAGAGTTCGGATCCGAGGGCGATCCGGGCGGTCGACGAGAGCAACGCGACCGCGCCCGTGCCCCCGCCGCCGGACGGCGCCGACCCGCTCGCACTGGTGCGGAGTTTCGTCAACGCGTCCGCCGCCCCGGAGAGCAACCACGAGTCCGCGCGACAGCACCTCACCCCGGCCGCACGCCGGAGCTGGACTCCGGCGCCGGGCCTGCTCATCGTGGACAACGTCGACACGATCCCGGCGACGCAGCCCACTCCGCTACCCGATGGCGTGCAGATGGTCACCGTGCAGGCCGACAAGGTGGGGCGGCTGCTGCCGGACTCGTCCTTCGTCCCCGAAGTCGGCGAGTACCAGGCCCAGGTGCGGGTGGAGCTGCAGGCGGACGGGGAGTGGCGCATCGCGACGCCGCTGCCCGAGATCGTCGCCAGCAAGGGCTCGTTCAGCACCGTCTACCAGGCCGTCCCGATCTACTTCCTGGACCACGATTCGACCGGCATCGTCCCGGACGTGCGGTACGTGGTGTCGCAACCGGCGAGCACCCTGCCCAGGCAGGTCATCGACCTGCTGACCAGCGGCCCGTCCGCGGGGCTGGAGTCGGCCATGCGCACCGCCATCCCGCCCGGCGTGCACCCGAAGACCAACCCGGCCGACCCCGGGGACGGCGCGCTGGAGGTGAACCTCAGCGATCTCGGCGCCCTCCCGCGGGAGGACCGCCAGCTGATCGCCGCGCAGGTGGTGTTCACCTTGCAGAGCGTCAACAACGCGCGGGTCCGGCTGAAGGTGGAGGGCGCGCCGCTGCTGCCGGACGGGAAGGACCTGCGGCCGACCGACCTCGGCTCCTACGAGACCAACAACACCGCCCGCCCGGACCTGCCGGGATTGGTGGTGGTGGACGAGCGGCTGCTCACCCTCGACACCGCGCAGCCGATCCAGGGCCCGGCCGGATCGGGCGAGTACGACGTGCTCCGGGCGGGCCAGTCGCTCGACGGCAGCCATCTCGCGGCGGTCACGCGCGTCGCCGGTGGCGTCGGCGTCGAGCTGCGGGTTGGCCGCTACGGCGCGCCGCTGCCCGAACTCCCGGTGCGGGGCGCCGACATGAGCAAACCCACCTGGCGCGGGAGGTCCGAGGTGTGGACCGTGGTGGACGGTCGCAACGTGGTCCGCGCGCTGGATACCGGGAACAGCTGGGTGTCGCGCCAGGTCGACGCCGGGCAGCTGACCGCCGACGGACCGATCAGCGATCTGCGGTTGTCCCGCGACGGAACCCGGGTGGCGGCGGTGGTCGGCGGCCGCCTCGTGGTCGCCGGAGTGTCCGATCAGGACGGTCAGGTGGTGCTGCAGCGGCCGATCACGCTGCCTGCGCCGGGGGTTCGGATCACCGGGGTCGATTGGCTGAAGGACGACTCGCTGGTGGCGATCAGCGACAGCAACATCACGCCGGTCTTCGAGGTGACGGTCGACGGGTTCCAGTGGGTCCCGTTCACCGCGGCGAACCTCGGCCAGCCGTTGAAGGCGGTCACGGTCGCCAACCGCGGCCGGGTGGTCGTCAGCGACCGCAGCGGGATCTGGGAGTCCCGGGAGACCGACGACGTCTGGTCCCTGGTCCAGGGCTCGATCGGCGGCGGCTCGATCCCGTTCTTCCCGGGCTGACCGCCGAACCCGACACGCGTCGGTGAGTCGGGGCGCCGATCTGCGGCACCATCGGCCGGTGCGCGTTTCCTGGTTCGGTGCGGGGCTTTCCGGCTTGGTCGACCTGATGCTGCCGCTGCGCTGCGCGGGCTGCGACGCGGCGGGTGTGGCGTGGTGCCGGGACTGCGCGCGCGAGCTCGGCGGGCTCCGCCTAGTCGAGCGTCCGCTGCTCGAAGCCGTCCCGCCGGTGTACGCGCTCGGCCGGTACCGGGGCGCCGCCCGGCGAGCGGTGCTCGCCTACAAGGAGTCCGGCCGCCGCCATCTCGCCGAGCCGCTGGCCCGCCACATCGCGATCGGCCTGCGTGCGATCACCGCCGAGCACCGGCTCGATCCGGCCTGGTACCTGGTGCCGGCGCCGTCCCGGACGATCGCCTCCCGCCGAAGGGGCGGCGCGCACATGTCCCGCATCGCGCACCGCGCCGCGGCCGGGCTGACCGACGCGGGTCATCCGGCGGCCGTCGCGGACTGCCTGGTGACCGCGCGCGGCGCGGCGGATTCGGCCGGGCTGGATGCGGCCGAACGAGTGCGCAACCTGTCCGGCCGAGTGCTCGTCCGGACGAGTCGTTTTCCGCCGCAGGCGGCGCAAGTCGCGCTGATCGACGACGTCATCACCACCGGCGCGACGGTCGCGAGCTGCTTGGCCGTCCTCGGAACCGCAGGCATCGAGGTCGCCGCGGTGCTCGGCCTGACCGCGACGGCCGCCTGAAGCATTCGGGTGGATTGCCATTACCCGAACAGACGCGGGAACTTCACCTGCCGTCCACTCGTTTTCCAGTTATGAGCAGGCAGGACCCGGCCCTCCGGCGGCCCGGCGCGGAGCTACGGCACGTAGCCCCCGATCGGGTGAAAAACGAGGCCGATGGGGCGCCTGGGGTGGGGCACGCCCGCGCCCGCGGCCTGCTTCGAACGGTGGCAGCAATCACTCTCGGTGGCCGCTTGACTTCGCCCGACAAGGGGGGTGTCACAAATCGGTAAACCGAGCTAACGTGCCACTCAATCCAGCCAACCCAGGCGGGAGGGAAGGAGCGAAACCCCATGTCCCTGGCGCCGGAAGTGAGCTGATCGCCTTCTAGCCGGCGCCGCCGTGCACACCTCGCCTACGGCACGCAAGGAACGGAGGTCGTGAATGGATATCGTCGTCAAGGGTCGCAACGTCGAAGTTCCCGCGCACTACCGGGAGCACGTCAATGCGAAGTTGACCCGGCTTGAGCGGTACAACAAGAAGGCAATCCGGGCGGACGTGGAACTGTTCCACGAGCGCAATCCCCGTCAGGCCAAGAATTGCCAGCGAGTCGAGATCACGCTGATGGGCAAGGGCTCGCCCGTGCGGGCCGAGGCTTGCGCAGGCGATTTCTACGCCGCACTCGATGCCGCCACGACCAAGCTGGAGAGCAGGCTCCGGCGCATGCACGACCGTAGAAAGGTGCACTACGGGCAGCACAACCCGACATCCGTGGCACAGGCGACCGCAGCGATGGCGGACCGGCCCGTCGCGATGGGCCAGGCCGTGGCCGAAGGCCGGACCGCGCTACTGGAAGCGCCGCTGGAGGTCGACGAGTACGCCGCCCAGGTCCCGGGCCAGCGGATGGCCGCGGAAAACGGGTACGACGAACCAGGCCGCGTCGTCCGCGAGAAGGACCACCCGGCCGAGCCGATGACGGTTGACCAGGCCCTCTACGAGATGGAACTGGTCGGACACGACTTCTACCTCTTCTCCGATGCGGACAGCGGTAGGCCCAGCGTGGTCTACCGGAGGAAGGGATTCGACTACGGAGTGATCAGGTTGGCTGACGCGCTATAGGGCGAGTCTGCGCCAACGCCGACCCGAACGGCTGTCCCCCGCGTACCGTGGTTCGCGGGGGACAGTCGCGTGTGGGGGTCCGCCACCCGGACCTGCACCGGATGGCGGGTCCCCACTACCAGCTCTAATACGATGACCGCAAAGCGTCCGTGACGGACGCGTCACGATCAGCTAGTGAGGTCGACCGGATGGTCCTGTCCCGACTGCTCCGCGCCGGCGAGGGCAAGATGCTCAAGCGTCTGCGCAACATCGCGGCGCACATCAACGAGCTTGAAAAGGACATCGTCGCGCTGTCCGACGCCGAGCTGCGGGGCAAGACCGACGAGTTCAAACGCCGCCACTCCGACGGCGAGTCCCTCGACGAACTGCTGCCCGAAGCGTTCGCGGTGGCCCGCGAGGGCGCCAAGCGCACCCTGGGCCAGCGGCACTTCGACGTGCAGCTGATGGGTGGTGCGTCGCTGCACCTCGGCAACATCTCCGAGATGAAGACCGGTGAGGGCAAGACCCTGACCTGCGTGCTGCCCGCCTACCTCAACGCGATCACCGGCAAGGGCGTGCACGTCGTCACGACCAACGACTACCTGGCCCGCCGCGACGCCGAGTGGATGGGCCGCGTGCACCGCTTCCTGGGCCTGGAGGTCGGCGCGATCCTGGCCGACATGACGCCGGAGCAGCGGCGCAAGGCCTACGCCGCGGACATCACCTACGGCACGAACAACGAATTCGGCTTCGACTACCTGCGCGACAACATGGCCTGGAGCCTCTCCGACTGCGTGCAGCGCGGGCACTACTTCGCCGTCGTCGACGAGGTCGACTCCATCCTGATCGACGAAGCCCGGACGCCGCTGATCATCTCCGGCCCCGCCGACCAGTCCTCCCGCTGGTACCAGGAGTTCGCCAGGCTCGCGCCGATGCTCAAGCGCGACCAGCACTACGAGGTGGACGAGCGCAAGCGCACCGTCGGCGTCACCGAAGACGGCGTCACCCTCATCGAGGACCAGCTCGGCATCGAAAACCTCTACGAGGCGGCCAACACCCCGCTGGTCGGCTACCTCAACAACGCGCTGAAGGCCAAGGAGCTCTACAAGCGCGACAAGGACTACATCGTCCGCGACGGCGAGGTGCTGATCGTCGACGAGTTCACCGGCCGCATCCTGGCCGGGCGCCGCTACAACGAGGGCATGCACCAGGCGATCGAGGCCAAGGAAGGCGTCGAGATCAAGGCCGAGAACCAGACGCTGGCCACGATCACGCTGCAGAACTACTTCCGCCTCTACGACAAGCTGGCCGGCATGACCGGTACCGCCGAGACCGAGGCGGCCGAGTTCCACACCACCTACAAGCTCGGTGTGGTGCCGATCCCGACGAACAAGCCGATGGCCCGCGCCGACCAGCCCGACCTGGTGTACAAGACCGAGCCGGCGAAGTTCGAGGCGGTCGCCGAGGACATCGAAGAGCGGTACCAGCGCGGCCAGCCGGTCCTGGTCGGCACGACCAGCGTGGAGCGCTCCGAGTACCTGTCGAAGCTGCTCACCAAAAAGGGCATCCCGCACAACGTGCTGAACGCGAAGAACCACGCGCGGGAGGCCGCGATCATCGCCGAGGCGGGTCGCAAGGGCGCGGTCACGGTCGCCACCAACATGGCCGGTCGCGGTACCGACATCGTGCTCGGCGGCAACATCGACCACCTCGCCGACGCCGAACTGCGCAGCCGCGGCCTGGACCCGGTGGAGAACCGCGAGCAGTACGAGGCCGAGTGGCCCGCGGTCGTCGAGAAGATCACGGCGCAGGCCAAGGCCGAGGGCGAGGAGATCCGCGAGGTCGGCGGACTCTACGTGCTGGGCACCGAGCGCCACGAGTCCCGCCGCATCGACAACCAGCTGCGCGGCCGCTCCGGCCGCCAGGGCGACCCGGGCGAGTCCCGGTTCTACCTCTCGCTGGGCGACGAGCTGATGCGGCGCTTCAACGCCGCGATGGTCGAGACCGTGATGACCCGGCTCAAGGTGCCCGACGACGTGCCGATCGAGCACAAGATGGTCAGCCGCGCCATCCGCAGCGCGCAGACCCAGGTCGAGCAGCAGAACATGGAGATCCGCAAGAACGTCCTCAAGTACGACGAGGTCATGAACCAGCAGCGGACCGTCATCTACGACGAGCGGCACCGCGTGCTGGCCGGCGAAGACCTGCACGAGCAGGTCATGCACATGCTCACGGATGTGGTGACGGCCTACGTCGACGCGGAGACCGCCGAGGGTTACGCCGAGGACTGGGACTTCGAGAAGCTCTGGACCGCGCTGAAGACCCTCTACCCGATGTCGATCAGCTGGGAAGCCCTCGTCGACGACGAGGAGGACCTGTCCAAGGAGCGCCTGCTGGAGCTCATCCTGGAGGACGCGCGCGCCGCGTACGCCAAGCGCGAGGCCGAGGTCGACGGCAAGGTCGGCCAGGGCGCGATGCGGGAGCTGGAGCGCCGCGTGGTGCTCAGCGTCCTGGACCGCAAGTGGCGCGAGCACCTCTACGAGATGGACTACCTCAAGGAGGGCATCGGGCTGCGGGCAATGGCGCAGCGCGACCCGCTGATCGAGTACCGCCGCGAGGGCTTCGACATGTTCGGGGCGATGCTGGAGGCGCTCAAGGAGGAGTCCGTCGGATTCCTGTTCAACGTCCAGGTCGAGGCGGCCGAGCCGCAGCCCGAGCCGGAAGCGCCGGCCATGCCGGTGTCGGTGAGCCAGGTCGGCAGCGGCACGCCGGACGTGCCCCAGACCCCGCAGCCGACGGCCCAGCCCGCGCCGCAACCGCGGCCCAAGCGCGCCCGGCCGGCATCCGCCGGCCCCGCGTTGAGCCAGCTGCCCACCGCGGCAGACGGCGAGCAGGTCCCGTCCGCGTTGCGCGGCAAGGGACTCGACTCGCCGACGCAGCGGGGCCTGAGCTACTCCGGGCCGAACGAGACCGGTGACGTGGAGACCAGCAGCGACGGCGACCAGGGGCCGGAGTCGCGCAGCGGCACCCGCCGCGAGCGCCGGGCCGCCGCTCGAGCTGACGCGAAGAAGAACAAGAAGCGCTGATCAGACCAGGGACAGCAGCGTGCACACCCAGTGCGCGTTGTCCTGTTCCAGGCGCAGCACCAGGGCCCGGACCCGGTAGCGCGTCCCGACGATCATGCAGGCCTCCACCGCGCAGTCGGTGACCAGGCAGGCGTGGACGGATCGCAGCCGGTAGTCCGGGCTTTGTGCTGCGTGCAGCCGGGTGGTGAGCAGCAGCCCGGCCACTTGTGGCACGAGGTGCTCGCGCACCTCGTGCAAGGCCCGGCGCCCGGCGAGCACGTCGAAGACCTGCTCGCCGATGAACCCCGCGATGGCGGAGGCGCTGCTGTCCGCCACCGCCTCGGCCGGCGTCGTTTCGATCGACAGCACTGCGGTCATGGCGTCTCCAGGCGGTCGGCGGACTGGACTCCCGCTTAACTGAGGAACTTGCGGTCCGGATCCGGTCACCTTCGGACCCGGAACGCCCCGATCGTGTGAGCTACCGTGCGGCTCGTGGATCTGAAGGGACTGCTGCTGGACTACGCCGGGGTGCTCGACGATCCGGGCGACGAGCCGTCCGGCGTACCGCCGCTGCTGGACGTCGCGCGGCGCATCCGCCGGGCCGGGATCGGAACCGCCCTGGTGTCCAACGCCAACGGCCTCGCCGACCCGGGCCTGGCCGAGCTGTTCGACACCGTCGTGCTGTCCGGGGCGGTCGGCGTCGCCAAGCCGAGCGTCGAGATCTACCGGCTGACCGCGCGCCGGCTGGGGCTGGAACCGCGGCAGTGCGTCTTCGTCGACGACCTCCGCCGGAACGTGGCCGGCGCGGTCGAGGCGGGCATGGTCGGAGTCCACCACCGCGACGTCGATTCGACGGTCACCGAGCTGGCCACCCTCTTCGGCCTCGAAAACAGCTCTTGACCTGGTGTTTTGATGTTTAAGGGGGGGTGGTTGCAGGGGGTGTTTCGGGGGTGTGTAACTTTATCCAAGTCAGAGCGACACGGGCCGGGAAAACCGGGCCGAGCCTGACACGGGTCGCGAACCAAGCTCCTGCCTTCGGGTGGTAGAGTGGGCGAGCCGAAAAGGTAGTGAAGAGGAAATGCTCCCCGGAGCTTCGATCCCTGGTTTAGGGGTTGGGTGATGGTGTGGGTGTGTTCTTTGAGAACTCAACAGCGGACTGTTTTGGTT
>NZ_JBSGJZ010000037.1:23249-80616 GCF_053605825.1 Saccharopolyspora sp. NPDC003752 | reverse complement strand
ACTGCTCGGGATACTTCGATGAACCTGACACAGGGACATCCTTGCTCAGGCAACTTGCCTGGGATCAGGGTGTCCGGCTTACAGGGGCAACCTCATGCCGCGTGCGGCAACAAGATGAGACTCGAGGGCGTTTACCACCCGTGGTGCGACCCGGAGGTGCGTGCGGATTTCGCCCCGAATGTGGACCGCTGCAGGGTGTGCGGGGAGCAAGTGAAGGAGCTGACGGATGGCGGTGAGTGCGGCTGGTGCCGCGATCGCGGCACCAGCTGGTCAAGATGTGGTACTCGTCGGTCCAACGATTGCAGTGTGTCGTAACTCTGGACCCATCGTCGTTGCTGAGGATCGACAAGTCTGAGCTGCTGGCCTTCATCTCGTTCTACCGCCGGTGCGCGGCCGCCGCCGCTCCCCGCTTAGGACTGGCTGCGCGCCGAGCTAGCCGGGCGGCGGGACTACGGCGGTCTCGACCTGGCGGCTAAGCAAGCTCGACATGACCGCCTGGGCACTGCTGATCCCCGACGGCCTAGATGGGATATCGTCGATACTGCGACGGTTCTGGTTCCCTGGAGTCCGCGGTGCAGTTTCTGGACTCCCGGACTAATGGCCGCCCCTTGTGGTACTAGCGCTACCCGCTCAACGCAACCAGGACCGCGCCGCACGTCTACGCCCGACACCGCACCTGGCTCGACGAAATGTGGGGCGGCTACGGCCTGGCCGTGCAGATCCTTCAGTTTTCGACTCCGGCGCGGCCGCTGGCCCGCACCGCACCGATCTCAACGCCTTCCGAGGCACCCGCGGCGAGCTGACCACGCTCCTTGGCGGCGTAGGAACCGTTCGCTAATGGAGGTCCTTGATCAGCACATCGAAGATCGGCGACCCAGGCAGTGGGTTGCGTTTCTGCGCGACTTTTTTCCAGCCCCAATTGGCGTAGGCGTGCTGAGCGGGGCCGGCTGCAGGCTGCACCGTGAGCGTAGCTCGTTCTTCGGGCCGGTCTTCCAAGAGAAGATCGTGGAGCCGAGCAGCCACGCCTGCACGCCTCCACGGGCGGCGGACGAGCAGCTCGATCAGTACGAAGGTCCGCCCGGGCGGCTCATCGGTCATGCCAGGCTCGACCTCGGTTGTGAGGTCGGTCCACCATGAAGCTTTCGGTGGCATGGTCAGGCCAAATGAGAAACCTGCCATTTCGCCGGTCGAGTCGCGGGCGACTACCAGCCCGGCACCCGGCCGCTGATGTTGGACAGCGAAGCGGTCCTTGAACAGCCGGACGTGCTCGTCCCCGTACTGGTAAGGACGTTCTGAGAACACCTCCCGGTAGATCTCGCCCAGCTCGTCACCGAGCTGGCCTGCTTCCTCGACAGGAACACGACGAAACTCGACTTCAGTCACTCCAGCTCGTCCTTTCTTCCTGGGAAGGCTTTGTGCACGTGGTCCGCTACGTTAGCTCGGAAGTCAACGACAGCCACGACGTCACCGTAGCGGGCCGTAAGGCGCTCAGAATGCGCAGCCAGTCGGCTGATCGCGTGTGACGAGCTGATCTCCTGAGCCTGGCTCAATGCGCGCTGGGCAAGTGCAGCCGCTTCCTCAGGCTCGCTCTGAGCGAGTCGAACCTTGCTGAGACGGAGATCGTCAAAGACTCGGCTGCGCAGACGGCCCTGCTGGCGGCTCTCTGCCGCTCTGAGCGCATGAGTCTCGGCGTGCCAGGTGTAGGTGTCCAAGTGCTGGGAGGTGGGATCCTGGAGCGCGAGTTGCGCGTGAGCCGCGGAAGCGAGGCTCTCGACCTCAGCACGATCCATGTACCTGTTCCATGCCTGCTGCGAGCCTGGGGTCGCTTGATCGAAAGCCTCCAACGATGCTTCTACAGCGCGACGGGTGCACGCGGCTTCGCTGCGGCCGAACCGTGCGTAGGCACAAGCTTCATGGCCATGCAATTCGGAACGCACCAATGGACTAGCGCTCCTCGGAAGAGTGGCTAAGGCAGTGCGAACCATCGCAAGGCTGTCTTCGCACTGACCAAGCGCCTTGGATAGCTGTGCCATGTCTCCGACGATCTTGGCACCTAAATCAAGTGAACCAGCGCGCTTACATGCCTCCAAGCCGTACAGGAAGTAGCGCTGTGCTGCGACCGGGAAGCCAGCGTCCCAGGTCATGAAGCCCGCAAGCTGGGCGAGCTCGCTCGTCACCTGGTACAGACGGCGTTGTTCGGCGGCTGCGCGCCGGTGCTGGAGCGCCTCGACAACGGCGTTGAGCTGCCCGAGCACAGCTTTGCGATGAAGACCGCCTTGTCCTGACGCGTCCCATCGGCGAAAGAGTTCTACCGCTTGTTCAAGGCCTTGGATCTCATCCTGGCCGACTTGGTCAGGTCTGATGGACACGATTGGGGCCTCCGTTGCCCATTGCCGAACGGGGACCACGAGTGCTGCCCCCGTAAGCAGTGACAGCTCCAGGAATTCCCGGCGCGTTGCCATGTCGCTCCCGATGAACTCAATGATGTTGTCGACAGCGTGCTGTTTCTGGCCCGCCACTTCAGTGGAGACGAGCTGCACCGGCGCAGCTGGATCGACTGCAGCAGCAGAAGAAGCATCCCCTCTGAACTGGTAGAACCGTTCACGTGCGGCCTCGGGAGCGCGCTCGAGCGCAGTGTCCAGAGCCGACTGCATCTCTGGAAGTGGCGTGATCTCGGCTAGTCGCGATTCCCACTTGTTTATCGTCCGGGAATGAACCCCCAGCAAGTCCGCGAAGGCGTTCACCGTGAGCCGTAGCGCATTGCGCAGCAGCTTCGCTTCGAGACCCGTCCAGCGAGCGATTGGCGGCATTCGCCCATCATGACGCGCACACTGCACGGCATCCAGTAGGCGGCGCATGAGTACGCCCCGAGTACGTACCGGGTACGCCCCCAGAGCGTTCCAAGACGTGGCGTCTAGGGCGACGCTCTAGGTGCTAGCTCCGCAAACACTTCGAGCACGGCACGTGACGTCCGGCGATCTGGCGGTGAAGTGATGGCACTACTACTGACTTTGACTCTCGTGGCCTTGGCGATGCTCGCTGGACCGCTGCTTCTTCGCCAGCTGGACGAAGACCGGCAGGGACTTGAGCCAGCCGTCACGATGCGACAGGACGGCAGCAATCTGGCGCGCGGCGGCGCGGGGTGGCCGGTTAAGCGCGTGGCATCTGATGAAGGAATGCCCGCCACCGGCCACCCCTCCGGACCAGTGCTGACAGGACGGGTGGTCCTGTGACGCTCTCGATCGCCGATCCCGATACACCTGTTGTCGTGTGGTGGGTCATTGACCACGACTCCGATGTGCGGCACGCGACCCTCACTGACCCAACCAAGCTGGCAGACGGAACCCCGGTTGCGAAGCTCTGCGACGGCGAGCTTGCTTTGGCCAAGCCCGGAACGCGCCCGAAGCCGCGATCGACCAGCTACGAGGACTTCTGCGACCCCTGCGCCAGCACGTCGTCTGCTCGCGCCCACGGCCCCCTGCGTTCTGACCGCTTCTACTACTGAGCCCCCGGCCCGACGTGCCGTACTCCGACATTCACGTCGGGCTGGGATTTTACCGGCCTGGCCGGTGCCTTCCCCGGCACACCGGCCAGGCCCGAGATGGAGCACCCCATGCAGCACTCACCTCAGCTGCCGCGCTGGATGGCCAGCGTCCACGAGGCGATCTGGCACCACCCGGTCAGCGGCGGGGCTGCCCCTCGAATGGCCTGCAGGAAGAAGCTGAAGGGACCTGTGCACGGCGCACGGTCGGATGTGCTGCCCGGCGTGGACCAGCCACCTGGCTGCGAGGGCGGGACCGCCTCACCCCTGCCCGACGGAGTGCGTGCGCCTCCTGCGCGAAAGCGGTCGACCTGGAAGACCGACCCACGCTCCGGGTCAGAGTCCTTGCCGGTGCGGTGCGTCGCACCGCCGAGATCACTGCTCCGGACCCGAGTCGATCGAGTGGCCGCCGGACGAGCAAGACGACGAGCAGTGCGGCGAACTTGCCGCTGTGGCCTGAACCACCAACAAACCACCGCGACATGCCGGCAGAACCAGCGAACCACCAACGGAAATGGAGCCAAAAGCGATCCATTTGTGCGTGGGGTCTTAGACCCGGCCGGATGCCTGTGCCCCCGTCTCGGTATCCCGGCCGTTCTCAAGAGGAGGGAATCATGTTGCAAGAGTTGAGAGAAGTCTCGTGTCGCGATCGCGCGGGCCGGGACCGGGACGTCGTGGTCGGTCACATGTCCTCGGCCGTGTGGCTGCGAGTGGCCGGTGAGGAGCGACTGCTCGACCTCGTGCAGGCCGAGGCCTTGCACGTTGCGATCGGCATTCAGGTCGCCGCCCTGCAGACCGCGCGGCGTGAGGCGGCGCGGGCATGAACGATCTTGTGTTGGCCCTGATTGTCGTCGCGGCTCTCGCCGTTGCGCTCGGAGCGGGTTTGTGGTGGCTGCTCGTCCCGAACGGAGTGGAATCGCAGCAGCCGGAGGGAAAAGAGTGAGCGGCCCGCGTCTGTGGAACCGGTGGTCTTCTGTGGCGCTAGCCGAGTTCGAAGACTTGACGTGGGTGGCGAGCCCGGGCGAGTCAGTGATCCACGCCGACTTTCCCGGAGCCGGTCTGGCGTGCGGCCACAAGGTGGCCGACGAGCCGGAGACCTGTACCGGGTATCTCCCGGCGTCGCGCTGGCCTGGCTACCAGCCGCACCTTGCGTGCCTGGCCGCTGCCCCGGCATGGATCACCGATCTCGTAGAACCGCGCGCCGCTCGTCCGTATGGCGAAGAAGAAGCGGTCACGGGGCGGCACGCCATCGAGACCGTGACGACCCTGCGGATGCCGGGCCTCGCGCAGGGCATCAAGGCGTTCGAGCGCGCGATGGCCGTGCCGCCGGCAAGACCCGTCAACGAAAACGGCCCCGGCAGTTCCACCCTGCCGGGGACGCGAGCGGAGTCTAGCGGGATGTCGATCGCAGAGTCGACAACTCCGTACGAGCTGGGGGAGGTCGCATGATGGTTCGCGGGAGCCGGGGCGCTCATTCCCGCCTCTCCAGGCCAGGTGACCCGGGGGCGGCGCCGCGCCGGACGGTGCGTTACGCCTGTCCCCAGAATCACGAGTTCGAGATGACGTTCTCCGACGCCGCCGAGGTTCCGTCGGCCTGGGGGTGTCGCATGCACGGCACCGAGTCGAAGATCATCGATGGCGGCGAGCCGGAGCAGAAAAAGGCCAAGCCGCCCCGTACTCACTGGGACATGCTGCGGGAGCGCCGCACGCTCCCGCAGTTGAAGAAGCTGCTCGACGAGCGGTTGGCGCTGTTGCGTTCGCGCACCGAATAGCGCCCTCAGCTCGGTCCGGCGGCCTTGCCCCCCGAGTCGCCGGGCCGAACCTGGCCACCCGCACAACGAAGTGCGGGTGGCCAGGACCAAATTGCGAGAAGGAAAGAGTAGCGTTGCCGAAGAAAGAAATTCCGTGGCGGAGAGTGGTTCTCATGAGTTATCTCTGGGAGACGCTGTGCGCCCTGAATCTGACTATCTATCTGCGCGCGGGCAGCATCGCCCCTTGTCAGGCGCCCTGGTGGTGGACGGTCGTGGTCCATTCCGCTGCCTCGATTGCGCTCGCTGTGATCATCCAGCTCTTCCAGGTGAACTGGGCGCGAATCGCTTTGTCGGTGATGGGAGTCGCAAGTGCCTTCCTTGCGATCTACGGCGGCTTGCGTGGCGCGACTATCGAGATGATCCTGCAAATTGTTCTCGTCGGGACCGTTCCTTTCTTGTTCTTTTTGGATCGGGAACCCGGAAGTTCGCCTGATATGCCAGATGTCGACATTGCTACGAAAGCGGGTGTGGCGCGAGGGGGTGCAATGAGGCACGTGCTGGCAACTGTCGTCTTGCAAGGTCTGGTCGCAGTCTCGATGGTGATCGGCGCTGTTTCTACCGTGGCTGACATGGACAGAGGAATCGTCAGAGTCCGACCCACGGTATGCGAAACCGGGATCTAGGCCGAAATCACGCCAGGGGAGGGGCCCGGGGAGCGGGCACAGTGCCTCCGCCTCGCGTTCCGAGGAAGAAACAATGCTTGTGAGCCAACTACGGCGTAGTAGGTTGCTGCTGGACGGCAACAGGTCGCGAATCGAGCCAGAGCACTCGCGGTACATAAACCCAATCGAGGAAATCATTATTCTTGATGTTGCCAACGGGCGCCGCAACGAGGATATTGAGAGCACGTTGGCGCTGGGGCCTACCGCTGTTAAGTCACGGCTGAACCGACTTTTCGGAAAGTTCGACCTCCGTAGTCGTGCGGAGCTTGTGGTCGTTGCCTACGAAACGGGATTGATAGTTCCCGGGTGGGCCTCCGCTGCTGAGTTCGTCCACGCGCCTCTGGTCGGTCGAGATTATTACCCCAGCGAAGCCGCGCCGAGATCACGGCCGTTGGTGCCGTTGAGGCCGTAATGTCGCTGAGTTTGCGGATAGGGATTTCATGATTCGTTTCTTTACGCGTTCCCCTCGTGGCTATACGACGCCGCCCGTGCATGTGCGAAGACCGCCACAACGGTGGCTCGCGCTCGCGTTCGCTGTGGTCGGCGTCGAGGTGACCGTGGGGCTTGCTCTGGCGCTGCAGGGTGAGATCGCCGCGTTTTTCGTGGTTCCGTTCCTGGCTGTCGCTGTCGTGCACGGGGTCTTCCTCGTTGAGTCGCGCACCTACGCCATCGGTCGTGACTGGATTCGACGGGGGTTGCGTGCTGTCGCCTTAGACGACCTGCGTTCAGCGGATGTCGTCCGGGGCAGCATGGTACTCCGGGACGGCCGGGGGTACGTGCGTTTCCCTGTGAGCGTGTTGCGTGACGATTTGGAGTTCTGGGACCCGATCGACGTGGCACTCTGCCGGTCGGAGGACGCCGAGGTCTCCAAAGAGGTGTGCGAGCTCCTTGACGAGCTGGCGGGGTGCACAGCGTGAACCACGGTGCTCGGGCATGCCCGCCGGGGCGTTACCCGCCGGCGTGCGAGCGCTCGCATGCCATCCGGCGTTGTCCCGGCTCCGAGGTGCCGTCAGGGTGAGCAGTCGACTTGATGAGGCGGCCGCACACCTGCAGCGACTTGCCGACCAGCTGCCCTACGCCGTGGTGCACGGTGTCGCTGGCGAGCTGGAGACCGTTGCGGAGCTCGCGAACGAGCTCGTCGGCGACACCGCCCATGCCGATCTCCTGCCGGTGGTGCTCAGCGCGCGCGCCGAGATCGTGGACACGGGGATCGGCGGGCTCGACAGCGCGCGAAAGGCGTTGCAGGACACCGCACAAGCGATCCGGAACGTGAGCAACCGCGCCGGCTCGCAGCCCAGCCAACCGGCGCCGCCGGCGAGCTCGACGAAAGCGCACAAGCTGAAAGGCGTGAAGCGGCCCTGCCACAACCGCAAAGACCTTGAGCGGGCGTTCGTCGCGTTGGAGGCGAAGGGCTGGGCCATCCAGAAGACCACGAGTCACTGGACGGCTTGGTGTCCCTGTGGAAAGCATCGAACCGGCTTCAGCTCCACGCCTTCAGGCCAGAAAGACATGCACCGTGCGAACGCCGCGCTGCGACTTGACTGCTCAGGAGGACGCTAATGACTTCGCCCCCAGTGTTTATTGCGGTGGTGCTCCACTACACCGTCGACACGGTCACCGGCGAGGACCTGGAAATCTTCGTCGAGCGTGTCACCGAGGAGTGGATCGGCCTGGTCGGCATCGACGATCACGGATCGTGGGTCGATCTGGAAGAGCAGCTGATCAGACTCGAGATGGTGCACCTGGACCACGAGATCGGCGTCACTATCGCAACAGGTGCAGCACTACGCCTCCTCGCTTCCTCGTTCGGTGTGGAAGGCGTCCGGTTCGACGGCAGGTGGTCGATGGACGTGGTCCCCGACGATGACCGCGTTGCCGCGTACCTGCACACGACGCCCGAGCGCAACGCTGCCTACCGGGCTGAACGCGAGTACGCCACGACCACCGAGCCGTGATCGGCTCGCACCGCGAGCGACTGCAGCGCGTACCCCAGCATCCGGCGAGTTACCGACTCAAGGTGACGCGCAAGTCCCGCTGCCTGTCAGCTACGAGCACAGGAAGAAAGCCATATGTCAGACGTGAGTGAAGCGGCGGCCCAATTGGAGGCTCTCGCCGACACCCTTCCGTACGGGGCGGCACAAGTCGTGTCCAACGAGCTGGAGTCGATCGCGGCCCAAGTCAGCAGCCTGGTCGCCGAGACCGGCCACGCAGATGTCGTCGGCGTCATCGCCAACACCGGCACGCAAATTGCCGAGCACATCAACACCCAACTCGGTGCGCTGGCTGCGCAGTTGCGGGACAAAGCCACCGCAATCCGAACGTAGACAGCACTTCCACACCAATCCGCTACCCGCAGAGGACGGGCTCTGCGACGACAGAAGGAGAACGATGGCAGGCGTCGAAGAAGTTCGTGCGGGAATCGTGCTGGCGAACCAGAAGATGCAGGAAAGCATCGCCGCCCTGCAACAGGGCAACCTCGCGCTCGAAGAGGCGCAGGCGGCCCTGGTGCCGGCGACCCAGGGCAGCACGCAGGAGGAGATACAGCACGCGCACGGCTCGCTCGCCGAGGTGAAGCACGTGATCAACAGCGTGCAGGCGCAGATCAGTGCCACGATCAACGCCACCGAGGGCTATGCGGGCAGGCTGTGACGATGGCGCCTCGAGATACCCGGCACGGATGGCTTCCGAGCCTGGCGCTACTTGCCGCCGCGGCCGCGGGGTGCACTAGCCCGGCTGCTGATCCGGCAGGAGACCGGTTCACCGCGCTACCGGACATTTGCGGCCTGGTCTCGCCGGCGACGATTCATGCATTCGTCGGTGAACCCGCCCGGACTGACTCGTTTGTGCCGGGTGATGTTGGGTACTGCGCCTGGACCCACCGGGACTTCGACGCCGAAAACGCCAAGCCGTTCGAACGGGCTGTGTCTCTGCATGTGGCTGTGCACCGCGGGACCAGCAGGTCGTCTGGGGCGGAGACCGCGGAGTTGCATCGGCGGCTGATGGCCGACGCCGCACCGGGTGCGTTCACCGAGATGGTTGACGTCGGCGACAGTGCGATGTTCAGCGGCACGCAGGGGCAGGCCGAGGTGCATTTCCGCTCGGGCAACCTCTTGGTGTGGCTGACGTTCTCCGGTCGCGACCTGGCCGCCGGGCAGCCGGTGCCGATCTCACGGCAGCAGGTGATCGAGACCACACTCCGGCTTGCCCGGGAAATCAGCACGAAGCTCGACACCGTGCCCGGCTGACCCGCGGAGCCACGGCGGCCCCATCGCGAGTCCTGTGTGCGGACAGGTCGGGCCGGTCGGTGCGGAGCGGACGCAGTGCTCCGCGCCGTCCATCGACCGAAAACGGTTCTCGTGCTTGAGAAGCAGTGACGGTAGCGGGATGAGTCCCTGCGGTCAGGCCGCAGGGACCCACCGCGTGATCTCCGTCCGCCCAGCGGCCGACTCCCCAAGAGCTGGGCGGCCGGACACCACCAACGTGGAGGTACACCACCACCGCAGGCCAAGACCGGGATCGCCAAGAACTGCTCAAGATCGCTGATGACTGATGGAGTTGATGATCACGATGTCGTTCACCCGCAATATCGCGTTCGCAGGGCTGACCGCGGCGGGAAAGACCACTCACGCACGGCTGCTCGCGTCTGAGCTGGGATACGAGTACGTGTCCGCCACGGACATCTTGTTAGAGATGCTGGGGGTCGACACCCCTAGTGACCAGGTGTGGTTTACCCGGCTCCAGGAGATCAACGAAGCACGCGGAGATGGCGCGGTGGACGCCGAGCTGGAACAGCGGCTTCTGGAGTCGAACAGGACACGCCAGGCAACGGTGTTCGACACATGGGCGTTGGCGTGGATCGGAGACGCCCCGCTGGTTCGCCTCTGGTTAGAGTCCGATGTGGAATCCAGAGCGCGAAAATGCCTGATATCCCAGGAAAGTCAGCAGCTCGGTATTAGTGAGTGCAGGAAGCTGCTCGGCGAGAAAGATAGCTTTAACCGCGAGCTGTTTACGCAGAGGCACGGGTTCGATCTGTTCACCGACCGAGACCGGTACGACGTGATCCTCTGCAACAGCCACCTCATTCCCCGTGCAACCGACACCGCCGCCCAGGCAGGGATCGAGGCATTCGCTCCGATCGTCCACGCTGCCGTGACCTCCGTGCTGACCGCGGACACCGCGAGCGCGCGGGTGCTGGCTCGCGCACACCCGCGAGAAATCCACCGCATCACGGTACCGGACACGTCGACCATGGGACGGTGCTGATGTACAGCCTGCTGCATTGCCACTTCGAATCCGCGCTCCGCGCCATCGCCCTGGTGCGGTCCCGCAAAGTCAGGCACCTAGAAACCGTCGTCGCATCCCCTTTCTATGACCGTGTCAGCCCAGCGGATCGTCTCTACTTGCTGTGGAACACCGTGCAGGGGTTGACTGATGGCGAAGAACACCTCTTCACCGAAGAGGTGTTCCGGTCGGTCGTTCGGCGGTTCCTGGATGAGATGACCGCATCGCACGTGGAGCACGTCGACCTGCGCATCGGGCCGATCATGCGCAGGTGGGTGTGGATGCGTAGCGCCGCTGACGGCATTGACGTTTTCCGGGACGAACTTGCTCAGCATGGCGGGCTTTCGGTGTCATTACTCGCTGGTGTGGATCTCACGAGGTCGCAGGATCGTCTCGACCGCACCATCGATGTCCTGACCACCGATGGTGACGTGGCGAGCCGCCTGGCTGGGATCGACATCAACCTCCTACCAGGCGATTTGCCGAAGTTCGAGCGGTACCTTCCGGCCCTGTGCGCCCTGCAAGACGATGGCCTGAAGATCAACATGCATTTGGGTGAGCTGTTCGACAACACCGTGTCCCGCTACCTCCTGGACCGGCTCACCCCGGACCGCATCGGGCACGGCGTCCTGCTCCTGGAAGACCCGAGCCTTGTTGCCCTGGTGCGCGAGCATGGGATCTGCCTGGACATGTGCCCCACCAGCAACACCACGCTCGGGATCGTCAACTGGCACCGGACCAGTCCAGCGCGCCGCGCGTTGGAGCTCGGTATTCCCGTGACGATCAATACCGATGACCCGATGCTGTTCAGCACCGATCTGGATCGCGAACTCCGTCTCTCGGGACTCAACGACACCGAGTTAGACCAGGTCGTCGCCTACGGACGGAAGCACCGCTATGACGCGACGTGAAGTTGACCTGCACCTCCTGTACGGCATCCCGTGTGTGGGGAAGTCAACGGCGGCAATAGAGTTCGCCTACCAACGTGGCATTCGCACGGTGGTGCCCACGGATTGTCTCCGCGAAACACAGCGAGCGTTCGCCTCGCCGCATCAGCATCCGGCGCTGTTCGAGGTGACACACTCTGCGTGGCAACTACACGGGCCACCCACGCGGGTCAATATCGAAGCGGGATTCCGTGATCACGCTGATGCGGTCGCGCCGGCGATCCGGCATGTGGCGGCGAAACTCGCCCGAGACGGGTTCGATGCCGTGATCGAAGGGGCTCACCTCCACAGCGGCATCATCGGCGCGCTCCGCTCCTCCCTCGAAGATGCCCGCGTCCACGCGGGCTTGCTGGTTGCCGAGCCTGCCGACGAGCTTCGGAAACGCATACACAGCAAGGAGAACGAACGAACATCCCTCGCTGAGCGGAAGACCTGGGTCGACCACTTTGAGATCTTGCTCGTGATCCAGGACTACCTGATCCGCGACGCCCGCGAGCACGGCATCCCCATCACCACCACCGAGGAGTGGTCATGTTCATCGACTGCGATCACGTAGTGACCTACGACGGGCGTATCCACCGGGTGATTGGAACCCTGGATGACGCGACCCGCTTCCTGGCTTACAACGTCTACTCGCCTCACCCTGACGGAGACCGGGCGTACCAGGGCAAGCAGTACCGTAAGAACTTCGAGGACACCGCCGCTGCGGACGATGTACTCCGGCTCTACCAGCTGCTTCCCGCCGATGACGTCGCCCAGCATCACGACCCCGTAGCAGCGGCGCGATACCGCCGCGCGAAGCTGGGATCCACGGTGTGGGCAGACCTCTACGATGAGCTGGCCAGCGTGTTTGGCGAGGACGCTGTTGGTGTCTTCGGGTCCGCGATGCTGGGGATGCACCTCACTGAGCACGGCGGCATCCGCAAGGACGTCGATTTCGTCATCCACGGCAACACGGCGGACACGGTTCCCGTCCTTGCCGAACGGCTGCCTGAAATCCGGTCGAAGCTGGGGTTCACCGACGTCACCGTTGATCGCCAGCAGCGGCAGCTCGTCCGCTACCAGAAGGTGTTCCGCCACCCCAACAACTCACTGTCCACCGTCATCTCTCGACGGTGGACCGCGCTCCAGCTCTCCCCACAGGTGGTGACCACCATTCGCCTACGAGATCCAGCGCGCACCGTGCCGATGAACCTGGTGGCCTCGCCGGCCACGAGCCTCACCGAGGTTGTTCTCACCGGAGAGGTGACGGACGTCGATCACAGCGCGCTGTTCCCGGTCGCGTTCACCATCCACGGTGACGCCGGCCCCGTCGAGGTCGTCGTGTTCTGGTGGAAGTTCACCACCCCAGTCCGCCTCGGTGATCGCGTGTCGGTGCGCGGTAGCTTCCTACCCTCTACCGGTACGGTTCGCCTCACACACTTCACCCGACACTGGCTCACCATCATCGAACCTGCGGAGACCCGATGACCAGCACCCTGACGCTCATCACCGGCAACGCCAACAAAGCGCGCGAGTTCACCGACATCCTGGGGATCGATGTCGCCACGTTCAAAACCGACCTAGTCGAGATCCAATCCCTCGACGTCGCTGAAGTCGTCCGAAGCAAAGCCGCCGCTGCCTATAACACCGTTGGATCTCCCGTACTGGTTGACGACACAGGGCTGTACCTTCATGCATGGGGTGAGTACCCCGGCGCGTTGATCAAATGGGTCATCAAGGAAGTGGGAGCGCAGGGACTTCTGGACATGGCCGCAACCGTGACCGACCGGCGGACCACTGTCACCACGGCCATCGGCTACGCCGACGCGAACGGCATCCAAGTGTTCGTCGGGTCGCTCGATGGAACACTGACCACCGAGCCCCGCGGCAGCAATGGGTTCGGCTACGACCCCATTTTCCAGCCCAAAGGTGAACCCCTCACCTACGCGGAAATGGACCCGGCCTATAAGAATGAGATCTCACATCGCCGCAAGGCTGTTGACCAACTCCGCGAAGTTCTCATCGACGTCTTCCCCGATATCGAACCGGCGAGCCCTGCGGATGAGTGCGACGGGTGGGATCGTCCCGCCGACCGATGACCCTCACGTCTGAAACACTGGGTGATCACATACTCCGGACACGACTCCGACCGCGCAGGCGAACTGGTGCAGATCTCGCGGCAGCAAGCGACGGAGACCACCGTCCGGCTTGCCCGGGAAATCACCACGAACCTGGGCACCGTGCCCGGCTGACACCGCGGAGCGCTCCCGGAACCGAACCTGCCAGCCTGCACCGAACCGGCGCGAGCTGGCAGGTTTTCACGTGCTCGCCGAATGCGAAAGCCTTGTGGCTGTGGGGATGTCCAGCGCTTTTTGCTGGACATCCCCACAGCCACAAGGCACAGTGCGGCGACCCGGCCGGATCGTGACGGCCCGTGGCCAGAGATATACGCCCCGATGTTTCCTGGTGAGCTCGTCGCTACGACGGTCCTGATCGGAGTGTCGCAATAGGACACGCGGAGAATGCGTTGGCGGAAGCCTTCGAAGACGGTGGGGAGATCGACTTGGCTAGTGGTGAAGACATAGACAGTGCGATCAACGCGCTGCGGACCGGAGCGACGCTGCCGGCCGAGGCATCCAGCTTGCTCGCTGACCTCATCGAGGCCCAGATCACGGTCGCGGTCGGGCCGCACCCGCCCATGGGGGTGGCTGAGCGCGGACATGGCAGGACTGGGCGTCGCTCGTTGCCTGCTCGCCGAGCGGGGCCACGCTGTCGCTGACCAGAAGCAGGCGATCTCCCTGCTTCGTGAAGGCACCGCATTTCCAGCGGAGTCGTCACCGGTTTCCCTAGCTTCTGGACGTTACTGGATAGAGCTGGGCGGCAGGGGCAACGCCTCACTATTCCAGCCTTGCCCAACAACGTCGATCACACGCCTCGACAAGCAATCTGTAGAGCACCAGCTTGTCGCCAGGCTTGAGCATGCCGAGGGCGGTGCGCAGCTTCGGACGGTCGCAGCGAGCGCTGGCGGCCTCCACGATCATCTGACCTCGCCTCCTGGGGAGGCCCGGGGGCGATCGTGTGTGGACCCAGCCCCAAGGGCGGGGCCGGGCACCGGGGATGCTGCTCGGAAGTCCGGCCCGGTAGTTGCTGCAGGCCCCAGGCAGCGCCTGTGGGGGCAGCGTTCACCTGGATCGGGTGGTGGGTTGTTTCAGCCGTCCGGTTCAGGTGGTGAAGGCGCCGCCGGGTGGGACGTCGCGAGCGGCGGTGAGCCGCCGCTGGGCTTGCTGGTGCAGGCGTTCGACCGTGTCCACCAGAACAGGCAGCGTTGGCAGCAGGGTGCGGGTGCGCTGACCCATCTCGGCTTTGCTCCGCAAACGAGCCGCCTTGCTGTATTCGCCTGGCGGGATTCTCGGTGGCCCATCTGGCCTGATCCTGGTAGAACGCCCGCACATGGGCGAAGCCGCTGTGGATGTTCACTCTGGGCCGCAGCGGGCGTCCCGCCTTGTCCCAGATCATCCGGACGCGGTCCTTCCATGCGGCCGCGACTTCCGGGGCCAGCCGCAGTGACTCAATGCCCGGGTGATGCTTTTTCAGGTCTCGCCAGAACAGGCCGACGACGTTGCTGGCCAGCCCGTCGAGGGAGGCGTAGTCCAGCTCGGCGGCGCGTTCGGTGAGGTAGTCAACCAGCAGATCGCGGGGCGGCCGGCAGGCGACGTGGCGATGGACGACGAGTTGGGCAGGGGGCAGCTGGCCCGGCAGCATGACCGCCTCCAGACGCATGGGCGCGTTCGGACCGAACACGCCGGTCTCTGCCAGCAGCGCGTAGAAAAGGTGCTTGCCTTGCCCTGCGCCTGGTGTTCCTGGATGGGCGTGCTGCAGATGGTCAGCCTTTCTGGGCCGCTGTCAGCGCGGTGTACGGTCCGGAGGCCCCGTCGGCCGAGCCCGCGGGCACTGGTGCGAAGCGTGCCTGGAAGAAGCGCAGGGTCTCGGGTTCGTGTGTGAAGGACAGGCCGGTGGTGACGGCCGCGCTGCGCTCGGCGGTGCGGATGACACTGTCCGCGACCACATCGAGGTGGCTGCGGGTGTAGACCCGGCGCGGGATGGTCAGCCGCACGAGCTCTAGCCGGGGGTGCCTATTTTCGCCGCTGACCGGGTCGCGGCCGGCGGAGACCACGCCGCGTTCGGCGCCGCGGGTGCCGGAGTCCAAGTAGAGCGCGGCCGCTAGGGTCTGGGCGGGGAACTGGTCTCGTGGGACTGCAGGCATGATTGCGGCGGCGTCTAGGCAGACTGCATGCCCGCCGATCGGCCGTACAACGGGCACACCTGCCTGGATCAGCCGTTCCCCCAGGTAAGCGACCTGCTGGATCCGCGCCCGGATGTTGTCCTCTTGTACCGACTCCTCGATGCCGCGGGCCACTGCCTCCATGTCCCGCCCGGCCATTCCGCCGTAGGTGTGTAGTCCTTCGTACACCACGACGAGGTTGCGGGCCTGCTCTGCGAGCCCGGGATCGCGCACGGCCAGCCAGCCACCGATATTGGCGTAGCTATCCTTCTTCGCCGACATGCAGGCGCCATCGGTCAGCGCGCACATCTGCCAGAGGATTTCGGCGATGCTGCGTTCACCCCAGCCTGGTTCGCGCTGCTGGATGAACCAGGCGTTCTCCACGGCGCGGGCGGCGTCAAGGATGACCGGAATCCGGTGCTGGGCGGTCAGTTCGCGTAGCGCCGTCAGGTTGGCCATGCTGATCGGCTGTCCACCGGCCATGTTGACCGTGGCGGCCACACTGACGTACGGGATGGTGTCTGCGCCAACCTTGTGGATGAGCCGCTCGAGCGCATCCAGGTCTACGTCGCCCTTGAACGGATGCTCTGAGGAGGGATCGTGTGCCCGGCTGACGATCACGTCGTGGAAGGAGCCGCCGTTGAGCTCCTGGTGGGCGCGGGTGGTGGTGAAGTACATGTTCCCTGGGATGTGGCTGCCAGGGCGAACCAGGCACCGGGACAGGATGTTCTCCGCACCCCTGCCTTGGTGAACGGGAATGACGTGTGGATAGCCGTAGTACTTCTGGACGGCAGCTTCCAGGCGGTAGAAACTGGACGATCCTGCGTAGGCCTCGTCACCGACCATCATCCCAGCCCACTGCCGGTCGGACATGGCGTTGGTGCCCGAGTCGGTGTAGAGGTCGATGTAGACCTCGTCCGAGCGCAGCAGCGAGACGTTGTAGCCGGCGGCCAGGATCGCTCGCTCGCGTTCCTCGCGGGCAGGGATTCGGATCGGCTCGACGACCTTGATCCGCCAGGGCTCGGTTGCATAGGGCACGGTCACGTTCGTCTCCTCTGTCCTTGTGTTGAATGGGGCTGCGCTGGTCATCGGCGTTCGGGCAGCTTGCGGGCGATGGTTAGTCCGTCGGCGATCGGAAGCAGGACCGACTCGACGCGCTCGTCGTCTCGCACCCGGTCGTTGAAGGCCCGGATAGCCCGGGCATTACCGGTGGCGTCCGGGTTGGCCGCTTCGCCGTAATACAAGACGTTGTCCGCGAGTAGTAGCCCGCCGGGGCGCACTCGGGGAACCAGCAGTTCCCAATAGGCCTCGTACCCGGGCTTGTCGGCATCGATGAACACCAAGTCGATCATCTGGCCGGTGGGCAACGTTTCGAGGGTCTCCGCCGCGGGCCCGATCAGAGGTTCGATGCGGTCAGCGACGCCGGCCTGTTCCCAGGCGTCCTGCGCGATCCTCAGCCACTCCTCGGACAGGTCGCAGGTTGTCACTCGACCGACGCTAGGCATCCCCAGGGCGAAGGCGAGGGTGGAGTAACCGGTGAAGGTTCCTACTTCGACGACCCACCTGGCGTCGATCAGGCGAGTGAGCAGTTTCAAGAACACTGCCTGTTCGTGCGGGATCTGCATCTCGGCGCAGCCACCGAGAGCACGAGTCCGGTCGATCAAGTACTGCTGCGCTGGTGTGGGAGGCTGGGCTTGTTCCACCAGGTACTGATAAAGAGGGGGAGTGATCTGAAGCGTTTTGATATCGTTTGCGGTGGTGTTCATGGGCAGTCCCTTCATCGGCGCTGTCGAGGTAGCATGACCTCTTGTGAGATGACGTTTTCGCTGATTCTCAGCAGTAGGTCTCCGGCGTCTTCCTCGAATTGTTCGAAAGCATCCCGCAGCGCCGCGTCGCGCGGCGTCGGTATAGCATCCTGCCGGGCGGGGGCAGAAGCTGGACCGCTCAACCTGTGGGCGGCGATGTCGCACATCACTTGGGCAAAGCGGCGGACGAGCTGCGCCGCGAATGCTCGTCGGCACAAGGGACGTCGCTGGACCTGGAAGAAAGCATCGAAGACATCACGTTCGGCCCCGGTCGGTGCTTGCCCCGGGTGGTGCCCAGCCTTCCGCAAGAGGGAGGCGCCATTCGGAACAAGTTTCTTGGCGACGGCCATGTGCAGCCGATGATTGCGCCTGGCGGCGTTTGTCAGCGGCGCGATGACAGATTCAGGGTGTTTGTCTCGGATCCCCCGCAGGGCTAGCGTAATCGGCTCGTAGTCGCGAGCCCACTTGCCGCTGAAAGCCGCGTTGCAGGCCATCATGTCCGCCCGCACAGTCGCGGCGTAGTGCTTGGCCGAGCAGCTTCCTGTGTAGAGGAACAACAAGGAGTACGCGTCGAACAGTCGCGCCGCTGTATGGACGTCATCAGTCGTGGGGGCGGGATTATCGGCAATTGCTTGCAAACATCGGGTCTGCATCTGCCAGACGCCGAACGCTGCGTGGTGCCCCACCATCCATCGGTAGCGGATCCGTTCCACCAGGTCGAGCGGGGCCTGCAGAACGGAAGGCTGTCCACCGTGTGCAGCGTGGCGTAGTGTGCGCAAATCTTCTTCGGTTGGCTGGGTGCACCCTGACGTGCCCTCTGCCGCGTGGGGGCAGGGCGAGGGCTCCTCTTCCGGCATGGTCAGCACAAGGGGGGCAACGTCACCGTGCGCGGTAGGAGCGGAAACGCGGAAGCACACGTCGCTGGTGGTGGAAGATCTCATGAGTTGCTCCTTGGTGCGAGGCAAACGGCTCACCGTTGCTGTGGTCGAAGCCCCTAACGATGCGGTGGAGTTACTTGTCCCGTGCCTAGTCAGGATCGATAGATACGACCATTTTCGCGGAAGTCGATGCTTCCGATAGCCGAGTAGCTTGGTGTGTCAACACATGCCACATCTGCAAGGGCCCCTTCAACATAATGACGCAAAAGTACTATTAGTAATATCTACCGAAATGTGTCCGAGTTTTGGGTCGTTGAGCGATCGCATCGGGGACCGCGGCACGTCCGGATCCTTTCCTGGCCGCCTTTCTCGAAGCAACATCCCTCCACAAGGGATGCCCGATAGGTCATCACAAAGTGACCGTCTGGACTTGACAGGGAGGCGATGTGCTGCTGTCGGCGGCGTTGCCGCGTGTGCCGCTGATGGGTGTCGGCTCCTTGAGGCGCGCGTTGAAGAAGTCGACGTCGTTGACAACGCTGTCCAGGAGTCGGTAGAAACCTTGCGGCAGGAACGCTCCACACGTGCTCCACGGCGGACGGCGGCTGGGAGAGAACGCAGCCGAGGAACTGGATCTCGGTCTTCTGGTCGTTGCGCGGGTAAGTCTCGTGACGCGCAGTCGGGTGCAGTCGTCGATCGCGGTGAACTGATAACCTTCGGCACCGACCCGACGGTTTGATCGGTACGTCGTTCCTTCCCGTCTTCGGGATCGGTTCGGCGAGCTTGAGGTCGATCTACCGCCTCCGAAGCCGGAATTGGTACTTGTTAGTCGCAGTGCAGTGACAGCCGTCTTGACAGTGCGTCCAAGCGATCGGCAAACTTCGGCAATCCAGATTTCATGTCCGGCCGATCGAGCCGAGTCAAGAGCGAGTTCAGCGCAGAATCTGCCGGCCACCGCGGTGTGCAGAACGGCGCGCATATCCGTGCGAATGCGTCATGGAAAGGGTGTACGAAGTGGTACGAAGACGATTCCGGTCGGGTACGACACCGAAGTGGTGGAGCAGGCAGGTCGTGCTGGGGGTGGCGATCGCCACCGCGACGGTCGGCTTACCGGCCTCGAGCGCTGCTGCCGAGCCAGAGTCCCTGTTGGTGAGCCGGGTCGCCGAAGCCGACTGCGGCCCCGGCTCGCGGCCGGAGACAGGTGTTCAGGGGCAGGTGCCCAAGGCTGACCGTGACAGTGGGCGGAACAAGCTGGGCTACTGGTGCAATCTCGTTAGGCTGGGTGGCTATCAGGGCGAAGGCGCGGCGTGGGTGAACCCGTCCTACGACACGTGCGCGTACATGGCGACCGCGTTCCTTGGGACACTGGGGAAGCGGTCGCAGGGCACGCAGGTCGTCGACGTTTCGGACCCGCGGAATCCTCGGCTCTCCACCAACCTCACCAGTCCTGCGATGTTCACCTCGCCCTGGGAAAGCCTCAAGGTGAACGAGAAGCGTGGGCTGCTGGCCGGAGTGTCGGGCGGAGGGGCGTTGGGGGCGCTGTTCTTCGACGTCTACGACATCTCCCAGGACTGTGCGAGGCCGCGGATCCTCAACGGCGCCAACGGCACCAACCTGACAATGCCGGCGAACGTGCTCGGGCACGAGGGCGAGTGGGCCCCTGACGGCAATACTTACTATGCCAGCGGCCTCGTCGGGGGCTCGTTCACTGCGATCGACGTCTCCGATCCCACCAAACCACGCATGGTCTTCACTGGCCTCGCCGGTATCCCGGCCAACCACGGATTCTCTCTCAGCGCCGACGGCAACAGGTTGTACATGACACGGGCCGCTCCTCCGGGCGTCGACATCTTCGACGTCAGCGCCATCCAGAACAGGGAACCGGCCCCGGCGATCATTCAGATCGGGGGCGTGTCCTGGAGCGACGGCCTGTTCACGCAACACACCATCCCCATCACGTACCAAGGTAAGCCCTACCTCGTCGCAGTCGATGAATTTAACAACGGCGGCGTCCGGTTCATCGACATCAGCGACGAACGCAACCCGAAGGTTACCCATCAGCTGAAGCTCGGGATCAATGCTCCCGAGCACGCAGCCGAGCGAATCGAGGACACCATCGGCAATGGCTTCTTCGGCTACGAAGCTCACTACTGCTCGGTGGACCGTGCCGATGAGCCGCGCAAGCTCGCCTGTGGCTGGTTCCAGTCCGGCGTGCGGGTCTTCGACATCCGTGATCTTTCCCAGGTCAAGGAGATTGCCTACTACAACCCACCCGCCCAATCCGACAACAAGGCGAAGCTCAAAGGGTCCGAACACGCCTACGGCATTGGCGCGCCCATCGGGGGCGGCCTCACCGGGTCCAACTTGACCGCCGACTGGTGCAGCTCGCCCCCGCGGTTCGCCGGTTCGGATCAGCTCTGGGTTACCTGCCAGGACAACGGGTTCCTGGCTCTGCAACTCACCAACGGTGCTCAAGGATGACCCGGCGCTTGTTGCTCGCGCTGTGCGGGCTCGCGCTCGTGGTCGGCGCAGCGCTCATCGGTGCTGCGTCGGCCGCTCCTCCAAACAGCCACCACCACGAGTCAGGCGGCGGCACCATGCCCTCCGCTGTCGACGTGGGATTCCTGCAGGACATGATCGTCCATCATCAGCAGGCCGTGACCATGAGCGAGATGGTTCGTAGCGGGGCGGGCGTTGAGATCGCCGGCCTGGCCGACGTGTTGCGGGGCAACCAACTCCTGGAGATCGGCCAGATGACGGGCTTCCTGCAGGTATGGGACAAGCCGCTCATCTCTTCGAGCGCACCGATGGGCTGGATGCCTGGCGGTGCCGAAGGCCACCAAGCCCACCACGACGGTAGCCAGGACGGTGCGATGCCCGGTATGGCAACGCAGGACGAGCTGAACCGACTGGGAGAACTCGCCGGTAGCGCGAAAGAGGTCTACTTCCTGCAACTCATGGTGCGCCATCACCAAGGCGGCGTGCACATGGCGGACTATGCGGCCACCCACGCCGCTACCCCTCAAGTTAAGGCACTCGCCCAACGCATAGCCGTCGAACAGTCCAAGGAAAGCCAGCAGTTGACTGCCTTCCTCAGCCAACGCGTCCCATAAGGAGAGAAGCGTGGTGTCTTGGCTGCGACGACTCATTGCGACGGTGAGCGTCCTGGCCTTGCCCCCAATGCAACGCCCATAGGCACGCTACGGCGGAAGTCGCCGCAGCCGACCGCACCCCGGAACGAGCCGCTGGACGCGACCGCCCATGCAGCAGTGCTCCTAGGCCTCCGCCGCATCCGGCCGTTCAACTCGATCGCGAGCAACCGTGAGACCGCTGTTCCTCCGCATCCTCTCGTCGGGTCACACATGTGACGGATCAGCTGACCTGACCAGGGTGGCCGTTGCATCGGCGCTGCCGCTCGTCATGCCGCGGGCGACCGGGATGCGCCTGTGCAGCGCCACGTGTGTACCGGGAGAGTCTACTCAGGACGGAATGCCAGCGTGGCACGCGAGCACTGACACCGCTCGTGCGGCAAGCTTGCCCGGTGCTGTTGGGACAATGTCGCTGCCCTCGCCACACACGGTGATGTCGAAGCAGGTGGTGCTGAGCGTAACGCCCGTCGTAGGGTCGGTATGGCGTGGAAGACCAGACCGTGACCAGGTCGTGGAAACCGTTGCTGCGCAAGTCATCGGCAGCCAGTTGGAGATTGAATTTGGCTGGGACCGTGACGTCAGGCACGGCTGGCCGCCAGCAGCTCGGTCGTACGAGCACGCGTCCAACGCTCTCCGGCCAGCTACGTTTGCTAGCGCCGTGGGTTCGGCGTGCCAGTCATCAGCTTCGGTCCACACGCGCTCGATCGTGCCGGTGATGTGAGTGCGGGCAAACTCCTCGGCGCGGCCTCCGCGCAAGCATTGAGCCATTGCCGCGTGTTCCGAGTTGACCGGCACCAGCTGACCGGGTGCGGCGGCCGCTTGCACGAGCTGGCCACGCGCTGGCCGGTTACCGACGCCTGACGATCCGCTACGAACGCTATACCAATCACTTCTGCACTTCCTCATCCTCGCCGCCGCGCTCACCTGCTCCAGGAAACTCGCGAAATAAGATACGTCTCTATTCACGAAGATCATTAATCTGTCCGCGCGGCCCCATCAGGGGGACCAAAAGGGCACGGAGTTATATCTAGGCCTGTTGCGGCTCCTGCGTCTGGGCAAGCCTGTAACTCCCTCAATCCTGCAAACGAGGAGCATGTGACGATGAGAGGACAGCCATGCCAGGCATCGGGTCATGCAGAGACGCAAAGAGGCTTCACGCGCAGCGTTGATCGAGCGTTGTCGCTTCTGGAGGCTTTGGCAGCACACGGTTCGCCGTCCAGCCTGTCCGGCCTTGCTCGTGTTACTGGGCTCTCCAAGGCAACCGTGCACCGGATATTGAACACGCTCGTTGCGCGAGGGTTTGCGGAAAGAGCAGGTGATGATTACACGCTCGGTAACCAAATGCTGCAGCTGAGACCGGAGGTAATTCGGGCTGCTGCACTGCAGCGGAAGCTGATGCCATTACTGTTGCCGCTATACGAGCGGACGCATTGTGCGGTGAGCATTGGAGTGTTGCACCGGGGCTACGTGTTCTACTCGGATCGACTGCATCGTCAGTGGCATGACGACAGCTTCCGGCAGCCGGTGCCGGCGCATTGCAGTGCGGTGGGCAAACTTCTCCTCGCGCATGATCGTGACGCCATCGCCGGGCTCGCCGAACGGGAACTGAAAAGGTTCACGGCAATGACGATTACAAAGGTTGGCATCTCAGCTGTGAGCTGACGAATGTTCGCCGGAAATCCGTGGCGTACTCACATGGTGAATACCTTCGCGGGGAAGCTGAGGTTGCGGTCCCGATCCTTGGGGCGGATAGGCGGATTGTGGCCGGGTTATCCGTCGCGGGCCCGGTCGATTCGATGAATTTGGATGCGATCCGAATGGAGGCTAGTCACAGGGCTGCGTCAAAGTTGTGTTTCAGCATGTCAGGAGTAGTTCGACGGGGCGGTTGAAGTCGCGGGCGTGGTGCCGGGTGGCGGCGGTGATGTTGGTGTGGCCGGTGAGGCGGAGCAGGCTGATGGCGGTGTTGCGGAGGGTGGCCATGACCTGGGGTGCTGATCCAGTGCGGATTTGGCAGCGGTCTTCGTCGTAGGCGACGTCGCGGACGTGGTGGAGTTGGTTCTCGATGAGCCAGTGGCCGCGGATCCAGGCGGCGATTTGCTCGGGGCGGGCTTCGGCGAGGGTGAGGCTGGTGACGGCGTAGACGGTTTCGCGGGTACGTTTGCCGGTGGCGCGGATCGTGCGGGTGCGGGTCAGCCGTAGAACCTGGGCCGCACCGGGAAATCCGATACTCGTCGACAGTTCGGTGGCTTTGAGGGTGCGGGTGTCCTGTCGGCCGTGCCCACGTTCGCGGGAGACCGCGAGCGGGGGAATGTCTTTCCAGGGAAGGCTTTTCACGCGTTTGCGGAGACTGGGCTGGTTGCCTTTGATGGTGAGGATGTAGTGGCCGCCTCGGTCGCGGATGCGCTGGGCGGTGTCGCGCTGGCAGTGCAGCGCATCAGCGGTGACCACCGCGCCGTCGAGATCGAGGGTGTCTAGAAGTGTGGTGAGCATGGGGATCTCATTGGTCTTCGCGCCGACGGCGATCTGGGCCAATACGGCCGAGGTGTGCTGGCAGAGTCCGGCGAGCAGGTGTACGAGATTGCCCGCGGTGTCGCGGGCTCCTCGGAGGGTCTTGCCGTCGAAGGCGATCACCCGGCGCCCGTCGATGGTGCTGGTGCGCAGCCACATCCACGCCCCGATCGCCGCATCAAGAGCGTCGCCCGGCAGCAGCGTGAGCAGACGCCGGATCGTCGGCTCCGACGGTGCGCGCCGCGTGATTCCCAGGCGCCGTAACGATTCCACGGGTGCGTCGGCGGCCCATTCGGCGATCGCGGTGAACGAACGTGCTCCGGTGATCGCGGCGGCGAAGGCCACGGCCAGCACTGCGGAAAGCGGGTACCGGATCCCTCGAGGC
Source organism: Saccharopolyspora sp. NPDC003752 (assembly GCF_053605825.1). Classification (NCBI taxonomy): domain Bacteria; kingdom Bacillati; phylum Actinomycetota; class Actinomycetes; order Pseudonocardiales; family Pseudonocardiaceae; genus Saccharopolyspora; species Saccharopolyspora sp. NPDC003752. Next base: position 56,388 of record NZ_JBSGJZ010000037.1, on the reverse strand, counting down.
TTGCGCGGATCGGCGACCTTCGTCAACGCGCCCAGCACGCCGGCTGATGCCAGCGCCTGACCGGCCGAAACACCACCGCCGACCCCGGCGAGCGAGGCCGGTTGGTCACCGACGATGCGGACACGAGATGATGAGCGTGCGGGCACGGCGACGATCCTTCATAGACGATCAGGTGTGGTAACCAAGATCATCTCTGATCACGCCGTGCCCGCTTCACACACCTACGAAACCCCAGGCCACACCACACAAACCCGACTTCGACGGCGCCCTGAGGCTAGTCAGTCTGCTCAAAAGGCATTCCGCTATCTTTTGCAGTCTACTGCACTGAGTCCCTCGCAACGCTGCAACTCGCAGTACGACGAAGCGATGCCGTGGCTGGAAGGGGGTATATCTACGCAGAGAGCTGGTTAGAGGCGCGTCTCTTTTGGCTTGTTTGAGCTTCTTCAAGCAGGTCGGCGGCGAGAGCGAGATCCATCCCACGCGCATCCCGGTCAGCGGGGAACACCAGTCCAAGCTCACCCTGATGAGCGAGTCACTGCGCAACGACGGCAGGGTGTGTGGGTGCCAACTTCGGCAACCTGGTGCCGAGGGGCATCGCCTCGCGGGCCGCCAAGAACGTCTGCGACTAGGGCCGCGGGGTCGGGCGTGGCTGCGGTGAAGGCCAAGTACGGCAACCTCTTCGAGATGTACGAGCGGATCACGAACGAGAACGACCCCGCACGACTCCTCCGGAACAGCGGGCCGTCAAGCCACTGTGGACATTGGGCTCTGCAATTGGTCGCTTAGCCCGTTCTGTCCTGGTTGGACCTGTTGACACTTTCAATGCGAAATACCCAGCTGGCACACAGTCTGGCTTGGTCACATTCGTTGATCACAAAAGCGATAGCCTCGATAAGTACCTAGACCTGCCTCGAGTGGAGGGTTCTCACCTGGTTCGGGGAGTAGTTCGGCAATTGCGCTCACCTACGTATGTCCGGGCTAACCTCCGCGACCGCGAACTTATGACCAGAATCAGTACAAGCGTACGTATCGCGTACTGATATGGCAGCCCCGGTCTGCTTCGAGTTCTTCGGTGTCGCCGCGAGACGGCGGCCACACTCCAACCAGCTCTGCGAAAGGAGGATGCCGTGACTCTTGCGACGACATCGGCACACCGATCAGCCAGCGAGGTCCTCGGGTGGAGCCGGACCACCATCGAACCGGTACTGCGTGCCGCGGTGCGCCGGCTGCCGGACTCCATGCTGCACCTGGCCGGTTACCACCTCGGGTGGTGGGACGCGACTGGCGAGCCGTGTCGGGCACCGGCTGGCAAGGCGATCCGGCCGGCGCTGACGTTGCTGTCCGCCCAGGCGGTCGGTGGCGCACCGGAGGCCACGGTCGGCGCGGCTGTCGCAGTGGAATTGGTGCACAACTTCTCACTGGTGCACGACGACGTGATGGACGCCGACGAGATGCGTCGGCACCGGCCGACCACCTGGTCTGTCTTCGGCGTCAACCAGGCGATCCTGGCCGGCGACGTGATACTGGCCGCCGCGTTCCAGGCGCTCGCGGCCACGGGGGCTCCCGCCTGCACCGCGAGCGCGGTGGACGTGCTCGCCCAGTGCGTGAGCGCGCTGTGCGAGGGGCAGAGCGCCGACCTGTCCTTCGAGGAGCGCAACGACGTTGACACCGGCGAGTACTTGACCATGGCCTGGGGCAAGACGAGCGCGCTGCTGGGCACTTCGTGCGAGCTGGGCGCGATGCTCGCCGGTGGGGACGAGCAGCAGCGGAAGGCGTTGCGGGACTTCGGCGAGCACCTGGGCCTGACGTTCCAGCTCATCGACGACCTACTTGGCATCTGGGGCGACCCGGCGGTCACCGGCAAGCCGGCCGGCGCGGACCTGGTGCGGCGCAAGCAGTCCTACCCCGTGGTGAGCGCGCTGCGCGCGGGCGGCCCGGCTGCCGCCGAACTGGCCGAACGCTACGCCCAGCCCGAGGCATTCACGCCAGAGCAGGTCACCGAGGTGGCGCTGCTGGTGGAACGGGCCGGCGGTCGCGAGGCGACCCAGCGCCACGCCCGGGAGCAGTTCGCCGATGCCCTCGCCGCGCTGGAGGCAGCCCACCTCGACGAGCAGGCCAAATCGGAACTGCTTGTACTCGCCGAACTCGTCACCCGTCGCAACAGCTGAGGAGAAGGTCGTGCACCCACTCGTCTGGCACATCAGGGCAACGCCCGCCGATCCGGCGCCGAGCGACGCGGTCCTCGTTGTGAGCAGCTACAGTCTCGCCGACCGGCTGCTGTCGGACTGCGCGGCGGCACCGCTGCTGGTCGGTGAGCTGCGCCGGCACGGTATCAGCGCTGTGTCGACCCATGTGGACGTGGGCGTCGGTGAGCAGATCGCGTCGGCGCCGCGTGGTGGCGATATCGACTTGCTCGCCATTGGCGCCGACCAGCGCAGCCGGACCATAGTGGACAGTGTGCTCAAAAGTTGGTGTCGGTGGCCGCGCCCCGCACGGTGCTGATGGCCAGCCCGCGCTCGTTCTGCGCCGACGTGGAGCGCGCGATCGGCATCGTCGAACGAGCGCTCGAGCAGGCCGAGGGCAGCCCGGTGTACGTCCGCAAGGAGATCATGCACAACAAGCACGTCGTGCGGGACCTGGAGGAGCGCGGCGCAGTGTTCGTGAACGAGCTCCACGAGGTGCCCGACGACGTGACGGTCGTCTTCTACGCGCACGGCGTGCCCCCCGCTGTCCGCGACGAGGCCGACCAGCGGGGTCTGCGAGTCATCGACGGGACCCGCCCGCTGGTGTCCAAAGTGCACTCCGAGGCACGCCGGTCGCGGTGACATCGTATTCCTGATCGAGCACTGTGGCCACGAGGAGGTGGAGGGTACCTTTGGCGAGGTGCCGGACCAGACCGTGATCACGGAAACGATGTCCGATGTGGAGCATTTGGACATCGACGACCCGTCACGGGTTTCCTACCTGACCCAGACCACGCTCGCGGTGGACGAGACGCCGACGTGGTGGCGGCATTGCGCGCCAAGTTCTCCGCGCTGCGTGGCGCGGCCTCCGACGACATCTGCTACGCGACGACGAACCGGCAGAGCTCGCTGCGGTTGCCGATCAGGCCGACCTGGTGCTGGTGGTCGGTTCCGCCAACTCGTCGAACTCGGTTCTTCTGGTGGAACTGGTCGAGCGCGGCGGCACCCCGGCGCACCGGATCGACGACGTCAGCGACATCCGACCGGAGTGGCTGGCGGAGGCCAGTGTGGTTGGGCTGACCGCGGGCGTGTCCGCGCCACCGAACCTGATCGACGAGATCGTGCGCGCACTGGGCGGGTTCGGCCCGCTGGACGTGCGGCAGATTGAGACGACGACCGAAATCATCCGTTTCGGACTTCTCAGCGCCGTTCGCTCGCTGTCCTGACCCTTCGGGAGCGACCGTGACCATCGTCAGCGACTTCATCGCGTCGGTTCCCGTGCCACGGCAGCGCACGGCGCTGCTGGAAACCGTCGCCGGGCCCGCCGACCTGCGTCGGCTGGACCATGCCGACCTGTCCGAACTGTCCGCCGAGATCCGTGAGTTCTTGGTGACCTCGGTGTCCGCGGTCGGTGGTCACCTCGGGCCGAACCTGGGCATCGTGGAGCTCACCCTGGCCCTGCACCGGGTGTTCCGCTCGCCGCAGGACCGCATCCTGTTCGACATCGGGCACCAAGCGTACGTGCACAAGCTCGTCACCGGCCGCGCCACCGGGTTCGCCTCGCTGCGGCAGTACGGCGGCCTGTCGGGCTACCCGTCGCGGCCCAGTTCTCCCGAAGGTCCCGTGAGCCGCAAAGTAGCGAGTGATCACCCATTCGTGTCTGGGGGGAGGTGGCGCTAGCGTCCGCGTGTGCGCCAGAACTGGGAAACGGACGAGCTGGTTGATCTGTGGACGCTGGTCGGTGAGAACTGGCGTCTGGTGGGCAACAAGACCGGCGCGACTCGGCTCGGGTTCCGTTGCTGCTGAAGTTCTTCGAGATCGAGGCCCGGTTTCCGGCCTATCCAGTGGAGATCCCGGCCGCCGCGGTGGACTACGTGGCGTTGCAGGTGCGGGTGGAGGCCACCGAGTTCGCCAAGTACTCCTTCACCGGCCGGACTCTTCGGCCAGTCGCTTGACTTCATGGAACCCACCACACCTGATCAGTACGCGGCGTCTGTGTCAGTCTACTGTGAGCCGCAAAGTAGTGAGCCCCGCGCCAGCCGGGCGGATTCAAGGGGTCGTTGCAACACGGCGGCTAGTTGCTGCTGGCGGCTAGGAGCCTAGCGAAGCGCTCGGCTGGGGTATCCCAGCCGAGCGTTTTTCGTGGTCGGGTGTTGAGTTCGGCGGCGACCTGGTTCAGGTGTTCGCGGTCGTAGCGGGCGAGGTCGGTGCCCTTGGGGAAGTACTGGCGCAGCAGGCCATTGGTGTTCTCATTCGAGCCGCGCTGCCAGGGGCTGCCCGGGTTGCAGAAGTAGACCGGGATGCCTGTGCTGGTGCTGAAGGCGTGATGAGCCGCCATTTCAGCGCCCTGGTCCCAGGTCAGCGACCGCCGCAGCTCAGCTGGTAGGGGCGTAATGGTCTTGGTCAGGGCGTCGTTGAACCGCGCTGAGGTGCGGCCTTCGGGCAGGTGGACCAGCTTCACAAACCGGGTGGAGCGCTCGACCAGCGTGCCGATGGCCGACTTGTGCCCCTTGCCGATGATCAGGTCACCTTCCCAGTGGCCGGGGACAGTACGGTCGACGGCCTCGGCGGGTCGCTCGGTGATCATGACCATCGGGTGCGTGTAGCGAGAGATGCGCTGGTTGGCGTGGCGGCGCCGCTTGCGCATGACCCGCCCGGTCCGCAGCACCTTGGCCAGCTCGCGCCGAAGTCCACCGCGGGCCTGCTGGTAAAGCGCCTGGTAGATCGTCTCGTGGGTCACATGCATGTCCGGCCGGCCAGGGAAGTCCCGGCGCAGTTTCCAGACGATCTGTTCCGGGCTCAACTTCTTGTCGAGCAGCGCCTGGACGGCCTGATGCAGGTCTGCGTTGCCCGCGATCTTGCCGGTCTTCGGGCGGGGTCGACGGGCGTTGGCGCGGGCCTGCGCGGCATGCGGCCGGTAGGCACCGCCGGGATGCCGGTTGCGGCGGATCTCACGGCTGATCGTCGACGGCGCGCGGCCCAGCTCGGCCGCGATGGTACGAATCCCTGCTCCTTCCCGTAGCCGGTCGGCGATGTGGATCCGCTCCTCTTCCCGCAGGTAGCGAGAAGGGCCTGAAGGCGGAACCTCCTGGTTAGCGGGAGGTCTCGGCTTCAGGCCCTTGCCCGGCGAGTGGTGGCCGTTGCGCCACTTCTTGCCTGTCCGCCGGTTAATCCCGACGATCCGGCACGCTTCCGCGTTGCTCACACCCTGACGCACAAGATCAAAGTAAGCCTCGCGTTCACGGACGAGCTTCCTCGGCCCCTGCGGCTTACGCCCCTTCCGGATCTCGAAGTCCATCGCACCCCTTGAGCTGGGGTGTTGCGACGACTCCTAGAACCCAAGCCGTTGGCGCGGGGCTCTTGGGATGACAAATCACGTCACGCGTAGACCCAGAGCCAGACGCCGCCGCCGCCAATACGCCTCTCGTACGAGCAGCTGTTCCAGCGCCCGTCTTGCTGCCCGGCCTTACAAAAAGCCTCTGCGGCAGCCTGACTCGGATGCACTCCACCAAAATCCCTGGTGGCAGCGGATGAGGCCGGCGCCGCAGTTGCAATCGAGGCTCCGGCGATCGCGGCGGCGACCGCAAGCTTCTTGATCATGAGACTCCTTAATTTTCCATAATTCGTTTATGGTCATAATGCTGACGTTTATTGCTAGTAGCCAAGTTGGCATCTCGAATCTTGCCGTGAACTCTCGTACGGATCAATCCATGTTCTGCAAAGTTGCCCTACTGGCGCTTCCGTTGTGCACGAATGCATCGCTGCACGCCAGTCGACCTGATCGCCACCAAGGCCGGGAACGCGGTCGTCCGCAAGGACCGCCACCGACGACGGCGTGGGCATCCTCAACGCAGTCCGGCCGAAGCGGGGGCATCGCAGGGATAGGGGAAACTGCCAAGTGGTCGGATAGGGCCTGGTCAGGCGTCGTTGTCGGCGAGGGCGCGGTAGAGCGAGGCGACCGAAGGGGGCTGGCCGGCGTTCTTGTCGGCCTTGGTGATCAGTTTCTTCACGATGTCGGGCATCGGGGTGCCCTGACGGCGCGAAGTTGTCATGCGCGCACGGTAGCGAGATCGACTGACGCTTCCGCGAGCAAGCCGGCGCCAGGGCGCTGTCAGGCGTGTCGCCATGGGAGGCGGGACGCTTGCCGACAGAGGGACGGGCCGGGCGAGGCCCGGAGGCCGACCTCGGGGTGGCCTCTCTGAGTGCTACCTCGCCCGCGAGATCTACACAATCCTCTGCCAGCCAACCAGCAGCCCCGTCACCTCTCGCACTACTTGACGATCTATAGGAGCATTCTTGTCCACTATGGATGGATTCGGCGTCCGGGCGAGTTCTCCGAGCGGACCGTACTCCATCGCGCGGTTATCTGGTGATGTGTCGTCGGACTGATGAGCGAACGGGCAGCGTTGAGAAGTCGTGCGAGCAGCGTTGACGAGCCGTTCACGCGGTGCGGCTGGTGGCGGGCGTAGTGTCCCCGATCGCAGGCACGAAGGTCGTTCGGAGGTCGGCGTGGGTTCGTTCGGCGGCAAGGTGGCCATCATCACCGGGGCGACTAGTGTGGAACCGGGCGGAGTGAACATCGGAGGTGCCGCGGCGGCCGAGTTGGCGTCGCGCGGCGCGCGGGTCGTGGTTGCGAGCCGCACCACTGAGAACGTGGAACGGCTTGCGGCCATGTTGAACGAGAAGCACGGTCCTGGCACCGCGCTCGCCGTCGCGACCGACGTCCGCTTCGAGAACCAGGTCGAGCATTTGGTGGCCACTGCGGTCAGTGCGTTCGGTGGGTTGCACGTGTTGATCAACGTTGCGGGAATCTTCCCGGTCGGTGACGGCGATCTCGCGTCCATGTCGGTCGATGTGTGGGACGACGTGATGGCGGTGAACTTGCGCGGCACGATGCTGGCCACGAAATATGCGCTTCCGCACCTGCGCGAGATCGGTGGAGCGATCGTCAATACCGCGTCCACGCACGCGTTCGCCGGTGACAGCCGCCTTACCGCGTACGGCGCGACCAAGGCGGCCATCTTGGCGCTGACCGCGTACACCGCCACGCAATATGGCCGGGAGGGCGTCCGGTGCAACGCGGTGTGCCCTGGCGTCACCATTACGCCTCCTGCGTTGCGACTGCCCGCGGAGATGATGGCGATCTACCGACGGCATGTCGTTGCGCCTCAGCTCAGTGGTCCGGAGCAGATGGCCAAACTCTATTGTTTTCTCGCCTCGGATGACGCCGGTTCCATCAACGGCGAACACGTCCGAGCGGACAACGGCATGCTGGCGCAGCAACCCTTTGTGCCTGACATGCGTGACCTGGGTAGGGCGGCCGTACCCGACGAGCTGGACTGACTCCGGACGTAGGAAACGGAAATGCCTGGTCGCTGTTAGTCGCCGCCGCGTACGTCGTCGTGATCGTTTTTGCCGATCTCGGCAGCGGCCTCGTTCTCCGCATGCCGGTCACCACGCCGCCGCTGCCTGCAATCGACGCTTGGTTCCCGAGTTCCCGAGTTCCCGAGTTCCCGAGTTCCCGAGGAGCCGGGAATCAGGGATCGTGATGCCGTCGCAGGAGTTCTGGAATCGGGAATTCCGAAGGTCGTGCGACCTCGCGTTGCGGTGAATGACGGGCCGCGCAGAATGTTCGACACGTTAGTGCAGGCGGAGCGGCTTGGCGTTGGCCTTGCGCCGGATGGTCCGTCTTTCGAGACGTGGTACATCTGAAGGCGAGAAGCGCTGCTGTTTTCGTTGGTCAGCCAGGATGCCCGCTGTGGCTGAAGTGTCTGTGACGGAACTCGATCCCACCGGTCGTGATGTGCACGGGGAAGTCGCCCGGCTGTGTGAGGGCGGTCCGGCGACGTTGGTTCTGCTGCCCGGTGAGGTCTGGGGCGTGGTCGGTCACGCGCCCCGATCTGATCAAGAGGCTCGCTGGCGACCCACGAGTGTCGCGAGACCCGCGACGGCACTGGCCGGCTATGGCGACGGTTCCGGCTGACTGGCCGTTGAACGCGTTTGTGCAGCTGAAGTCGCTGACTTCCGCTTATGGCGAGGACCATCGACGGCTCCGTAAGCCTCTCAGTAGTACCTTCGGCCAGCGGCGGCTCGAACTGCTCCGCCCGCGCATCGAGGAGATCGTCGACCGGTTGATCGACGGACATGGACGCTGACGCGGGAACACCGATCTGCTTTCGCGAGCACTTCGCGCAGGTGCCCGCTGAGGTGATGTGGGATCTGTTCGGCCTGCCGGATTCATTGCGTGCAAGGTTCTCGTCGGGCTTGCCCATGTTTACAAAACCGCGGCGACGCCTGAGGAAGCCGGGGCTGCCTTCACCGAGATGGTCTCCTGCGCGGCGGAACTGCTTGCGGACAAACGGGTTCTTCCCGGGCAAGATTTGGCTTTCGATCTGTTGGAGGGCCAGGAATTTGATCCGTCGATGACCGACGAAGTCCTTATCCACACCCTCATCACGATGCTCGTGCGGGCATCGACACTACTTCCAACCACGTCGCCAACGCCGCCCACGCGCTGGTGGTGGATCCGGTTCAACGTCGGCTCGCCGTCATTGGCGAGGTCGGGTGGGACGACGTGGTGGAGGAGTCCCTGCGCAGGGACGGTCCGGTCATGCATGTGCCGTTGCGGTTCGCCGTAGGGGAGATCGGCCTGGAAGGCATGACGATCAAGCAAGGTGAAGCGATCATCCTGGCCTTCGGCGCGCCAGGACGAGACCTGAGCTGGCACGTCGACGCGGACGAGTTCGACCTGACGTGCAGAGAGAAGGACCATCTGGCCTTCGGGCACGCTGTGCACTACTGCGTCGGAGCACCGTTGGCCCGCATCGAGGGGGCCATCGCGCTCAAGCGCTTGTCACCCGCTTCCCTGACCTCGAACTCGCTGTCCCACCCAACGAGCTGATCCCTCACACCTCGTTCATCGGCTGTGGTTTCCAGTCGCTGCCGGTGATACTCCGGCCGCGGGTGCCTGGGGAACGTTGAGATGCGAACTGCCGCCCGGCGAGTGTTCGATGTCGCTCGCCCGATCCTCCCTGACAGACTGGGGTGAGACGTTGGATCGGTTCGGGTTTAATGAGCGCTGCGTGCTTACGGCAGATCACATCGTTGTCGTGTGAGGCGTCGCGGCTGCGGCTCCAATAGAAATCAATCAGCCAGCTGACTACGCCACTGTGGACTGTTCAACTCCGGGACCGGAAAAAGATGAGACCTTTCGGTCGCGGGGGCCGGTGCAGTCGGCATTCACGTTCCCGGAGGTGGTCGGCCTGCGATCGGTGCGCGGGGGTGAGCTCGTGGTCCGGCCGGAAGATCTGTCCGCGGCGGCCATAGCGGATCGTAGACTCAAGTTGTCACGAGGCCTTGCGCAGGAAGTCCGATCGCCACGCCGGATTGAGCTCAGGTATCGGCTGTCGCCGGTGCGCATCATCGGCACGCGGACCGCGTGGTAGGGATCGAGTTCGAGCGAAACGAGCGCATCGACGCCGGAGACGGCCCGGCGATCGGCGAACCGGCCGGTCCGAATGAGATGGTAGCGGCGGGACTTGTGCTGACGTCGACAAAAAACGTTGCCGAAATTATCGTTTGACGAGGCACCCAACAACGGCGGAAGCATTGTGACCCGGATACCGGCCGCCCGGTGCCGGGTACGTATGTGACGGGCTGGATCAAACGAGGCCCGACAGGCTTCATCGGCACGAACAAATCCTGCGTCCGGGAAACGGTGACTACCCTCATCGAGGACTACAACGCGGGAAAGCTTCCCAATCCGGAGAAGAGCGCGGAAAGTCCCGTCTTGGCGGGGTCGAGCCGATTGTTCAAGGCTCAGGCGGGTACTTGTTCCGGTAGGGAAGTGCTTTCAGCTACGTTAGACAGGGTGTCGCGTACTCGTTCGCGGAGGACGTTTCGGCGGATTTTGCCGTTGGCGGTGGTGGGCATCTCGTCGAGCCACAGCACCGCTCGCGGTCGCTTGAACGCCGCCAGTTGGGCTCGGCAGAACTCGATCAGCTCGGCCTCTTCGACCGACGTGGTGCCCGCGGCGACGAGGCAAGCCACCGGTTTTTCGAGGCCATCGGCGTCTGGTGCCGTGACAACCGCCGCCTGTGCCACGGCCGGGTGTCGCAGCAGGACTTCTTCGACCTCCGCCGGGGACACCCAGATTCCGCCCGCCTTGATCATGTCGTCGAGCCGGCCGAGGGAGGTGAACGTGCCGTCAACATTACGGACGAAGCTGTCACCGGTCCGCAGCCATTCGCCCTGGAACACCCGCTTCGTGGTCTCGTACCGCGACCAGTAGCCGCTCGCGATCGACGGCCCGGAGACGAAAAGCTCGCCCGGACGGCCGAACTCGTCGACCACGGCGCCGCGTTCGTCGCGCAACTCCGCTGCGTAGCCTGGAACTGGGGTTCCTGTGCTGCCGGGCCGGGCCGAGCCAGGACGGTTGGACAGGAAGATGTGCAAGGCCTCGGTCGAGCCGATCCCGTCCAGGATCTCGACGCCGAACCGATCGCGGAACCTGTTGTGCAGGGCGACCGGTAGCGGTTCCCCTGCCGATACGGCGTGGCGTACCGACGCGAACGTGTCATCGGGGATGTCGCTGTTGAGCAATGCGGCAAAGAAGGTCGGCACCCCGAAGAACAGGGTCGGCCGGTCGGCGCGTACGCGTGCGGCGACAGCATCGGGGGTTGGGCGGGCCGGGTCCAGCAGGCTGGTGCCGCCCGAGGCGAGGGGGAAGAACAGCGAATTGCCGATTCCATAGGCGAAGAACAGCTTGGCGATCGAGAAGAACCGGTCGCGCGGCTCGGCGCTCAGCACGCCGTGTGCATACGCCGAGCACACCGCGCGGATACTCGCATGCCGGTGGATCGCGCCCTTGGGCTGCCCGGTCGTGCCGGATGTGTATAGCCACAGCGCCGGGGAGTCCGCGTCGGTGGCGGCAGGAGCGACGTGGTCTCCGCCCGCTGCGGTGACGTCCGCCCACCGGTGGGTGCGGACACACACGGGGAATCCGGCCGGGTCCGCGCGGTCCAGCACCACGTCGGTGACAGCGGGAGCCGCAGAGACCGCGGATTTCGCCGTTTCCGTGAACTCTTTCGACACACAGCACACCCGAGCGCGGGAATCCGTAAGCATCGCAACGAGATCCGGGACGGTAACCATTGTGGACAACGGAACCGCAACCGCGCCCAGCAGCATCGTGCCAAGGACGCCGGTGACCAGTTCGACATCGTCGACCATGTAGAAGACGACACGCTCTTCCGGGCGCACGCCGAGTGCCTGTAGCCCCGACGCGAACCTGCAGGCTTCGTACGCGAGTTCGGCGTAGCTCAGGGTCCGGCGCGGGGAAGAGACCGCCGGTGCCACTGGATCTCCCTGGCTCAGCAGGTAATCCGCTGCGTTGAACACCTCGCTGCTGTTGGTTGGCATCAGGCCTCCTTGTCCGGGCAGTCCGGGATGCGGCGTCGCTGGGTTCACTTCGCGGTGGAAGGCGATCCTTCTCGGGGCTTCCGGAGGAATGACCGTTTCCGCACCTGCGTCGATCAGCCGACGGCGGGCCGTGACATGGCCCGCCCCAGGGACACCGTAGTGGCCGAATGCGCCGACGGTGTCGATCAAGGTGGGTTAGGGCAAAGAACATTGCGTGAAGAGACTTCCGCACGGAAAGTGCGTGGCAGGCACACCGCAACTAAGAGTACTTTCGGTCATAGAGGTCGTCCGGAACTCTCCCAGTGTTGTCCAGGAATGGGAATTATGCAGTCCGTCTGTTCGATAGCGCGTGCTGTGGCCCGCTGGCGGGCGGCACTTGAAGCTGCTCGTGTCCAGTGCGGCGCGGCCTTCGCCCGAGATCCGGTTGGCAGGCCTCTGCGGGAGCGCTGCATCGAGTCCGGTTCAGTTGCTCGTGACAGGAAATTCCACCGATGACCACGAATGAGGAAGCAGTAACCGAAGAGCAGAGTAGGGTGCGCCTCCGCGTCCTCCCCGCGACCGTCAAAGCGCCGGCGGCCTCGAAGACCGGGGTTGTTCCGGATCAGCCTGGCGCAGGACGGCGCAACGCGTCGGCGCTCCCACCGGCCTCGCGCTGGCAGCGATTCGCCAAGCGCCCGCTGTTCTTTCACTACAACCGGCTCATCGTGTTCATCATCGCCGGCAATCTCGCGATCGCCGTGAACGGCGTCGGTGCGGAGTTCGCGAGCAACGCGGTGCTGGTGAACCTGACCGCGGCCGTCTTGATCCGGCACCGGCACGTCCTGAATGCGCTTTTCGAACTGGTCCGGCGGATCCCTACCAGCTGGCCGTTGTGGGCCCGGCGTACTGCGTCCAAGGTCTACCACGCGGGGGGTATCCATGTCGGCGCGGCGATTTCGGCGACGCTCTGGTATGTCCTGCTGCTGGTCCGAATGGTTACCGACGCCGCGGGAAATGCGGCGCTTCTGCTCTCATTTTCCTATTTTCTCACCTATGCGATCGCCGCTGTCCTGGTAACGATCTGTCTGCTGGCATTACCCATGATCCGCCGCACCTGCCACAATCTTTTCGAACACAGCCATCGTTACCTCGGCTGGCTCACGCTGGGGCTGTTCTGGCTGCAGACGCTCACGGTCGGGGCGCAAGACGCGTCCGGCGCGTTCTCGTGGGGCAAACTGCTCGACGAACCGCAGCCGTGGGTCCTGATTCTGGTGAGCGCATGCATCCTGACACCGTGGCAGAACCTGCGCAAGGTCGGAATTTCCGTCACTCGTCCTTCCTCGCATGTCGCGATCGTGAATTTCCACTACCGGTGGGCGCCGTTCAACAGCTCCAGCACTGTGTTCAGCCGCAGTCCGCTAGGCGAATGGCATGCCTTCGCCGCCATCGACCCACCTCCCGGTGGCAGCGGATACCGGGTCGTGCTGTCGCGGGCCGGCGACTGGACGTCGAAGTTCGTCGACAATCCGCCCGAGCATGTCTGGACAAAAGCGGCGTCGATCAGTGCGCTGGGCCGGATCACGCGCGTCTTCGAACGAGTCCTGTTCGTCGCGACCGGCAGCGGCATCGGCCCGATCCTCACCTCGGTGATCGGCCGCGTGAAAACGACGCCACACTTGGAAACGGCACTGCTGTGGGTGGCGCGCAACCCGCGCGAAACCTTCGGCGGCGAACTGGTCGATGAGATCTTCGAGCTCGTACCCGGCGCACTCATCGTCGACACCTCGGTCGAGAAGAAGCCCGACATGGTCACGCTGACCTATCAGACCGCTGTCGGGTTCCGGGCCGACTCCGTCTTCGTCACCTCGAACCGGAAGGTCACGCTCGACGTGGTCTACGCGTTGGAAAGCCGCGGTATCCCGACCAACGGCGCTCTGTTCGACTCCTGAGGGACTGTCGTGGAACTCGTATTGCGTGGCGGTGTGGGTGGCGGAACCTCAGACGCTCCCTGGACTGCGGGTGCCTCTCCTCAGAGGACATTTGATCTTGTTTGGTGGCGATCTGTCCGTTTCGGATGAAGCCTGATATCTTGATCGAATTGTGAGTGCCCGGCGCGCGTACCCCAGCGACCTGTCCGATACCCAATGGCGTTGATCGAGCCGACGTTGACGGCTTGGCGTGACGCGCGGCGCGGCTGGGCGTGGCGGCGAGGGTGCACGACCTTCGTGAAATCGTCAACGCGATCCTGTACGTGTGCCGGACCGGTGAGGTCCCCCGAGAACCGGACATGGGGTTTTATGGCGCATGGGCGGCGGGTTGACGATAGCTGATGCGGGTTTCGTGGGGTGTTCGATACCCGAAGGGTCGAGCGTAGACGGTCGTGGTTGCAGTAGTTGAGGTAGGCGAGCACGTCCTGTTGTGCCTGTTCTCGGGTGTCGAAGTCCTGGGTGCCTATCTCGGTTTGGAGTGTGGCAAAGAACGATTCGGCGACGGCGTTGCCCTAGCAGGACCCTGCCCATCGGCGGGCGTATACCGGTGTTGGTGAGCGTGGTACGGAACTGGGCCGAGGTGTACTGCTCAGGTTCAACCGGTCGTCGCGACATCGGCTTATTGATGTGAGAGTAGCAGCTCGTTCAGTTCTTCGGCTGGCGTCTTCCATCCGAGTGTCTTACGTGGACGATCGTTGAGCGCGGCGGCGACAGCGTCGAGATCGCTGCGGCTATGCCGCGATAGGTCGGTTCCTTTTGGAAAATACTGACGCAGTAGGCCATTCGTGTTCTCGTTGGTCCCGCGTTGCCAGGGAAGATCGCGCCATTGCCGGTCAGGTTCCTCGCCTGGGCCAGGTCGATCGCGTCGCAGGCCAGATCGGCTGCGCACGTGATCGGCCATCGCGTGCCCGGCCGCTTCTCGTGTACAGAGGTCGAGTGCGGTCGCCAGGTAGAGCCAGCTTCCTTCGTGGCCAGGCACGTGATGTCACCGACGAACCGCTCGCCGGCGGTGAAGTCCCGGCGGATGAGATCGGGTGCCGGCGGTGCGGCCGAGTCTGGCCGGGTCAGGGCTCCTCGGCGGCGGCGCGTGTGGCCGGTGATCCCGCGTCCGCGCATGACCCGCTCGACGCGTTTTGCGGTTGATCCGTCGACCGCGGCGCCGCAGCTCCACGCTGAGACGAGAGAACTGAGCCGGACGTGTTTCGAGGTTGCTTGCCGAGCGGTTCTTCAAGGCGAGCTTGCCTGGCATGCGGTGATGGATTTCATCAGGAGCGTGAAGTTCTTCCGGGTTAGCGCGGCGGTGTGAGCGGGAAGCGCTGGTCCAGCCATGTGGTGATCTCCGCTGCGGCGAGTTCGGTGCCGCTGGGCTCACCAGGGTTGATGGGGCGGCCGAAGTGCAGGCCGCGCACCGTGGCTGTGGTGAGGTCGTGGGTGCCGAGCGCGTCGATCATGTGGCGGGAGTCGCTGGGGAAGGCTGCTTGATCGCCGGTGAGTTCGATGAACAGAGTGGGGACGGTGACCTGAGGCGCGCAGCGGACGAATTCGGCGTTCGTGCTCAGTCCCGACCAGGTCGACAGCCACGCCTCGGGGGTGGTGAGGCGGCCGAACCCGACCTGCCCGTAGTTGATCAGATCGGGTCTCCTGCCGAACAGTGAGCCGTACGGGCGCTCGTTCGGGTCGAGCGAGAGGTCCACGGTGCGCGGATCGGCGTCGGTGCGGAACACAGTGATGATGCGGGGCGCCAGTGAGCGGCGCCGGTCTACGGCGCGCCCGCTGGTCTTGAAGGTCGAGCGGGCTTCAGCTGTGCGGGCAAGGTGTTCGCGGGCGACGGCGTCGATCCGGGCGACGCGGGCGCGTTGGGCGGCGCGGTACCGGCGGAGGAACTCCTCGCTGTACCTGGAACTCGTCGGCGGCTCGGCGAACCCGTTCGTCGGGTGGAACAGGTCGAGCTCGGGGACTACGGATAGTGGGTCGCACTCGTCGGCGACGGACGGGTCGATGCACGCGAGCAACAGCTGCCCCTGGCCGGGGTGCGGAGCGAGAAATATCGCTCCGTCCACAAGAGGCATTATGGCTTCGGCAAGCTCGACCGGCCGGCCGCCGGGAGTGGTCGCGATACGCGCGCCGGGGGAGCGCGCGGCCTGTTCGAGGTAGAACGCGAACAGTGTGCCGCCGCCGGAGTGGCCGAGCGTGACGATGGACTCGAAACCCCGCTCGCGCAGGAACACCTGTCCGGCCGCGACGTCGAGCAGCGCCTGCTCGTGCAAGAGGGTGAGGTCGTTGTTGACCGACCGGGTCTGCTGGGTCCAGACGGCCGCTCCGGCGCGCAGCAGCAGCGGCACCAATGGGTGGTGCGTGACGTCCTGGCGCGGGTGCATCAGGCATACGACTGTGCGTGCACTGGGCACAGTGGCCAGCACGCCATGCACTGTGGCTCCGTCGGAGGTGGTCAGCCTGTGCACGGAGGTGACCGTGGCTGCTGGCCGTTCCTCGATGGCGACGTAGCGGTCCGCACCGAGCCGCGTCGGTGGCGCGCCGTCGCTCATGCTGGCTCCACTCGCAACGCGTTCTTGTCGTGCTGGGTGATGCGGCTGTTGCGGGCCACGCCCCCGATGGCGGAGTACCAGACCGCGTGCCGGCAGCCGGTGGCGCGCCGGTCGATCACGATCGGGCCAGTCGCGTATATCTCGAAGTACGGGCCGATCCGCCCGATGGTCACGTCGGAATCCTCGGCGGCGACCTCGGCGAGTGCGGTGTTCTCAGGCACGTCGAGGACGTAGAGCGTCGTCATCGCCCGGCCTCTTGCCGGTAGCGTGCTTGCTTCCAGTTCGCCGCGCGTTCGACGATCAGCTCCGCCTTGCGGAGCAGCAGTTTGCTGAACGTCGGCTCCGGGTCGCCGACGACGTCGAGCAGTGCGTCGATGGTGAGGTTCGCGTCGAGGTCCTCCTGTGGCGTCACCGGCCGCAGCGCCCTGGTGATCTCGAACATATAGCCGTTCGGGTCGTGGGTGTAGATCGACTCGATGGTCTCGTGCTGGACCTGCATTTCCACGGGCCAGTCGCTCGCGTCGAGCCGGCGTCGGTACTCCAGCAGGTCTTCCTCGTTGTCGACGTGGATAGCCAGGTGCCGCGAGCGCACGAAGAACTCCGGGACCTCTTCGCCGAAGCGGGCGTACACGTCGCCCTTCGTTCCGGCGGTGCCGCCGATCTCCGTGCCGGTGCCGAAGTAGTAGAAAAACGCGATTCGGTCGTTGTTGCCGATGTCGAAGAAGAAGTGGATGAAGTCGGGGTGGTCTTCCGGCCCCCACCCCGCCGCGCAGATCGAGTGCACGACCGGGAAGCCGAGCACGTCCCGGTAGAAGCGCACTGTGGCTGCCGGGTCGAACGTCGGGAACGCGACATGATCGACCCCCTGCACCCGGTGGTCCAGCTCTGCCATTGGCTGCCTCCTCGACGTCGCGCATGCGGGCATCCTGGACCTTACGCAAGATTCAACGAATGAGTCAATGGTTCAACGGAAGAGCTGAACTTGGCGTGTGCGCAATGTGCGAGCAAGAAATACACACCCAGCCGGGCATTAGGCCAGGCAGGCCTGCGGTTCGGCTCGGGGTCCACAGTGGCCGGACCTACGAAAAGGGCAGTCGCAGCGTTGTTGGACACGCTGCCTTTGCAACACGTTCGGGGGCAAGATCAAGTTTCCGCATCGAAGGCCGTGGCGCACTTCCTCGGTCTCTGACCAGTGGGCACAGGAAGTTCTTCGGCGAGTGCTGGGGGCTTCTGCGGTTCCGGTCAGCTGATTGTCTGCCTGGGCGTGTGTGACTCGGCCTGGCGGATCAGCTTGGCTCGATGAGCTGGATGAGTTGTTGCTGGGCGGCCGGCCCGCCAGCACCAACTCGCCTGTCCGCCTGTCATGCGTCCGGCGAGGGCAGGACAGGCCCGTGGTCCGGCGGGGCCGGACTGCCTGGCGCTCCAGGGGGCTCGCAGTTGATGGGATTGGCCAGAACACCTGGCGCGTCGCTGGGGACGTCAGGGATGGGCAGGTCAGGAAATGCGAGCAGACCGACGACGTACGGCGCCTGGGCTTCAACCGCCGAGGAACGGTGCCCGGCACGCCGAGCACCGTTCCTCAGATCCTCCTAGGTGCCAGCTAGAGGTCGAGGATGCGTTCCAGGTAGTCGAGGTCTTCGCGCAGCATCTTCAACGCGGCCGTGGGACCTGCGCCGTCCAAGGCATGATGATCGGCGCGTCGCAGTGCGCCGACGGCCATGTCGGAGAGCTGCTCGATGACGGTTTCAGTGGTGTCGCGGCCACCGGGGTTGAACCACCAGGCGACCCAGTTGCACATGCCGAGTACGCCGAGCGCGGCGATGCGCGAGTCCACGGGCCGGAACTGTCCAGCGCGCACGCCTGCCTCGATGACGCCGGCGATCGTCTTGAGGACGGCTCGGCGGCTGTCGGCGTAGGCAGCGGTGAGCTCTTCGGGCAGTTCGGCCTCGGAGCGGATCAGCAGCCGGAACCGGGCGGGCTGCGTCGCCCGCCGCGCCACTATGACCTCGACGACGCCGCGCAGTTTCGCGACTGGGTCGAGCTCCGGCCGTGCGGCCAGCTCGCTGAGCTCGTCCAGCGGCCCGTTGGTGACCTCGGTGACGAGCTTGGCCAGCAGCTCGTCTTTGCTCTTGACGTAGTAGTAGAGCGCGGGCCGCGTGATGCCCAGTGCGTCGGCAATGTCCTGCAGGCTCGTGCCTGCGAACCCGCGTTCGGCGAACAACCGGGTTGCGTGCTCGTAGAGCTCGTTCTCCACCAGTTCGCGTCGCGCCGTGTTCACCCGCGCACCGGGCTCCCCGCCGTCGCTTCCGCGCTGGGACGACGCCTCTCCAGCTTTCTTGCGGGCATTTGCCCGGGATGTGCCGCCGCTCATGGCTGTGATGGTAGAGGTGTTGCTGTCGGGAGAAGGCTGCCTTCGCCGGGAAGCTCCGCCGCGAGTCGCAGGTCCCGCAGCAGGCTGTACGCGCCGGCTGAGGCCACCGCCGGCATTCCGGATTCCTGCTCGACCGGTGCGACCAGGTCGGGGGAGGGTATGACGTTCGAGCTGGGGACGACGAGTCTGATTCGGTGGCTGGTCATGAGTTCCTCCTCGAGTCTTCACGTTCGGCGGTGATCTTCGCTGCGATGTCGGCCCGCAGTCGGTTCTTGTCGACCTTCCCGATGAGCGTGCGCGGGATCTCGGCGAGATGCTCGATGCGTTCGGGCCATTTGAACTTCGCCACCTGCAGGTCTGCGAAGTGTTGCCGCACTTGGGATAGATCGAGTGGTTGGCCTTCGACCACCAGGTACGCGCACGTTCGCTCGCCGAGGCGGGGGTCGGGCATCGCCACGACGGCGGCCGCGGTGACGCGAGGATGCCGCAGGAGCAAGAGCTCGACCTCGGCAGCGCTGATCTTCTCGCCGCCCCGGTTGACGAGGTCCTTGATCCGGCCCTCGATGGACACGTAGCGCTCGCCCTCGACCAGGTGGATCGAGGCTAGATCGCCGGTACGGTAGTAGCCGTCGGAGGTGAAGGCCTTCGCGTTGTGGTCCGCGGCGTCGAAGTAGCCGCGCAAGGTGTACGGGCCGCGGCAGCACAACTCGCCGGTCTCGCCGTCGGGCACCTCGGTCTCAGTGCCAGGCTTGAGGATCCTAACCGCATCCATTTCGGACAGTGGCGTGCCGACGGTGGTCGCACGGGCGGCGCGGGGAGCACCAGGCCGGGTGGTGAGGAACAGGCCTTCTCCCATGCCGAACAGCTGTCCGGACCACAGGCCGCGGCGTTCGAGGTCGTCGAATAGGGCGGGGGGCACCTTGGTTCCTGACAGCACGACCTGGCTCACCGCTGTCGTCGCGGCCGTGAACTCCGGATGGGCGACGGCGTTGAAGTGTCCGTGACCGAGTAGCACGTGCGTCGCGCCCTCGCGGGCCATCAGGGGCAGGGACTCGTCGAGGTCTGGGGTGCCCAGGACCAGGCATGCTCCGACGCTGTGCGGGCCGTGCACGGCACAGGTGATTCCCGCGTTGTGGATGATCGGGATCAGGTGAGCTACGCGCGTCGTGGTGTCCCAGCCCCACGAGCGGGCGTAGGCCACCGCGTTGTACCAGTACTCCGCGTGCAGCCGTGGGATGATCTTCGGCACGCCGCTGGTCCCGCCGGAGAGCTGGAACACCGCGACGTCGTCCGGGGCGACACCGGACTGGATCCCCTCGACGGTCTTGCGGGCCGTCTGCGCGTCGAGATCACGGCCGAGTGTTTCGATCGCCGCACCGCGGGGGTCGCCGTCCCGGCCGCCGAGTATCAGGACTTGCCGCAACGTCGGGTGTCCGCGTTGCTGCTCGACGGCGAAGTCGACCAGGTCGGTCCCGCGGGTGCCTGCCTCGACGAGGTGCGCCGTGGCGCCGACCCGGCGGCTGATCGCACCGACTTCATGGCCGCCGTGCGCGGCGAGTGTGCACACCGGCACCAGGCCGGCCTTGAGCACCCCGTACCAAGCGACCACCGCGTCCAGTCGGTTGGTGACCTGGAACAGCACCGGGTCGCGGGGCGCCAGGCCGATTCTGTGCAGCCCGGCGGCGAGCAGATCGCTGCGCTCGTCGAGTTCGCGGTAGCTCAGCCGCCCGTCCAGCGCCGCCACCGCGTCGCGGTCCGGGTGGGCGAGCGCGACTTGGTGCAGCTCGTCGGCGAGCGTGCGGGTGCCCCACAGCCCGGCATCGCGGTAGGCCCGCACCGCGTCCGGCGGGTAGTCGACGACCTTGCCGCCCCAGTGCGCGGTGTTCATGCACTCTCCTCTTCGGTCGGCTCACCGGTGAACGCAACCAGGTCGGTGCGTGCGCTCACCAGGCCGGCGGCGAAGTCGTCGCGCAGCTCAGCAGGCCCTTCCACCACGACGAGACCGCCGGTCTCCGTGCGGATCCGCTCGGCTAGGTCCAGCCTAGTCAGCAAGGCGGACCGGTCCGGGGGACCGGTGACACGGAAACCCTCGGCCCCATCTTCGAGAGCGCGGCGCGCTCGCGCCACCACCGCATCTCCGGTATCGCCCCACGGATCGGTGAGCACGTCGCTGATGGTGACGAGATTCCTGGTGGGGTGATCGATCTGGCGACGAGGGAAGTGCTGGCCGTCGCGGATCAGCGGCCGGTCCAGTACCCACGTCGTGACCCCGGCCGGGTCAGCAGGGCCGGCGCTGCCCGCGTACTGCTCGAGTGCGGCGGCGACGACGTCGGGACTCGTGACGGCGAACCGGTCGAGCGGCACGTTGCCCGCGCGGGTCATGTAGGCGACCATCAGCTGCTCGACCGGCAGATGCAGTCGGGAGGGGAACGAGTCCCACCACAGCTGGCTGCGGCGCGCAAGCTCCTGCAGGCGCTCGACAGCAGGACGGCGGATGGCTTCATAGCGCGCGAATGCTGAGGCCCTGTCTGGTTCGTCGCGCAGAGCCTCGACCAGGCCGATCGCGTCCTCCATCGCCAGCTTCGTGCCGGATCCGATCGAGAAATGCGCCGTATGCGCGGCGTCGCCGAGCAGCACGGTGCGGCCAGCGGACCAGCGTGCACAACGTACGGTCCGGAACCGCAGCCAACGGGTGCGGTTGCCGATCAGTGGATAGCCCCGCAGTTGTTCGGCGAACACCTTTTGCAGGTAGCGCAACGATTTCTCGTCAGAGGTGTCAGAAGGCGTCTCCGCGGTAGAGGCGTCGAAACCGGCGCGGCGCCAGGTCGCCTCGTCGGTCTCAATCAAGAAGGTACTGCGGCCGTCCGAATAGGGATACGCGTGCGTGACGAAGATGCCGTGCTCGGTGCGGACCGGAGCGAAGATGGCGTCGGTGAGGGCGAAGTCGGTGCCACACCACAGATATAGGCCGCGCCCCGTGTCGATCCGCGTGCCGAACGGCCCGGACTCCCGGGTCGTGCTGTTGATCCCGTCGGCGGCGATCACGATGTCCGCGTCGAGCTGGTCTGCGGTACGCCGCGTGCCGAATTCCAGCCGCACGCCGACTTTCTCCGCGTGCGATTGCAGCACCGAGAGAAGCTCCGTACGAGCGATGCCGACGAGGCGGTTGTTGTCCACGCGTGCGGTGCGTCCGCCGACCTGCATCGTCATGTCGTGGCGGCAGCCCACCGCGACGATGTCGCGCAGCGTGTCTGGGTCCGTTTCCTTGAGGTTGCGCTGCGTTCCGGCGGCCAGACCGATGCCGAAGCCGAACGTCGCGTCCGGCGTTCCCTGCTCGTGCACGCTGACGTCGCAGGAGGGGTACGCAAGTTTGAGCAGACGCGCGGCGTAGAGCCCGCCGGGGCCCCCGCCCAGTACAGCGGCCCGACGTAGTTGCATCCGGACCTCCAGTGTCTTGACGCATGAGTCGACTATTCGACGTACTAGAAGTCGCGGCGTCAAGGCCTTGACTCCAATTGGGTGGTTGGTCACGTTGGGGCTATGTCTCGAACGAAGTGTTTAATAGTCTACGGTCCCGTTGGTAAGGGTGCCCGTCGTCGCAAGGAGCGTGTGTCATGGCCTTTGTCATCGGCGTTGACGTCGGGGGAACGTTCACCGACGCCGTTCTCGACGACGCCGGGACCGTGCTCGCCGCCAAGGCCCCGTCCACTCCGCCGGATTACTCGCGAGGCGTCCTGGACGTGCTCGGGCTACTGGCCGAACAGCTCGGGATGTCGCTACCGGAGATGCTCGCCCAGACGCACCACATCGCGCACGGCACGACCTCATCGCTGAACGCGCTGGTGACGGGCAACGTGCCGCCGGTCGGTCTCCTGACCACGAAGGGGCACCGGGACTCGATCTACATCATGAACGTCGAGGGCCGCTACCTCGGACGTTCACCGCACGAGCTGCAGAACGTCCTCGGACAGGCCAAAGACCACGCGCTGCTGCCGAAACGGCATGCCCTCGAGGTCACCGAGCGCATCGACCGGGACGGCAACGTCGTGGTGGGCCTGGACGAGGACGGGGCACGCGCCGCCATCCGCGCTCTCCTTGACGACGGCGTACGTGCGATCGCAGTGTCCCTGCTGTGGTCGTTCCGCAACCCCGTGCATGAACGGCGCTTGCGGGAGCTGGTCGCCGAGGCTGACCCCGACGTCTTCGTCGCGTTGTCCTGCGAGGTGAGCCCCCGCATCCGCGAGTTTTCCCGCAATGCCACCACGATCATGAGCACCCAGATCGGGCCGGGCCTGCACGACTACCTGACCGCGCTCGAGGCTGCGCTGCGTGAGAACCGGCTCGCCGGGCCGTTGCTGGTCATGCAGAGCAACGGAGGCGCGGTGGCTGCGCAGGAGGCCCCGGCCACCGCGATCAGCACTGTCGGCTCCGTGCTCACCGGCGGCGTGGTGGGCTCGGTCGCGCTGGGCCGCCAGCTGGGTCACCGCAACATCATCTCCACCGACGTCGGCGGGACTACCTTCCTCGCCGGTCTCGTCGTGGATGGCGAACCGGTCCGCGACACCACGACCGTGATCAACCACCACCCGATCAACGTGCCTACCCTGCGGGTCGACGCGATCGGGTCCGGCGGTGGCGCAATCGCGTGGCTCGACGCCGGCGGCAACCTGCGCATCGGGCCACGCAGCGCGCAGGCAGTTCCCGGCCCCGCGTGCTACGGCAACGGCGGCACCGAGCCAACCAACACCGACGCCAACCTGGTGCTCGGCATCCTGCCCGAGCGGGGTCTACTCGGCGGCCGCAAACCGCTGTCGACCGAGCTGGCCTGTCGAGCGATCGAGACCCGGATCGCCAAGCCGCTGGGGCTCACCGTCGAGGAGGCCGCGGCCGCGATCTATACGGTGCAGAATGCCCAGACCGGCGATCTGCTGCGCAAGACCGTGGTCGGTGCCGGGCACGATCCGCGTGACTTCGTGCTCTACGCGTTCGGTGGTGCGGGTCCCGCCCACTGTGCGAGCTACGCAGCCGAGATCGGGGTCAGCGAAGTCGTCGTTCCGCTCGGGCCGGTCGCGTCGGCCTTCTCCGCCTTCGGGCTCGCCTCGTCCGACATCGTGCTCACTGCGGAACTATCCGACCCGACGATCGTGCCGTTCGATCCCGCGCGCGCCGAGCGCGACTTCGCCGAGCTGGAGAAGCGGGTTCTCGACGGCCTCCGCCGCCAGGGCGTCCGGTTTGAGAACATCGAGCTGCACCGCGAGATCGATATGCGCTACACGATGCAGCTCGCCGAGGTCACCGCCCAGGTCGCGAACGGACCGCTCGACATGGCCGCGATCGAGGAGGCCGCTGCCGCGTTCGAGGAGCGCTATGCGGCGTTGTACGGCGAAGACACAGGATTCCGCGAGGCAGGCATCCAGGCCGTCACCTTCCGCGTGCGTGGCACCGGCGTGCTGCCGTTCAGTCCTGAGCTGCCTGGGGTGCCTGCGGCGGACTCCACAGACCCGTCGGGCGCCTGGATCGCCACGCGGCCGGTTTGCCTCGACATCCGCAGCGGATATGTCGAAACCCCGATATACGACTACCGCGAGCTGCGCGCCGGGCACGTGCTGACCGGTCCCGCGATCGTCGAGGTGCCCACCACGACCGTTGTTGTGCCCGACGGCACCACCGCTAGCGTCGACCACCTGGGCAACGTGATCATCCGCACCAACGCTGCCCGCGCCATCCAACCCGCTCGCACCGCCGTTACCGCAGGGAGCACGTCGTGACCATGCCGGTGCCCGGCTCGGAGGTCTACTCCAGCCGACCAGTCGACCCCGCCGAGTTGCGGCGCTCACTGCCGTCCACTTTGGATGTGCACACGGTCGCCCAGGGCCAGGTCGACGCGCTCGACCCGTTGACCTACGAGGTGATCCGACACCGGCTGTGGTCGGTTACCGACGAGATGGGCGAGGCGCTCAAGCGCATGTCCGGCTCGCCGATCGTCACCGACGCCAACGACTTCGACTTCGCCATCTCCGACGAGCTCGGCCAGGAGGTCCAGGTCGGTCTCTACAACACCATGCTCGTCGGCGCGGTCGACCTGGCGATCTACTGGACGCTGCGCCACCGGTCGGTCAACCCCGGCATCGCCGAGGGCGACATGTTCCTGTGCAACGACCCCTGGGTCGGCGGCGGGCTGCACCAGAACGACGTGATCGTGTACCAGCCAGTCTTCCACGACGGGAAGCTCTTCGCTTGGACCAGTGCCATCGCGCACCAGCCCGACCTGGGCGGCGTCGGCCTCGGCTCGTTCTCCCCGGCAGCGCAGGACGTGTTTTCCGAGTCCCTGCCCACCCCGCCGGTCAAGGTCGTGCGCGAAGGCCGACTTCAGCGGGACATCGCGGACATGTGGACACGCCGGTCTCGCGTGCCGATGCTGGTCGGTCTCGACCTGCGCGCCAAGATCGGCGCCAACAACGTGGGCGCCGAGCGCCTGCACACTTTGATTGACCAGTACGGCCCTGACACGGTCAAGGCTGTCATGAAGCGCATGATGTCCGACGCCGAGACGAGACTGCGCGACAAGCTCACCGCGCTCCCGGACGGCAGCTGGTCGGCCACCGGCTACCAGGACCAGTCGCACGAGGGCGACCGGAACCTGCACAAGATCACGGTCACCACCACCAAGACCGGCGACCATCTGACGTTCGACTTCAGCGGCACCGACCCGCAGGCCGGCGTCATCAACTGCACCTACGCCGGAATGCGTGGCGGTGTCATGCTCGCGCTGCTGCCGATCCTCGCCAACGACATCCCGTGGTCCGCGGGCGGGCTGATGCGCTGCTTCGACCTGGTCACCGAGGAGGGCACCCTCAACAACGCGACGTTCCCAGCGGCCGTGGGCCGCGGCCCGATCGGCCCGGCTTGGCTCACCGGCAGCCTCGTCGCCGAGTGCCTGTCGCAGATGCTCGACCGCGATCTCGAGCTCGGCAAGAACGTGCAGGCCACCTGTTGTGGCACCTGGGACACGGCCGTCATCGCCGGTCTCGACGAGCGCGGCGAACAGCCCGTGCCGTTCCTCAACATCATCATGGAGCCGATGGCCGGCGGATACGGCGCCAAGCCGCACACCGACGGCATCGACACCGGCGGACTGTTCTGCATCCCCATGGGGCGCGTTCCGGACGTCGAGATGACCGAGTTCCTCTATCCCATCCTGACGCTATGGCGGCGTGAGGTGCCGGACTCCGGTGGACCGGGGCGCCACCGGGGCGGGCTCGGCGCGTCGATCGCGATCACCCCGCACGGAACAAGCCTTCCGATGGGGCTCGTCCTGGCGTCCGCGGGCAAGGCCGTGGCTCAGAACGGCGGACTCTGCGGCGGGTACCCCGGCAACAGCGGACTCGATGTGGTCGCGAGGCAGAGCCGTGTCGCCGAAGTTCTCGCTTCCGGACGGATCCCGACCGAGTTGGAGGAAGTCAGCGACACGCTCGAACCAGGGCAGAACTACGCCTCGAGCTATCTCGCACCCGGTGAGGTGTTCGCGATGACCTGGCAGGGCGGCGGAGGCTACGGCGACCCGTTGAAACGCGATCCCGAAGCAGTCGCTCACGACCTTCGAGAACACAAGATCACTGCGGCGAGCGCCCTCGACGTCTACGGCGTCGTCATCGAAAAGGACGTCGTCGACGTCGCCGCCACTGCCCTGGAGCGCGACCGTCATCGAGCCCGGCGCAAGGATCGGTCGCTGGTCCCGGGCACGACGCGGGGCACCGCCGAGATGACCGCTGCCAAACGGATCGACGACAACCTGGTCGAGGTTCCCGGTGACGGCGAGACCCTCGTGGCGTGCCGCCACTGCGCCGAGATCCTCGGCGGCACCGCCGCAAGCGACCAGCTGGTACTCGCCCGTTACGAAGGCCCGTCGACGGAGGCGGGCCGGCAGATCTTCGCCGATCCCGCCGACTACGTCGATGCGCCGGTCGTGTTCCGGCAGTACTGCTGTCCGTCCTGTTGGACTGCCCTGTACTCGGCGGTCGTGCCAGCCGGCCACGCGGACACCACGGCCTCCCTCGCCCGACTGCTCGCGCGGGGCTCGTCCGGTTGAGGAACTGTTGGCGGGCAGGAACGCCTGCTCGATCGCCCGATGTGGACAGACGAGGCGCGAATCATGGAATCCCGAAATGCGAATTTTAGGAATGTAACGATGCGATCCATCGTCAGCGTACGATCCGGTGACTACGCCGAATCCCTGTTCCTCGATGTCCCATCCTGCTCGCGTCGCAGCATCCGAGATCCTCCTCCGCGCTGACCCGTGGGCGCGAGGCAACGAACTATGCAGCGGTTGCGAACTCGGAGAAATGTTCAGCACGTTGGACGGGGACTACGTTCTTCGTCGCATTGCCAAAGCGGTGCTGAACCTCGCCGAGGCGGCCTGGTAGTGTCAAGCCCGGCACGTGCGGTTCATCGCGCGACGCTGGGTGATGTCGGTGGTACCGCCGGGTTCCCGGCGTCGATTGCCCCGAGAAGCGCACCTCTGCACCGTTCCACAAATTGTGGCAGACCCGCTCCGTAGTCCACGCCGAAGGAGTATGACGCCGTGCAGATGAAGATCGACGCCGAGAGCCTTAGTGCTGTCGGCGTGTGCCGGCTCGGAGCACGTCCCATTCGCCTCCTCCGCTTCGAGCCGAATGGCATCGTCACGCCGAGTTCTGCCCGGCCTGCTGGGCTCGGGGAATCGGGATGACGTCCGCCGTATCACCATAGATTTTTTCACGCGGCCATGAATGTATTTTTGTGCGGCGCTTCGTTTCAGGTTCGGGTGTGACAACGACGCGTACAAGGATTGAGCTCATCCGCTGCGCGTGCCGCATTGCTCGTCTGCAAGTAATGCCGCTGGCACACCGTTGTGGACGACTGGCTGAAAGGGTTGCGACCGAATGCATGTGATGCTTACGGGCGACTCGATTGGCGTTCAACCGGCAGCTTTCAGTGTGCAGAAAGCTGCCTCCCTAAAAGACTGGTAGCCGAGACACCGACGAGGTTTCCTGTGAACATGACTTCGCACACCGCCTGGCCAAGCTCCCCCCGCCCCGTCGCTACCAACGCGCAGGCACGCCGCACGAGTATTCGGGTCGCCATACGAGCTATCGATCCACTCGTAGTCTCAGGCCTGCACGCAATGCTCCGTCCGACTTTCGGCATCGATCTCGTCGCCGATTGCGCGGAAGCCGAAGTCACCGTCGCGGTCACCGACGACTCCGGCCTGCACAATCTCCTCAGCAACATCACGGTCTCTCGTCTCGTGCTCATCGCCGACGACCTGCGGCATGCCGAGTTGCTGACCGCCATCGAGCACGGCCTGATCGTGCTGGTGCCGCGCAGGGAGATGACGACCAAAACACGGCTGCTGCAAGCCATCTCCGATGCGTGTGAGGGCCGCGGTGACCTGCCCGCCCAGCAGTTGGGTGCGGTGCTGCAAGGGATGAAGCAGTTGCAGGAAATCACTTTGGGTCCGCGCGACCTGAAGCTGAGCGGTCTCTCCTCGCGGGAGATCGAGGTCTTCCGGCTACTTGCGGATGGGTTGGACACCGGCGAGATCGCGGAGAAGCTCATGTATTCCGAGCGCACGGTTAAGAACGTGTTGCATGGCTTGATGAGCAGACTCGGCCTCCGCAACAGAGCGCACGCGGTCGCCTATGCACTGCGGCACGGCCTGATCTGACGCTGCGGCGCGGTGACCTTTGCGCGGGACCATGCTTGAAATCCGGCTGGGCCGCCAGTGGGGGCCGGCCCGGATCGGGTTTCCAGCTGAAGTTGTCCCTTGAAGATCAAGTGTGGTGCGAGATAAGGAAAGCGCATCTCTGGCGGGATGGCTGGCGCCGGTGGGTCATGGCGAGGTTGCGCATGAGAGCCAGCCTTGGGCGGCATCCCAGACGCCCTCGCCTGTGCGCCAGCAGTTGCGGAGGAAGTTCCAGGGCTTCAGCTGCCAAAGCGTGCTCTGCGCGGGCTCGGATACGCTTGTGAACGGTGTAGAACTCCTGCTCTCAGGCGGGAAGTTCGCTGCCGTCGTGGGGTCTGGCGTGATCACCATGGGATTACCGGCGTGTCACACGCACGTCCCGGCACATTCTTCGACACCGGACCCGCGGCAGGCGCGTCAGTCATCTAGATTGCCTTGCAACGGTTTTCCTGCCGGTGGCAGTCAGGCAGGCATTGGCACCGATGACCAACTGCAGGTTGCAGAGAGTAACTGATCAGGCCGGTCCGCCTCTGCTCCTTGGACTCCTCTGGACCAGCGAGTTGGCCTGCTACAACAGGCACGACACCGTGTGCGTGGTCCGCGAACTCGAACCAGCGGACGCGCTGGAAGCGTTAGGCGCTAAACCACGGTTGTTCCGGCCCTGCGAGCTGCCCAGGAATAGCCGGACGACTGGACTTCCCTGCCAGCCGCGGCCCGCGGCGCCGATGAGCTGGCAGGATGCATCGGCGCGTGGACGTTCATCTACGACGACTCCGGATCGACCTCGCCTGACGATACGACGGAGCTGTCCACCCACGGGTCCACTGCGGCCACGAGCATGCTCTCCATCAACGCCGACGCCAGCCTCACCTACGCCGTAGACGGACGCAGCTTGCCTGGACCAACGTCGACGACCTCAACCTTGAGACGGATCTGCCGGGCATGCCGGCCGAACTGCGCGCAGCGTTCGAGGCACTTCATGTGCGCCAAGGTGTGCTCGACGCGGGCACGGACTGACTTGTGAGCGCTGTTGAGCTCTTCTTTGCACTCGGGAAGCTTGCTGTCGTCAATGGGTTTGCAGTACGACGTGATCACCTCGCGGTTGCTTTGTTAGCCGCTGTCAGCCATCACCTGCACGCCCGAGCAATCTTGGCCGATACCGGGTTCAGCGTAGGCCAGGCAGTCGTTACGGTTGCCTGGCAAGGGTTTTTCCGATCGCGACGGTCCGGTGGGTGTTGGCGTCGATGACCACCTGCAGGTTGGTGGAGTACCGGTAGTTCTTCGACGACGCACTGACGCTTCGGGCATGGGTGGGCACCAGGGCGCCGTCCACGATCAGCACAGTGTCCGGGCTGTGCTTGCGCTTGGTCGGCGACAACGCGAGATAGGGGTCAAGGTGGTCCACGACCCGCCCTGCCGCGGACTTGGAGACATCGAATAGCAACATGCCCTGCCGAAGAGTCAGGTTGATGCGGTAGCACACCGCCGCCAGCAGCACCCGATCGTAGCGACAGACCCCACCGACGACCGGCACCGGTCTGTTCGGCGCCACGACCTCGCACTATGCCCACCAGCTTGCCGAACTGCCGCACCGACAGCCCTGTGAAAGTCGGTATCCACGCCGGCTGTCAACCCCGATCACGTGCGCCCGTACATGATCCATTACCGCCCAGAGTCGCGATTACTGGACAACCTTTTAAGGCGCGGCAAGTGCGACGCTGTGTGGCCGGAGAAGCGTGCGCGTGCCATGACGGGTGTGTAGAAGGGCAAACAACCGTCCAATGCGTCGTGCGGAAGCGTTGTTCGTGGTGAACTGCCTCCGAAGGGATTTTACCTGTGCAAGCTTCGTTTGCCGGGTGACACGAGTAGTTCGTTTACAAGGGAGTTGCCCAATGGCCGGAGTGTCGACTACAACCCCGGGAATGCGGCAGGCGGCGGACCGCCTCACCAGTACTCAAGGTGTGGCCAAGGGAGGTGTGCAGAGCGTCGGTGACGAACTCGCCGCGCTGAAGTCGACGTGGACCGGTGACGCGTCCATGGCGTTCGACTCCTCGATGAGGGCGTGGATGGACGACTGCCAGTTCATCGTCAACAAGCTCGGCGAAATGATCGAGATCATGAACGGCAACCGCCAGGCCATCACGGTCGGCGAGCAGGCCAACGTCGAGACCGCAGCCCGCATTCCGGCCGGCCCGGGCCTGCAGGGTCTGTGACCCGGCGCGATGTGCCCCCTCAGCTGAGCGATTGAAAGGACATTTGCTTTGGCTACTTATACCTTTGACCGCGGCATGGCCGACTCGGTCCGCGACCATATGGCCGAGGTCACCCGGCGCCTGCAAACCGAGCTGGACGACATGCACCAGCAGATCGTCTCCACCCTGCAGGACTGGCAGGGCGGCGCGAAGGATCAGTACATGGTCGCGAAGTCGCAGTGGGACACCGCGGCGCGGCGCATGTGGCAGAGCTTGAACTCCGCAGAGGTAGCCCTCGACCAGATCACGGGCGGCTACCTCAAGGTTGAGCACACCGGCATGAACGCGTGGGGCGGCTACGGCGTCTAGTGAGCCCGACGGTGCCACCGGGACGCCATGCGAGCCCGGTGGCATCCCCCCATGCGTCAGCAACCACGTTTTGACCGTTAAGGAGCTTGAATGGGAACCCGCGAAACTCTAGATACTATGGGTGGGCCTGATAAACTCTCCGTGCTTCCGGAAGACCTTGAGCACGTCGATCCTTTCGAAGTAACCGACGTCTCGGTGACCGGAGACTGGGGCGGTCCCGCCGACGGCTTCTTCGCTGGCCAGTTTGACTGGCCGAAGGTGCCGGTCAGCGGCGAGAACACTGGGCCTGGTGTCCGCGTCAGCACCGAGGCCTTGCGGACCTTCGCGACGAACCTTCGCTCGATGCTCGGGCCGTTGAACGCAGCCAAGTGGCACGTCGAGTCGGTGAAGCTCGCGCCCGGTACCTTCTTTGACGCCGCCGAATTGACCGGCAGGGTTTTCGGTGGCCAGGGCGACGGAATCCAGCCGACCACACTGAACTTCATCCACACCGCGCAGCAAGCGATCACCAAGACCGCCGAGGAGCTTGAGCGCCTCGCGTCGGAGTACCAGACTGCCGAGGAGCTCAACGCGGCCACTGGCCAGGACCTCGGCGAGCACATCCAGGACGCCAAGAACTACATCACGGCCGCGGTCAACGGCCCCACCAGCGTCGCCTGAGCCAGTCTCCGCCTCGATTCGCCGCAGGACCGTCCCCGTCGGGGACATCATTCCCGTCTAACACGAAAGCTTTGCGAAATGGCTGATGGGCAAATTGTCACCCGGGACGACGGCTCTGTCATCGCGGTCGGCGATGGAACGGGTGGGAGTCGGGCAGATTACAACACATGGGACTGGAAATACATCAAGGCGGCGATCACGGGGTCCGCTGCGGTCGGCAAGGGCAATCAGGTCGACACCACTAACGAAACGTCCGACCCCACGACGTTGTGGCAGGCCGCGCTCAGCTTCCGCGCGGCCATGGAGATCCTGGGCGCGGTCGGTAGCAGCGTCCTTGACCAGGCGAGGGCTCTTGCGGGCGAGGGAAGTCCGTGGCAGGGCGGGGCCGCGACGGCGTTCCTCGGCCTGATGGAGCAGTTTTCTAAGGCGTTCACCAATCACGCGCAGCAGATCGACGGCGGCCCGGCCCGTATCAATCCGGTTCCGGAGCAGTTGTGGGCCGCCGGCGATTACCTCAACTGGGCCCGGAATACAGTAAACGAGATCGACCACTATTACGCTAATGCGACGATAGAGATCGTTCGCAGGATCAACGAATATTACGGCCAAACCGTGCACGCCGATCCGGTCATGGATAACGGCCTGGTCCAGGTCAGCATGTTCCCCGAGGTAGTCGAGGCGATGAACCGGGACATGCGCCAGGTGTTGAAGACCCTCGCTGGCCAATACCAGGAGACCGTGTTCGACACCGCGCTGATGTCCGTGCCCACCCCGAACGCGCTCGACGACGTGCCCGACGGTCCCGGCAAGTCGCCCCTGGACTTCTTGAAAAACGCGCCGCCGCCGCCCAAGTTTGATTCACCCAAGTTTGATTCACCCAAGTTTGATTCACCCAAGTTTGACTCGCCCAAGTTTGACCCGACTAAGTTTGACCCGCCCAAGATTGACCCGACCAAGTTTGACCCGGGCACGGTCGGCCCCGACGGCCCCGGTGCTTTCACCCCGCCCGCGTTTGACCCGCCCAAGTTTGACCCGGGCACGGTCAGCCCCAACGACCCCGGTGCCCTCATCCCGCCCCCATTTGACTCGCCCGCGTTCGAACCGCCGCCCGGTACCCCCGGAAACGTCCCCACCATTCCGCCGTTCGTGCCGCCGTTCTCGCCGCCGTCGCTGGGCAGCGGTCCCGGCATCAAACCGCCGTCGGCGCAGAAGCCAGGAACCGGGGCCGGCGTGGGTATGCCCGAGCTCGAAAAGCCGGGCATCGAGCCGTTCACGCCAACCGCGCCGCCGGCGATGTCAGAGATGCCGGACGCCGGCGACTGGGCCGCGGGCGAGGGCACACAGTCCACCGGTGCCCCCGACCAGCGCGGCATCGGCATGCCCGGAGGCATGCCGATGATGCCGCCGATGTCTCCGCCGGCCGGTGCGGGCGGCGGGCAGCCGGAGCGTTCTGATGCGTCGGGCTTGCTCGGTGGTGAGGTGGAGCCGTGGGAGGGCGTTGACGTTCCTGGTCTTGGTGAGCCGGAAGGCGTCGCGGACATGCCGGAAGGCAAGCCGCAAGACTGGTCGGCTTCGTCGGAGACCAGCACTGCTTCGCCTGGTGTGCCGGGGATGCCGATGATGCCGCCGATGTCTCCGCCGGCCGGTGCGGGCGGCGGGCAGCCGGAGCGTTCTGATGCGTCGGGCTTGCTCGGTGGTGAGGTGGAG
>NZ_JBSGJZ010000037.1:0-23150 GCF_053605825.1 Saccharopolyspora sp. NPDC003752 | reverse complement strand
GCCGTGGGAGGGCGTTGACGTTCCTGGTCTTGGTGAGCCGGAAGGCGTCGCGGACATGCCGGAAGGCAAGCCGCAAGACTGGGCCGCAGAGCCTGGCCTGAACGCTCCGGCGCTGCCCGGCGTGCCGATGGCGCCGCCGATGCCCCCACCCGCCGGCGCGGGCAACGGCCTCGCGGAAGACGCGGACGCGTCGGGGCTCCTCGGCGGTGAGCATGCGGCATGGGAAGGTGTGCCCGCTCCCGGTCTGAACGACCTGTCCGGAGTGGACGGGCCTTCCTCGGCGCCAAAAGCATCGGCGGTCGACCACGCCGACGGCGCGGGCATTCCCGCTGTGGCGGCGATGCCGCCACTTCCTCCCACGCCTCTGGCCGTGGGCATCGGACCTGTGCGACCGGAAGCCACCAGCGTGCGGGCCGAGGCCGAGACGGCGGCGTGGGAAAGAACGCAGGCGCCTGCACCGGTCGACAGCGGCGACGACGACCGGGAGGGTGCGGCCGGGGGTGTGCTCCTCACAGCCGACCAGCAGGTCGTCGCGCCGCTGGAGGAGCGGGTCGCGGTGGTGCGGCCCGCCGACGAGGAAGAGGACTTCGGCGCGTGGGATGTCGCAGCGGGCAGCGGCAGCGGTCTGCTGTGGGCCGCGTGGCCGGCTGGTCAGCCGCGGGAGAAAGACAGGAAAGATCCGCACACCCCGGACTTCGCACTGCGCGAGATCACGCCTTGGGAACACACCTCCAACCACACGGCCGCGCGTCCGGTGGCGGCCATCAATGTCGCGGCCGCACCTCGGTTCGTCGACGGTGCGGAGTTCCTGCCGCGGACGGACCATTTCCCGGCCGACGAGCCCATGTGCGGCGATGCCGAGGATGTGGAGGACCACGAGGCCCAGGCCAGGCGGGCACTGGAGGAAGTGCACCAGGCGGCCGAGGAGACCCAGGAGGAAGCGGAGAAGGAGCGCACGTCGGCTGACCTGCTCAAGCAGGACGACAAGGCATGGGCGGCGACGGCCGAGCCGAAGCGGCCGGGGGTGATCGAGTGAGTACGGTCACCGTCAAGCGCGGTCCTCGCCTCGCCGGCCCCGAGATGCCGGAGGGAGAGGAGGCGCTGGAGGAGCCTCCGGTGATGCCGGAGCCGGCGACGCGGGACTACAGCTCCGTGCTGATGTTCGTGCCCATGGCGTTGGGTCCCATTGCCATGATCCTCGTCTTCTCGTCGATCGGGTCTGGCGGCGGCTCACCGTTGATCTTCATCATGTCCGGCGCCATGGCGATCGGCATGGTCACCATGGCGATCAGCCAGCTGATGCGCAACGCCGGTGACCGCAAGCGCAAGCTCAACTCCGAGCGCCGGGATTACCTGCGCTACATCTCGCAGTTGCGCCGGCGTGCCAGGCAGACCAGCGATGAGCAGCGCGTGGCCGTCGCTTGGAACAACCCGGACCCCACGTGGCTGTGGTCACTGGCGAGCGGGCCCCGGTTGTGGGAGCGGCGTGGCAGCCACGACGACTTCGCGCGAGTGCGCATCGGGCTTGGCGTCCAGCAGGCGGCGATGGAGTTCACGCCGCCGGCCACCAAGCCGATCGAGGATTTGGAGCCGTTGTCGGCGATCTCGCTGCGCCGGTTCAGCGAGACCTACCGGACGGTGACCGGCATCCCGATCTCGGTGGGACTGCGCAGCTTCACCAGCGTCGAATTCGAAGGCGACCCGGACGCCGCGGCCGGGCTGGTGCGCGCGGTGATCGGGCAGCTCGTCACCTTCCACGCTCCGGACGAGCTGCGGATCGCGGTGCTCACCGCACCGCAGAACCAGGCTGACTGGGACTGGGTCAAGTGGCTGCCGCATACCGCGCATCCGACGGCCCGTGACGGGGCCGGGCCGCTGCGGATGCTGACCTGCGACCACGATGAGCTGATCGAGCTGCTCGGCTCCGAGGTCACCGACCGCGGTGATCACGACAAGGGCGTGCTGCCCGGTGTGGCGGAGCCGTTCATCGTCGTCGTCGCCCACCTCGCGACCATCCCGGAGCACTCGCCGCTGTTCGGGCCAGGTCTGCGCAACACCATTCTCCTCGACGCCACCGGTGCTCTACCCGGTGGTGCGAAGGTGCTTCGGCTCACCTGCCGTGACGGTGACGTGACCTATCCGGTCGGGGACGAGACCGGAACGGCCACCTGCGACACGCTCGGCGTGCCGCAGGCGGATGCGCTGGCCCGGGTGCTCGCGCCCAAGCGCACCAGCGGAACCGTTGATGTCGTCGACCGCCCCTTTGACAGCGACTTCGAGCTGACCACGCTGCTGGGCATCCGCGACGTGCACACGTTCGACATCAATGCTCAGTGGCGGCACAAGGCCCCGCAGCGCGCCAGGTTCCAGGTGCCGATCGGGGTCACCGAGGACGGCGAGGTCGTCGAGATCGACCTCAAGGAGTCGGCACAGGGCGGTATGGGCCCGCACGGCATGCTGATCGGCGCCACCGGCTCCGGCAAGAGCGAGCTGCTACGCACGCTGGTGTGCAGCCTCGCCGCCACCCACTCCTCGGAGATTCTCAACTTCGTCCTGGTGGACTTCAAGGGTGGCGCGACGTTCCTGGGCATGGACAAGCTGCCGCACACCTCGGCGGTGATCACGAACTTGGCCGATGAGCTGCCGCTGGTCGACCGCATGCAGGACGCGCTCAACGGTGAGATGACGCGACGTCAGGAGATCCTGCGAGAGAGCGGCTACTCCTCGCTGTTCGAGTACGAGAAGGCCCGCACCACCGGCGGCCAGCTCCGGCCGCTGCCGACGCTGCTCGTCATCGTCGACGAGTTCTCCGAGCTGCTCAGCGCCAAGCCGCAGTTCATGGAGCTGTTCGTCAGCATCGGCCGCCTCGGCCGAAGCCTGGGCGTGCATCTGCTGCTCGCGTCGCAGCGTCTCGACGAGGGCCGGATCCACCGGGTCGAGGGCCACCTGTCCTACCGCATCGCGCTGCGGACGTTCTCCTCGATGGAGTCCCGCAGCGTCATCGGTGTCGCAGATGCCTACGAGCTGCCTTCCGGGCCTGGAAACGGTTACCTCAAGATCGACACCTCGACGCTGGTCCGCTTCAAGGGCGCCTATGTCTCAGGCCCATGCCTGACGACCGCCCCTGCGGCCGGGCCGATCAGCGAGGAAGACATCGCGGCGGGCGAGGTCGTCCCCTTCTACACCCAGCCGAACCCCCGGACGCATGAGATGCGCCAGATCGAGGCCATGGAAGAGGAGGAAAAACCGCAAGAAGAAGAGGAGAAGTCCCAGGGATCCGCCAACGACGACGCGCCGAGCCTCGCCGAGGTCCTCATCGGACGGCTCGAGGGAGCCGGACCCGCCGCCCGCCAGGTGTGGCTGCCGCCGCTCGCGGCGTCGCCGAGCCTCGACTCGCTCCTGCCGAGCGTCCTGCCGAACCCTCAGCTCGGCATGATCGTCGATGACCCGGTCGCGCGTGGCCGCATGCGCGTCCCCGTCGGCCTCGTCGACCTGCCGTACGAGCAGATGCGCGAGCTGCTGATCGCCGACCTGTCCGGCGCGGACGGCCACGTCGGCGTCGTCGGCGCCCCGATGACTGGGAAGTCGACGCTGCTGCGCACTCTGATGCTCGGCCTCGCGCTGACCCACACCCCGGAAGAAGTTCAGTTCTACGGCCTGGATTTCGGCGGCGGTGGCATCATGTCCGTCAGCGGTCTGCCGCACGTGGGCTCTGTCGCGACCCGCATGGAGCGCGACCGCGTTGTCCGTACGCTGGAAGAAGTCGTGCAGGTCCTGGAGATGCGCGAGGCGGCATTCGCCGAGCACGGCTTCGAGTCCATGGCCGATTACCGCGCCGCGCGACGTGAGGGCCGGATCGAGGACCCGCACGGTGAGGTGTTCCTGATCATCGACGGCTGGTTCACCCTCCGCCAGGACTTCGGCGACCTCGAGACGAAGCTGACGGAGATCGCCGCTCGTGGCCTCTCCTTCGGCATCCACCTCGTGGTGTCGTCGACGCGCTGGTCGGAGATCCGGCCGTGGCTTCGGGACGTTCTCGGCACCCGGTTCGAGCTGCGGCTCGGCGACACAATGGAGTCTGAGGTGCAGAGCCGCAAGGCGGCCACTGTGCCGAATCAGCCGGGCCGCGGTCTCACCAGCTCCGGCTTCCACTTCCTGGCCGCGCTGCCCCGGCTCGACGGCTCGTCGGCGACCGAGGACCTGGCCGCCGCGACCAAGTCGATCGTCGAGGAGATCCGCACGTTCTGGCCGGGCCGTAGCGCTCCTGGCGTCCGGTTGCTGCCGACCAAGCTCCCGGTGGTCGACTTGCCGCGCCCCGAGGGCGACCTGCGGATCTGCCTCGGCCAGGACGAGCAGCGCCTCAAGCCGGTGTGGCACGACTTCAACGCGGTACCGCACCTGTTCATGATGGGTGACGCGCAGACCGGCAAGACCAACGCGCTGCGGCTGGTGCTGCGGTCGATCGTCGCTGCGTACCAGCCGGGCGAGGCGAAGATACTGGTCGCGGACTCCCGCCGCGACCTCGACGGCATGGTGCCGGAGGAGTACCGCATCGGCCAGGTGGTCGGCGCGGACGCACTGACGGACCTCGCCACCAAGGCGGCGGTCTCACTGCACAAACGGGTCCCCGGCGTGGACATCTCTTCGGAGCGCCTGCGCCGCCGCGACTGGTGGGAAGGTCCGCAGCTGTTCGTCGTCGTCGACGATTACGAACTGTTCTCCAGCGGCATGGGGATGGGCACTCCACTGGACACGCTGCTGCCGTTGCTGGCGCAGGGCGTCCACATCGGATTCCACCTGATCCTCGCGCGCAGCAGTGCAAACGCGTTGCGGGGCATGATGGACCCGGTCATGCGGCGGCTGTGGGAGCTCGGCACCCCGGCACTGCTGTTCTCCTACCCCAAGGAGGAGGGCAAGTTCCTCGGTGAGGCCGCACCCCGCACCCTGACACCCGGCCGCGCCCAGCTGGTGACCCGGCGTGGCGTGAAGTTGATCCAGACCGGCTTCGTACCGGTGGAAAGCTCGCAGAACGAGGACGCGATGATCGGCGGAGCGTTCTCGAGGAACGAGGACATGTGACCGCGACCCCCGAACTGTGCCGCATCACGGTGCTCGGCCCCAGCGGGCGGGCCGACCTGGCCGTGCCCGTCTCGACCACTGTGGCGGTGCTCCTGCCGACACTCGTGCGCCACGTCGTGCGCGACCAGGACCGGCCGCGCGACCAGGAGGAGTACGGCTCCTGGGTGTTGCAGCGCCTCGGCGACGCCCCATTCGACCTGGGCGGCACGCCGGAGACGCTCGACTGGCTCGACGGCGAGCAGTTTTACCTGTCCCCCGCCGAGAGCCCGTTGCCCGAGCTGGATTTCGACGATGTCGCCGAAGGCATGGCGACTGCGGTCAACCGCCAGGGCAACCGGTGGAACGAGGCGGTCAACCGCCAGCTGTTCCTCAGTCTGACCGGTGTCGCGTTCGCCGCGATCGCAGTGTCGCTGTTCGGCAACTCGAGCGCGCTCGTCGCCTTGATCACCGCCGGTGTGCTGGCCCTGGTCCTCTGCGTCGCCTCAGTGCTGGTCGCGCGGACTCTCGCGGACCGCGGTCTCGCCGCGGTCGTCGGTGTCGCCGGCTGCGTGTTCGCCGGGCTCGCCGGCGCGATCGGCGCGGCGGGTGTGGCGGGCGCGCTGGAGACGGCCCCGGTCGCCGTCCTGATCGGCGGCCTGTCGATGGGGTTCACGTCGGGCGCGCTGCTCGTGGTGCAGCGCCTGCTCGCACGGGATCTGCCGATCGTGCCTTTCGGGTGCACAGCGGTCACCGGCTTCGGCGCCGTGATCGCGATGTGGCTGCACCTCGGCTTGGGGCTGACCGCACTGCAGACCTCCACTCTCGTGATGGTCATTTTCTTCCTGCTGTTGTTGTTCGGGCCAAAGCTCGCGACGCGCGCCGCCCGGCTGCGCGGCCCGCAGCTGCCACGCACCGCCGACGAAATGAAGATCGACATTGAGCCGATGCCCGCAGCGCAGGTGGTCGAGCAGACCGGCAACGCCGACCGCTACCTCAGCGTGCTCACCATCGGCTCCTCGGTCGTCTTCGTGCCCGCCTTCTGGTATTTGGTCCAGCGGCCCGAATGGCTCAACTACACGCTCACCGGCCTGTTGGCGGCAGTGATACTGCTGCGGTCACGGGAGTTTCTGAACATCGGCCAGCGGACGTCGCTCGCGCTGGTCGGCGCCTGGGGCGTGCTGCTCTTGGTGATCAGCCTGCTCGCCGGGTTGAGCGACGTTTGGCGCGCGGTCGGCACGCTGGTGCTGTTGCTCGGCGCGTTGCTGCTGGTGGCGGCGGCGCTGCGGCCCGCTCACCGCCGGGTGCTGCCGATCTGGCCACACATGGCCGATGTGCTGGAGAACCTCGGCTGTCTCGCGCTGGTGCCGTTCGTGTTGCACGCGCTCGGTGTCTTCGCCTGGGCTCGTGGCCTGGCCGGGTGATGCCAGATGCAGACCAAGAAAGACCATGTCCACGCGTACCAGACGCTTGTCGGCAGGATGAGCGCCGCATTGCTGCTGGGTGACACCAACTACAGCGAGACCCCGGCGCGCCGCGCGCTGATGGGCCTGGTGTTCGGGTTGGTGCTCGGCCTGCTGGTGGGTGTGGGGTTCTGGGTTTACGGGTTGATCAACCCCGGCGGCAACATGGCGTGGCAGAAGCCGAACGTCATCCTGGTGGAAAAGGAGAGCGGCGCACGATTCGTCTACCAGCGCGGCCTGCTGGTTCCGGTCGTCAATCACGCTTCGGCGCTGCTGCTGCAGGGCGCGGGCGCGAAGGTCGAGACCATTTCGCGTGCGTCGCTGAGCGAGCTGGAGCGCGGCGTCCCGATCGGTATCCAGAACGCGCCCGACCCAGTTCCTGCGGCGGGTGCGCTGGTGAACACCTCGTGGCTGCTCTGCCTGCCGCGCACCGGCGGCGTCGACGTGCAGGGCGCGGGTCTGATGAGCATGAACCTCAACCCCGACGCCATTAGCACCCCGATCGGTGAGCACGAGTACATGTGGGTCGGCTCGACCTCCGGCGACCAGTACTTGGTTTGGTCGCATCGCAAGCTGAAGCTCGCGGGCCCCGCGGTCGCCGTTGCGCTTGGTCTCGGCACCGCGGCGCCGCCGACGGCGCCTCCCGCGTGGCTGGCCGCGCTGCCGGACGGGCCCGAGCTGGCGCCGGCCGTGATTCCTGACGCGGGCAGGAAGAGCATCGAGATCGCCGGGTCGCAGCAGCCGGTTGGGACGGTGTTTCGCCAGTCGGCGGGCAACGGCACGCATAACTACACCGTGCTGCGCACCGACGGACTGGCCCCGATCTCGCGCACCGAGGCAGCGCTGCTCGAGACCTCCAGCGGGCGGGCCGCGGTCGACATCGGCGCTTCGGCGGTCGCCGGTGCGCCGCGCTCCGCGGACACCTCGCTCATGCAGCGGATCCCCGACCTGCTGACCGCGACGTCCGTGCCGACGGGCGAGAAAGCGTTCTGCCTCCGGCAGGAGACCAACAACACGAACATCATCAGTGTGCCGGTCCTGGCGGAGCGCGATGACGCCTGGATCGGAATGAACGCCCAAGTCGGCGCGTACCTGAAACCAGGAACGGGGATGCTCGCCGCCTCCGTTCCAGCGCCCCCCGGTGCGGGAGCCAAGCCGGACCGGTTCCTGATCACCGACCGCGGGTTCAAATACCAGCTCACTGATGACCAGACCATCTCGGCACTCGGTTTCGGCGGCATGCAACCCCGTCCGGTGGCGGCCGAGGTGCTGGCGCAGATCCCGAGTGGCCCGGCACTGAGCCGGGCTGCGGTGGGCGTATTCGAGAAAGGACGTGGCTGAATGAGCCCGCTGACCAAGCGCCGTGACGACGCCGCTGATCGGAGCATGATCGGCCACACGATCGGTAACGCGCTCGTCGTGCGCCCGCGCCACGTGCTCAGCGACGAGATCCGCGACCTGGCGCTGGGCCTCGCGGCGGATCCCGACCACGAGCTCGTGGTGGTCGACCTGCCGGCGGACAGCTCGTTCGCGGTGTGGGAGTCGGCGGCGAAGCTGCTGCCCCGCAAGCGGCGCGGTGTACGGCTGGTCATCGGCGGTCGGTCCCGAGAGACCACCGCGCTCGCCGGGCAGTGGCTGTCCGAGCGCCTGAACAGCCCCGTCATCGCCCCCGACGGCTCCGTGATGCGGAGCGTCGGCGGCTCGCTGTTCGTCGACGCGGGCTGGGGCACCGGCTGGGTACGCTTCCAGCCGGGCAAGCAGCCGAAACCGGACGGCAAGCGGTTTCCCCGTCCTGCCTGGGAGACGGCGGCCTGTCTGGTCGAGATGATGCCCACCAGCGCGGGCAGCGTCGCCGAACCGCTGCCTGGCGGCGTGTGGCTGCGCCCGCGAGGCCCGGAGAGCGCGCTGCGCCCCCACCGCAAGCGGCTGATCGAGACCTTGCCGTGCCAACCCGACGTGTGCGCCGTCGTGCTCGGATGCCCCGGAGCGCCGCCGATCACCATCCACGACATCACCCGCTTCTGGAGCTGGCTGCCCGACGAGCTGCGACCGCAGCTGCGCCTGGTGAGGTTCGGCCCGCTCACAGTGCCCGGCAACATGTCCTACTACCAGAGCATCGCCGACGCGCTGGGCGCGCAGATCACCTGTTACACCGGCATTCCGGTCGGCTCGCGCACCGAACCGGAGATCTACACGCTGCGGACGGACGGCACGCTCGGCTGGCGGGCGTGCGCGGAGGAGATGACCTACACCCCGGTTGTGGCGGGCGGGCCCGCGATGCCGCCGGTGTTGAAGAGCTACCGCGCCCCTGTATTCGGCGTGAAGGAGATCGCGCCGGCCGTCTACCAGTACGCGCCTGATGTCGTGCTGGAGGTTGTGCAGTCCGGCCTGTGGCTGCGCCCGCCCTACGAGCTGCCGCACGCACCGGCGATCCGTTCGGTCGAACCGGACGCCGAGCGACATCTGGTGCTGTTCGAGGATGACCACGGCGATGCTTCCGCACGGCTGCGCGAGCTTGCCGAGGACGTGCTCGGGTGCCTCGTTCCCGCGACCCGCCACCTGAGTGGTCT
This sequence comes from Saccharopolyspora sp. NPDC003752, assembly GCF_053605825.1. Lineage (NCBI taxonomy): Bacteria > Bacillati > Actinomycetota > Actinomycetes > Pseudonocardiales > Pseudonocardiaceae > Saccharopolyspora > Saccharopolyspora sp. NPDC003752. Next base: position 14,062 of record NZ_JBSGJZ010000037.1, on the reverse strand, counting down.
CGTCCGGGCCGAGTCGGTGGTGCAGCAGCGGATCGAGATCGCCGGCCAGGCGCTGGGCGCGATCGAGGCGTCGCCTACCGCCGTGGCCGTCAGCTCAGGTCCCGCACAGCAGGGCACCGCCGCCCCGGGGGAGCCGCCGGCACGCGACACCGGCCAGGAGACCGACGCGCGGCCGGGTAAGGCTCCGCTCGCGCTCGACACGCCGCTGCGGGTGGACGCGGTGACGACGCGGCTGGAGAGCGTCGCGCCGGAGGCGCTGTCCCCGATGGGGCCTTTGGAGGCGACGTCGATGGTGACCGAGGTGGCCACCCACGTCGCGCCGTCCGTCGGCCCAGTGACGTCGGCCGATGCGACCGCAGTGTCGTCCGCCGTGCAGGCCCAGGTCGCCAACCTGCCCGTGGTCGACGTCCCCGGTGCGGAGCGGCCGCGGGTGTCACCGGTCCAGGTCACTGAAGCGACTGCGCTGCCTGCACCACATACCGGGCCGCCGTTGTCGGAGGAGGCGAGTGCGTCAATGCCGCCGGCTGGCATCGCGGCCGCCGACGCCCCGGCAGTGGCCGAGCCGGTGGCCGAGACAGCGGCCGTGCAGTCACCGGCCCAATCCGACGCGCGGCAGCAAACCTCTGCGTTCGTCACGATCGTGCAGCCCACGCCGTCGACCGCGGCCGCCGCCCTGGTGCCCAAGCGCGGCCTGGACGAGGAACGCGCCTGGCTGCGCCGCACCCTCAGCCGCGAGTACGCCGCGGAGTCCAACTCGGTCAGTCGCGTGCTGTCCGAGCACCCCGGTTTTCAGGGCGCGCTCGAGCGGTCGTCCGGCGGTGTGCTGAGCGACGCCGTGGCGATCCGGCTCTACCTGTCCGGTGAAGGAGACGGCCTCGACCTGCCGCTGCGGATGGGCGCGGTCGGTCCCCATGTGCCGTTCGCGCGCTGCGTCGTCTCCGGCCTGAGCAGGCTGCCCTCCCACCGCGGCGCCACGGTGTTCGCCACGTCGCCGACCCCGCAGGAGTGGGAGCTGTACCGGAGCCGCAAGTTCTTCACCGAGTGGGGTTTCATCAACGCGCTGAGCGAGCCCTGCGCGAAGCAGCGGCAGACCAACGGTGTGGACGTGCTGTTGTGGTCCATGACGGCGCGCCGCACGAAGCTGCTCGAACCCGAGCTGAACCCGACTGCGGACCGGGTGCTCTTCGTGCCCGGCACCAGCTTCAAGGTCCTCGACCTCACTGAGCCGGCCGAGGGCGTGCGCGGCCAGGTGCTGTTGCGCGAGCTGGCCGCCAATGAGATCGATTCGGCCGGCCGGGTGGACGACAACCGGGCGTCGCTCGACGAGCTGGCGCTCAACTCGCTACGCCGCTGCCTCGACAAGTGGGCCGAGGCCAAGGGCGAGGTGCGCGTCGCTGACGCCGCGGCGCCGCGGTTCAGCCTGCTGCCGGGCCTCGTCCGCACGACATCCGCGCCGGAGGAGGAACGATGAACCGCCAGTTGCTCGTGGTCGCCGCTGACCGGCCCGGCTCATACCCGACGATCAGCGCTGCGCTCAGGGAAGCCAGGGACGGTGCGACGATCAGCGTGCTGCCCGGACGCTACGAGGAGAACCTCGTGGTCAACCGGATGGTCACCGTCACCGCCGAGGAGGGGCCGGGCACGGTCGAGTTGGTCGCCCGCACGGGCAGCGTCGCCATGATCGCTGCGGGCGCCGCACAGTTCTCCGGCCTCGTGCTGACGGGTGCGGACACGAGCGCCGTGGCGCTGGACATCCGCAAGGGCGAGGTCGCACTGGATGACTGCCAAGTGTCGGGCGCGTCCTGGGCGGCCGTGCTCGCCCACGGTCAGGGCTGCGCGGTGCTGCGCGGCTGCACTGTCACCAGCAGTGGCGGCGTCGGCATCGTCGTGACGTCCTCGATGCCGAGCATGGCGGAGAACACCGAGATCGTCGACGCGATGTCCTCGGGTATCGTGGTGACCGAGCAGGGTTCCCTCGAGCTGCGCCGGGTAGCCGTGCGCAAGCCCGGGGGCAACGGCATCTGCATCAACGGCCGCGGCCGCGTGGTGATCGAGGACTGCCAGATCGTCGAGGCGGCGAAGCCCGCGCTCGTGGTCGAACAGGAGGCGAGTGCGGAAGTCCGTGACGTCACAGTCAGCCAGAGCGCGAGCCTCGACCTGTACGTGCGCAGCACCAGCGAGGTCGTGGTCGCCGATTCTGAATTCACCGGAGCGCGCATGCAGTCGGCGCACATCGCTGGCGGGGCCTCACCTCGGCTGCGTGGCTGCCGGTTCGCCTCGGCGGGCAGCAACGCCGTCTACGTCACCGGCGGCTCGTCGCCGCGGTTCGACGACTGCAGGGTCACCGGCAGTCCGATCGGCGTCCTGGTGGACGCGGCGTCCCATCCGGTGTTCGGGACGTTGCTGGTCGAAGGCACGTCGCGCGGCGCGGTGCTGGTCGACGCCGAGTCCTCGGTGGGAGTGAAGGGGCTGCGGGCGGTACCCGAGTCCGGCCCCGCCGTCCTGGTGAAGGGCAGGTCGCGGCTGACGCTCGGCGACGCGGTGATCGAGGTCTCCGACGCTGCCGGCCTGTCGCTCTCGGAGAACTCCCGGGGCGAGCTGACTGACTTGCGCGTCACCGGCCCGGCGGCGCACCTGGTGAGGCTGGAGAGCGGGGCACGCGGTGAGTTCGCGTCCACCCTGCTGCGGGGCGGCGGCTTGCGCGCCGAGGAGGCCAGTCTCTCCATTCGGGACAGCGAGGTTGTCGATGCGCGGGAGGACGGCATCAGCGCGGGCACAGGCAGCGACGTGCACGTGATCCGCTGCCGGCTGCGTTCGGCGAAGCGGCACGGCGTGCACCTGCTCAGTGGGTCGCGCGGCGACGTCCGCGGCTGCGAGGTGACCGGGAGCGCGGGCGACGGCGTCCTTCTTGACACCGAGGAGGCCGTCACCGTCGCGGAGTGCACGGTCACCGGCAGCGGCGGTAGCCCGGTGCGCAAGGCGATCGAGCACGAACGGCTGTCGGTGGCGAGCATCGTCACCGACGAGCCGCAGCCGCAGCAGCGGTCCTCGCAGCTGGCGGACGCGACTTCCCAGCCCGGGCCCGTCTCGGGCGAGGAGCATTGGGACGGCGGTTTCGTCCTCGCAGGCGAGGACCAGCATCCGACGCTCGGTGGTGCGATGGGCGCCGAGCTGGAGGGACCACTCGCCGAGCTGGACTCGCTGATCGGTCTCGACGGTGTGAAGCACGAGGTGCTCGGCCTGATCAACCTGATCAAGATGAGCCAGCGCCGCCAGCAGATGGGTCTGCCGATGCCACCGATGAGCAGGCATTTGGTGTTCGCGGGTCCTCCTGGCACCGGTAAGACAACGGTCGCCCGGCTCTACGGTTCGGTGCTGGCGGAGCTCGGCATTCTCGCCCGTGGTCACATGGTCGAGGTCGCGCGGGCAGACCTGGTCGCCCAGTACATCGGTGCCACGGCCATCAAGACCGCCGAGGTCGTGAACAAGGCCATGGGCGGCGTGCTGTTCATCGACGAGGCGTACACCCTGTCGAGCCAGTCCGGTGGCAACGGTCCCGACTTCGGTCAGGAGGCCATCGACACGCTCATGAAGATGATGGAGGACCACCGTGACGAGATCGTGGTGATCGTCGCGGGCTACTCCGAGCTGATGGAGCAGTTCCTGGCCTCCAACCCCGGTCTGGCATCCCGGTTCTCGAAGACCGTCGAGTTCCCCAACTACAGCGTCGAGGAGCTGGTCACGATCACGACCAACCTCTGCCGCAAGCACTACTACGAGCTGACCGACGATGCGGTCGACGCGCTGACCGACTATTTCGAGCGCGTCCCGAAGAACGACACCTTCGGAAACGGCCGCGTGGCCCGCAAGTTGTTCGAGGCGATGGTCAGCAACCAGGCATCACGTCTCGCGATGCAGCCGCCGTCCAAAGACACCGAGCTGAGCAGGCTCACCGCCCAGGACCTGGCGAGCGAGCTCGTGGCGCTCGGCGAGGTCGCGCCCCGCGCGGCCCTCCCCGACGCAAGCACCGACCCCTCCGCCGCGGTGCAGGCGACGCTGGGCTGGCAGCGGTTCTCGGGGCTGTGCGGACTGGAGAGCGTGCGCGAGGCCGCCGGGCGCACCCTCGTGCGGCTGTGTGGGCTCAAGGCACGCAACAAAGGGCTGGGCAGACAGGCGAACGTCGTGCTGTCCGGCCGGCCGGGCATGGGACGGCGTGCGGTCGCGTCGCTCTACGCGCAGAGTCTCACCGAGCTCAGGCTGATCAGCAGCGGACATGTGACGCGGCTGTCGATCGGCCGCGATCTGTGTCCGCGCTGGCCGGGGCAGGCGGTGAGCCTGGTGTCGACGGCGTTCGACGAGGCGAGCGGCGGCGTGCTGCTGCTCGATGCGGACGGCGACTGGGCGACCGACTCGGCCGAGCGGCGGACCGAGACGATCGACGCGCTCGGCGAGGCGGTGCGGCGCAACCCGGCAGGCCCGGTCGTGCTGCTGTCCGGCGAGGCTGTGTCGTTAACCCGGCTCTTCGAGTCCTCCACCGCCTTTGGCGAGTGCTTCGCCGAGCGGTGGGACTTCGCAGAGTACGACGTGGACCAGTTGACTGCGCTCGCGGTGCGGCAGCTCACGCGTTGCGGCCACAAGGTGCCGGAGAACGTGGCGGACGCGTTGCGCGGCCTGCTCTCCGACGGCGGGCACACGGCATGGGATACCCACCGGCTCGCGCAGCGGCTCGCCACCACCGCGGCCTCGCGCACGCTGGCGGAGGCCGACTTGCACGCCATCACCATGTCCGCGCTGCCGTCGTTGGCGCTGGACGAAGGACTCGCGTCGGTCGGCTGATCGGCGGAGTAGGCTGCCCGCGGCCTTGGAGGCGCGATGCCGCGGGTACCTGACCTCAGTGCCCGTCGAGGCTCCATTGCACCTGGCCGGCGTTCGGGAGTTGGTGGCCAACCGCGGCATTCTCATCATTCTCGGCGGCGGCGTGCCGTCGAGAGCACCTGGTTCGTTCAGCAGCGCGAACCGGGCTGAGACAACCACTTGATCACACATCCCGGCTCAAACATGGTCGCTGATAGACGGCGGGTGCATGGCGGCCAAGAAAAAGCTGCGCCAACATCGGCGGCTGGCTCGGGCCGCGAGACGACGACCTGGCCGGGCGGGCTCGCAACCTCGTCACCGAAGGCATGCACGCCCACGGCGCCATGCACATAGGCAGCCTGATCAGCCACTCGGTGCGCGTTGGGGGAGCTGGTGGTGCGCAACTCCCGCAGCGGCGTGGGCATCACGGCGACGGTGAAGACGTTCGGGTGCCGTCCGCCGGCGGCCGCGTCGACCAGGTATCACCGCTTTACGCGGCGGCACGGCACACGGTCCGGGCGGGCCGGGTACACACCGGCCCGCCCGGACCGTCGCCACTTGCCGATTTCGGTGCCCGGCGGCCGGTCCGGCGGTCACGCCGCCGTGCGAACCGCTTTCAGCTGCCAGATCGGGAGCAGCACGCGGCCCTCGCCGTCGGTCGGGAACGCGGTGAGCCCGTCGATGTTGGCCGCATCGCCCAGGACCGCCCGCGCGCTCACTTGAAGCTCCTTCAAGGTGCAAGCGGTCGTGTAGCTAGCGGCTTCGAGCTGCTCGATCGTCCAGTGCGCTCCGAGCGTCTCCCGCAGGCTGGCCTCGCTGACCAGGTGCCGGTCGGGGTAGATGCCCCGCAGCGCGGTCGAGAAGGCGAGCAGGTGTAGCCGCGCGTCCGGCCGGGTCGCCTTCGTGAGCGCGGCGGCGTACTGATGACGCTCGTGCTCTGTCAAGACGTGGTAGAGAGCGCAGTCCAGCACCGTGTCGAAGCATGCCTCGTACCCTTCGAGTTCGAGCGCGTCGGCAAGGTCGAACGTGACATCGACGCCTTTCGCGGCTGCTCTGGCCCGTGCCTGCTCGACCGCTGACGGCGCGCAATCGAGCCCGGTGACGCGCAGCCCGCGCGACGCGAGGAACACGGAGTTGTCGCCGAGCCCGCAACCGATGTCGAGTACGTCGCCGGTGAACTCGCCTGCCTCGGCCAGCTCGACGACCAGGGGTTGCGGTGCGCCGAGGTCCCACGGCATCTTCGGGGCTTTCGGGGTATCGCCGCTGTACAGCTTCTCGAATGAGGCACTGTCGACGCCTGCGGCCGGATTTGACATTTTCGCTCCTCGATGAGGATGTGGCTTGACCAGCACACAAGCCCACCGGGCGATACGACGCCCGTCAACAGGGTTGGTGAACACAGGTGCACAGGGGAAACCGATTCTGCCCTGGAGCGGCTGCTCTCGGTGGATTCGGCACCGAACGTGCCTGATACCGGTCGCGTCCCTGTCTGATGAGGACTTTTCGGCGAGTTGGCGCTCTGGCGCGAGTGTCGTGTGCGGACGCTCCGTGCGAAACGCCGCGAACCACCTGCCGGGCTTGGGCTTTCGCACGCGGTTCAGCGTGAACGCCATGTGCGCGATCGACCACAAGGGCGAGCTGTACTTCACCGCCTACACCGGCGCCGTCGACTTGTTCATCCCCAGGTAACCCGGCGCCAGCAACGCGCCGATCTCCTCCGATACGGACTCGAGCAACGATCCGCCATCACCCATCGGCGTCGGCGTGCGGAGTGACACGACCTCGCGCCCCAGCACGGCCGCTGTGGCGCCGAGGATGAACGACAGCTGGCCGGCCGCTTGGGGCGGACGTTGATGGGAAGCGTGGGCAGCACCGGCGAGCGTGTTCTTCGAGGGCAGTCCACTCTGCACGATGGTACATCCCGCTATCCATTGTGTGCTGAGCGTCATAGCCTTACCGGTGTCGGTTAACGGACTACCGGACTTGCTATTCCGCAGCCGCGCGAAACTGTTCGGTAAACGAGAGGTTGCGGTTCTTGTCCCGGCTGATGATCTCCCGGAATATCTGGGTGATCTATGGTTTGTATTTGGAGGCCGGTATGGTCGAGAAAGAGGTAGCTGGCCTGCGCACGCGGGCCTGCTTGCCCGCCGGCTTCGAAGACCTCGACACCTCACGCTCATCGCACAGCGCGACACGAGTCAAGTATAACGACACGCCCTATAGTCGGAAGATCATTAATATCCGATATTTCCCCATTGTCGATCGTCAAAGGTGTGCGGATCGTCCGCCGTAATGATGCGAGCAAGACCGAAGTTCCGTTGCTCTTGTGTTCAGGTAATGCCGCTGACGCGCTGTTTGAACGATCGGCTGAAAGGTCTCAACGAAATGCATGTCATGTTTGCCGGCGACGATCGAGTTTCCCTGGGGAGTATCGTCGAAGCTGCCGGAGATGGTGTTGAGGTATCCGTCGACAGCACCATCCGCGACCGAGTCGAGGTCGCACGCTCCACGCTGGTGCGGTTCGTTGACGAAGAGCGGGTCATCTACGGAGTGAACACCAGCATGGGAGGGTTCGTCGACTGGCTGGTCCCCACCACATTGGCCACCACGTTGCAAGAGAACCTGATCAATGCGGTGGCGACCAATGTCGGGTCCTATGTGGATGACCACACCACCCGCTCGATCATGCTGTCGCGGATCGTGTCGCTGTCCAGGGGGCACTCGGCGATCTCGATCGAGAACTTCGACAAACTCGTCGCGATCTACAACGCGGGCGTCATACCCTGCATCCCTGAGAAAGGCTCGTTGGGCACCAGCGGTGACCTCGGACCGCTGGCGGCGATAGCGCTGGTGTGCATCGGCCAGGGCAAGGCACGGTTGCACGGCAAGGTCATGGCGGGCGCGGATGTCCTCGCCCAAGTGGGCATCGAGCCGATGCACTTGTCCTACAAGGAAGGCTTGGCGCTGATCAACGGGACATCGGGCATGGTCGGCATGGGTGCCATAGCGGTCGAACGTGCCAGGTACCTGCTGGACACCTACCTGACAGTGTCCGCGCTGTCCATCGAGGGCCTCGCGGGAATGACCAAACCGTTCGACCCGCGCGTGCATCGACTCAAGCCCCATATTGGGCAACAGGAGATCGCCGAGCGTATCTGGTCGTTGCTTGCGGACTCCACGCTGGCCGTCGTCGAGGAGCAGACCGCGCGGACCCTGGCGGGCGAGATGGGCGATGCGGCGAAAGCGGGTTCCCAACCGATCGAGGACGCCTACTCCATCCGGTGCACACCGCAGATCTTGGGTCCAGTGCTGGAAACTCTGCGTTCCGTGACGAGCACCGTGGAGAACGAGCTCAACTCGTCCAACGACAACCCGTTGATCATTCCCAACGAGGACGACGTGTTCCACAACGGACACTTTCACGGGCAGTACGTCGCGATGGCGATGGACCACCTGACGATCGCGATGGCGACTTTGACCAACCTGGCTAACCGCCGGGTCGACCGGTTCCTCGACAAGAGCAACAGCAACGGGCTGCCTTCGTTCCTGTGCAGCGTGGATCCCGGGCTGCGGCTCGGGCTCATGGGCGGTCAGTTCATGACCGCGTCGCTCACCGCGGAGAACCGGTCACTCGCGATGCCGGTCTCGATCCAGTCGCTCACCAGCACCGGCGACTTCCAGGACATCGTGTCATTCGGCTTCGTCGCGGCGCGGCGGGCCACTGAGGTGCTCCGCAACGCGATGTACGTCGTCGCGTTCGAGCTGATCTGTGCTTGTCAGGCCATCGACATCCGAGGTGCTGAGGGCCTCTCGTCCTCAACCCGTCCGCTCTACGAACAGGTTCGCAAGATCGTGCCGTTCCTCGAGCAGGACATATCGATCACCGACTACGTGGAATCCGTCGTCGAAGAAGTCCTGTCGCCTGACTGGGCTCGATCAGGCCAGGTCGACCGGTGACCGCGGTCAGCGAGCTGGTGGGGACGTGGCGGTTGGAGTCCTATCAGGAGTTGGACTCGGCTGGGGAGGTCGTCGACGAGCCTTTTGGGCGCGCTCCCGTCGGCAAGCTCGTCTACACCGGCGACGGGCACATGTCGGTGATCCTGATGCGCGCTGAGCAGGCAGCGCTGGGAGTTCCCTTTCCTCGATATGCCACGATTAAACAGAAAACGTCGACTGTAGACGGTTGCCTCGGGTACAGCGGCACGTACCGCATCGAGGATAAAGTAATCGTACATCACGTCGAAGTCAGCTCGTTTCCCGACTGGGTGGGGCTGGAGCAGTGCCGAGTGATGGAACTCGACCACGGCAAACTGGTTCTGAGGTCGCCGCCGTACATGTGGTGTGGGGTAGTCAGGACACCGGTACTGACGTGGTTCCATTACTAATGACGTGAGGGGTGGACGCCGCCATGGCGAGCACCGTTGGATCAACTATTCGTAACGAGTCCTCATATGCAAGCCTGCTGGATGACTACCGCGCCCGGACATCGTTGTCCGCAGCTGCGTGGCAGCGCGGAAAGCTGGTACTGCCAGGCGGTGAGACCAGGACCGTCACCACGTACTTCCCGTATCCGACGTTGATCGGAAAGGGGCAAGGGGCGTACTTGACCGATCTCGACGGCAACCACTACGTCGATCTCGTCAACAACTACACCTCTCTCGTCCACGGGAGTGCGTACGGCCCCGCGACGGAGGCCGCTGTAGCTGTTTTGCGGCGAGGCACGGTTTTCGCCAGTCCACACGAGTCCCAGTTGTACCTCGCGGAAATGCTGACCAGCAGAATCCACACGGTGGAGCTGGTTCGGTTCACGAACTCGGGAACCGAGGCAGCGCAGCTGGCTGCGAGGCTGGCGACACGAGCGACCGGGCGTCACAAGGTACTCGTCTTCGACGGGAGCTATCACGGCAGCGCTCCCGAACTGATGCAAGGTCATCCACAGGTGGTGACGGTGCCGTACAACGACCTCGACGCGGTCGACCAGGCGATGACGAACGAGATCGCCGCGGTGTTCGCCGAGCCGTTCCTCGGAGCTGGTGGGGTGATCCCGTCCGCGCCGGGATTCCTGCGCGGAGTTCAAGACCTGGCGCGCTCGCGCGGAGCGTTGTTCGTCCTGGATGAGGTGCAGTCACTCCGCAACGACGTGGGAGGGGAACAGGCGAAGCTCGGCCTGACACCAGATCTCACGCTCCTCGGCAAGATCATCGGCGGCGGCTTGCCCATCGGCGCTGTCGGCGGAGCGCGGGATCTGCTGCTGTTGACAGCTCCCGGCACTCCCGATCGTCTCACGCACTCGGGGACCTTCAACGGCCACCCAGCCGCGACAGCGGCAGGCGCGATCACGTTGGCACACCTGAATGTGGGGGCCATCGATCGACTGGAGCGGGCGGCGACGACCTTGGCCGCGAGCATCACCAGCAGTGCCGCACAAGCCGGCATGCCGATCGTGATAACTCGCGCGGGTTCCATCCTCAACGTGCACTTCACCGATACGCCTCCTACGTCAGCCGCCCATGTGCGGGAAACGAACACCGACCTGCTGTCCGCTCTGCACCTGGCGTTGCTCAACCTGGGCGTCTACACCACCCCGCGCGGCCTCATCAATCTCTCGACAGCTCTCCGTGCCGAAGACTTGGCCGAGGTCGAGGAGGCATATGCGAAGGCGTTCGAGCGGATTGCCCGCATCAGCGTGAAGCCAGGCCATCTGTCAGGCCAGTGGCCGGTGCCGGCGCCACGTGTCGCGGCCGAACGCGTCGGTGCGACTACGTAGTGCGTTGTTCATAACTCGTGGTTGAGGTGGAGCAGGGGGCAGAGGGCTTGGCGAGGACAGTGAGGGTGACGTGGCGGTGACAGCCGGACTCCACCGGCCGAGGACGAATCCGCTCGATCTCCTTCGGGGCCACGACCGGAGTTAGTCGGAATCCACATTGGATGATCCTACAGACACGCCAAGACATCATAAAGCACTGCTATGAGCCATGGAGGAAAAGTGAAAATGTCCCCCACCGCCGTGACCGAGGAACCTGCCAGTGACAAGGTTGACGTGTCGGTGATTCGCCAGCGCATTGACGAAATCGACCAGAGAATTATGGATTTGATCCACACTCGCAAGGCGATGTCTCAACGAGTGCAGCGCGCGCGCACCGACGCGGGTGGTCAGCGGGTCGAACCCGTCAGGGAAGCCGAGATCATTAAGAACTACTGCGCGCCGTTCGGCGATGCCGGTAGCGCGCTCGCGGCGGCACTGCTGCGGATCTGCCGAGGACAACACGCAACTCTAATGCCAGATGAGGGGGGAAGATGATGAGCTCGCACGTCGTGCTTGATTCGCCGGCAGCGCAGCAACCAGAATGGCCGGACGCGTGTGCACTACGGGACGTGGTGGATGAGCTCGCTGGGCAGCCGCCACTCGTCTCGCCCCGGGATTGCGATCGGCTGCTGGCCAAGCTCGCCTCGGTGGCTGCTGGCGAGGCATTCCTCATCCAAGGTGGGGACTGCGCGGAAACCTTCGCTGAGGCGGTCCCAGCAACCTTCGAGGGGAAGGTACGCGTACTCCGCCAGATGGCGGAGGTGATCGCCGCCAGCATGAGACTGCCGGTGGTGACCATCGGCCGCATCGCGGGCCAGTACGGGAAGCCGCGCTCCTCTGCAACGGAAACCAGGGGCGGGACGGCTCTTCCGAGCTACCGAGGCGACGCCGTGAACGGGATGGAGTTCTCGGCTCAGGAACGCACACCGGACCCCCGTAGACTCCTTCAGGCGTACCGGTCCGCGTCTGACACCCTGATGTGGCTTCGGGATTTCGCGGGCGAGGAGTTCTTCACCAGCCACGAGGCGCTGCTGCTTCCGTACGAAATGGGACTCAGCCGCACTGACTTCCTGACTGGTCGACGATTCGGCTCATCGGGACATATGCTGTGGATCGGGGAGCGGACCAGAAGCCTCGACGGTGCGCATGTCGAGTTCGCCGCTGGGGTTTGCAATCCGATCGGTGTGAAACTCGGCCCGACTGCCTCCCCAGCCGACGTGTTGGCGCTGATCGAAAGGCTGAACCCGGACGATCAACCGGGACGAATCACGCTGATCACTCGAATGAGCGCTGGCAAGATCCGCGAAATTCTCCCGCCGCTCGTGGAAGAGGTCACAGCGAGCGAGGCCGCGGTGACCTGGGTGTGCGATCCCATGCACGGAAACACCTTCTCTTCGCCGAGCGGGTACAAAACCCGTCGTTTCGATGACGTGCTCGACGAGGTCGTGGGCTTTTTCGAAGTCCACCGGGCGCTCGGGACCCACCCAGGAGGCCTGCACCTGGAGCTCACCGGTGAGCCCGTCACCGAATGCGTCGGCGGGAGTCCCTCGGTGACCATGGAAAGTCTGGGCCAGCGGTACGAGACAGCTTGTGACCCGCGTCTGAACCGCGATCAAGCCCTCAATCTCGCGGCAGCGGTGGGCAAGCTGATGCGGTCGTGAGCCGCTCGGAGCAAGTCGCGACCACAATCCGGGTCGCGGCCGAATTCGCGCGGCTGTTGCGCCAACACCGCGACTCTGAACTCGCGGTCTGGGCCGCTGGGGCTGGAGCCACCAGACGCCCCAGTTGCACATGCCGAGCACTTCCAGTGCGGCCTCGCGCGAGTCGACCGGCCGGGTTTGACCGGTGCACACGCTTGCCTCGTTGATGCCGGCGATCGTCTTGAGGACGGCTTGGCGGCCGTCGTTGTCGTAGTCGGCGGTGAACACTCCATGGGCGGCCCGGTCTCGGAGTGCATCAGCAGCCGGAACCTGGGCAGGCTAGGTCGCGCGCCGGCGTCACGGTGATTTCGATGACGCCGCGTAATTTCTGGCAGGGCCGAGAATTTCTGCGCCGTCTGCTCATTCGTGTCGGACCGCGCCCGCGATGATCCCGCCGCGCGTGTCCAGGTCGGTGCAAGGTGGTGGTGGCTGGTGGCGTCTTGGTGGTCGGTAGTCCTCGACGTCATAGGGCGTCTCAATGGGTCACGTGCAAACCTGGGGTGTGGCCGGGGTGTCGCCGGGCAGCTTTGGCTTCACCTAAGGCCCGCATCGGCCCGATTCGTATTGAACGGCGCAGCCGCACCTGGTTTTACTGCTGTCGATGTGTCCGGCTGGGGTGTCAGCCAAATTTCGCTCGATGAAGGAGGGTGTGGATGTCGGGTGCTGAGGAGCTTGAGCAGTTGTTGGCGCAGTACCGGAGGCAGTTCGCCGAGGTGAAGGAAACCCAACGGCGGCTGCGGGAAATCTCCTGCACCGTGACGGCGCCCAGGCGGACTGTGGCAGTGACGGTGGGGCACGGCGGTGTGGTGAAGGACATCGAGTTCCCGACCGGCGCCTACAAGCGCATGGCGCCCGCCGACCTGGCGAGCACGGTACTCAAGGTCATCGCTGACGCCCAGCAGCAGGCTATGCGCGAAGCAGCTGACGTGATGGCGCCGTCGTTGCCGCCTGGGGTGGACGCTCAGAAGCTCTTCTCCGGTGACATCGACATCCAGTCGTTGCTGAAACCGGAGCCGGAGTTGCACGAGGTAACCCGCGACGTGATGAACATCAGGGACTGATGCAGATGACCACGAAGTCTGATCCCGGCTACGACAGTCGCTATGGCAGTGACGATGACAGCTCTCCGCCCAGGAGCCACAGCCCGGCGAACTTCGATCCGGGTCCTCCCCGCATCAGCGTGAACACGCGCAGCATGTTTCGCAGTGCCGCGCATTTCGATGGTGCTGGTGACGACTTCCGCGTCTTCGCGGAAAACCATCAGCCATTGATCGATTACAAGCCTCTTGTCGACGGCAAGCCAGACGACAGTTGGAAGGAGTTCGAGCCGCCCTACACCAAGGCTACCCAAGTTTTCGTGGATTGTGCGTCGGGTCTGGCGAAGGCTGTGGGGCAGCTGGGTAAGAGTCTGCGTCAGTTCGCGGGTTATTGTGTCGCGACTGAGGACAATGCTGAGTATGTCGGCAAGAACGCGCTGAACATGAACGGGGCACCGGACCCGGCCGGCGTTCCTGGTCCCACACGCGAGGGTTATCAGCCGCTGACGCCTATGCGGAGCGGCAAGCCGGGCGCGGCGGAGCCGTTTTCGGGTGAGTTGCCGTCGGATCCGTCGGGGGATCCTGTTTCTGGTAGAAGGCTTTAGGGCCCGGGTTTGTGGTCGATGTACGTCACTGGGGTGCTCTCGGCCTGCGCCTGCGCCTGC
>NZ_JBSGJZ010000036.1:0-80983 GCF_053605825.1 Saccharopolyspora sp. NPDC003752 | reverse complement strand
CCACTCACGACCCGACGTCCCGCGGTCGTGAGTGGCTATGGTCGCCACAGCAGCCATGACCACTCACGACCCAGGACACAGGCCATCCGCGCAGAATCTCATTGAAATCGGACCTTCGATTTCAATGGAACTTGCGGCAGGTGTCATGTCCAGTGTGGGCGGTGGGGGTGCGCGGGTGCCGGCGATCTGGGCGCAGGCGCCCGCGCGCCGGCAGGAGGTGCCAGTCCCGCACGACAGGTGCCGGAATTCCCTGCTGTGAAACGGTTATCGGCGTGTTGCGGGCAGATTTGCCTGCCACAGCTCGTCGTCGGGCAGCCGGGCCGGGCCTGCTTCGCGGGTGCGTTGGCCGCTCGTCCGGTGGAAGGCGGCGTCGCCGCCGGAGCGGCCGCGCAGGCTCTCCGGCACGCCGTCGGTTCCGGCCGGTCTGCGCTTGGTCTCGGTCCGGCCGGTGGACTGCTCGGCGCTGCCCGGGCGCAGCGTGCCCGTCGCGCCCTGACCGGCGGACGGCGGGATCATCGGCGGCGGCATCGCGCCCGCGACCGGTTTCGTCCCGGCCGCGGCGGCGGTTCCCGGCTTCACCTCGGCGGCCAGGCTGGGCGCCCGCTTGCCCGCTACCGGCTTCGCCAGCGGCATCATGCCCGCTCCGCCCGCCGCGCCCGCCCAGCCCAGTCCAGCCGACGGCACCGGCGGGCCGGACGCCGACGGCAGCCCGGCGCCCAGGTGCGCGTTCGGGACCGGGCCGGTCACGGGTGTCGCCCCGGCCAGCGACGGCCCGGTCGCGCCGGAGAGGTCCGGTGCGGTCGCGCCGTCGGTCATCGACGACGCCAGGTTCTGCAGTTCCGACAGGACGTCCATCCCGGCGTTCGCCGCCTTGAGGAACTCGCCCGGCGAGCCTTCGACAACGGGGAGGCCGCCCTCCGGCGCGGGCAGCACGTCGCCCGGCGACTGGAGCCCGGAGGCCGCGACCACCTTGAGCATCGACATGTCGAACTGCGCGCCCAGGGCCGACATCCGCGCGCCGGCCGCCTGCTGGAACGCCGGGGCCATCCCCATGGTGAGCGGGTTGGACATGGCGAGCATGTAGGACTCGTAGAGGCCGGTCACGGTCCCGAGCGCCTCCGGGATCGCGCCGGCCAGCGTGGTCAGCGTCTCGACCGGCTGGGCCGCGTCGATCCGGTCGGCCCACATGGTCAGCTCGGCCAGCGACCGCTGGACCTTCTCCTCGTGCGCCCGCCCGGCGTCGTCCTTCCAATGTGGAGCGAGCTCGCCCGCGCGGGTGTGCAGTTCCACCCTGGCCTCTTCGATCCAGGCGCGGACCTCGGTCCACATCCGCGCCGCGTCGGTGAGGACGGCGACGTTCGCCTGCTCGGCGGTGATCATCGCCATGTGCGCCTCGATGGGCAGCAGGTTGTAGGGGATTGCCATGGATGCCCTCCTCAGGCGGCGCTGGTCGGGGAGGCGGTTCCGGGCTCGTCACCCGGCTTCGCGGCGGGTTGCTGGCCGAACGTCCCGCCCGCCTGCTTCAGCAGGCCGAGCCCCTTGTTCGCGAGCTTCAGGGCCGAGGCGGTCAGCGTGAGCGCGCTGGTCACGTCGGCGGCGCTGTAGGTCGCCGCGGCCGCCTTGACCTTCGCGGAGTCGGTCACCAGGTCCTCGGTCACCTTCGTCAGGTACGTGGCCATGGCCGCCGTGGCGGCCTTGTCCAGCACGGACATCGCGATCCCCTCGAACAGGCCGGACAGGTTCGGCGGCGTCCCCAGCCGCGTGAGCGACGGCGGCATCGGTGGAGCGGTGAGCCGGCTGGAGAACGCGCTCATCGCCTCGGTGTTGCCGTTGACCTCTGCTGCGGGCATACGCCCCTCCTCGATGTCCGGCGCGGTGTCGCGCGTGTGCGGTCCGGGTCGGCCCGGCAGTTCCGCTGGATAGCCACGGGTTTTCGCGCATCGCCTGCCCCCTGCTCAGCGAAGCACGGCGGCCGGTCGCGGTGGGGGCGGCGACAGCAACCGGCCATTTCGGCTACGAGCCCGGCGGGAGCCAGGCGATCTGGACCTGGTCCTTCTGCCCGCGGCGGTCGACCAGCCAGCCGCGGCCCGGCGGCAGCACCTGGGCGCGCATGCCGCCCAGCAGCGGGCCCTCGTCCCGGTCGCCGGACATCATCAGGCCGGGCGCGCCGACTTCCCGCAGCCGGGCCAGGAACGGCTCGAACAGCCCGCGCCCTGCCCCGCCGGTGCGGCGGGCCAGCACGACGTGCAGGCCGATGTCGGCGCCCTGCGCCGCCAGCGGCAGCAGCGACATCAGCGGGTGTTCCTGGTGCGTGGCCACCATGTCGTAGTCGTCGACGAGCACGAAGATCTCCGGTCCCTGCCACCAGTTCCGGGCCCGCAGCTGCTCCGGCGTGATGTCCTGGCCCGGCAGCCGCTTGGTCAGCTCGGCGGCCACCTCGGCCAGCAGGCCGCGGCTGTGCGCGTCGTTGGTGCCGGTGCCGAGCAGGTGCTCGTCGCCGATCTCGCCGAGCAGACCGCGCCGGTGGTCGACGAGCACGATCCGCGCCTCGCTCGGCGAGTACGCCTGGCAGATCCGCCGGGCCAGCACCCGCAGGAACGTGGTCTTGCCGGACTCGGTGTCGGCCAGCAGGAAGAAGTGCGGGTCGGCGGTGAAGTCCAGCCGCATCGGGGAGAGGTCGCGCTCGTGGATGCCGACCGCGAGTCCCGCCTCGTCCCCGGTGAGCTCGTCGGTGGCGGGCAGCTCGGCGTAGGGCAGCACGCCCGGCAGCAGCCGCACCGGCGGCGCGGGCTCGCCCGGCCACGCCGCGCCGACCGCCTCGACCAGCGCGCCGATGCCGCCGGCCAGATCGCCTGCGCTGCTCACCCCGTCGATCCTGGGCAGCGCCACCAGCATCTGGTGCCCGCTCATCGCGAGGCCCCGCCCGGGCGAGTCGGCGGGCACGCTCATCGCGGCGCGCCGGTCGACGATCGAGTCGATCGGGTCGCCGATCTTCAGCTCCAGCCTGCTGGCGAACAGGTCCCGGACGTTCATCCGCAGCTCGAAGGAGCGGGCGCAGGACGCCACCACGTGCACGCCGTAGGACAGGCCGCGGGCGGCGATGTCGCCGACGACCTCCTCCAGGTCGGTGAAGTCGTTGCGCAGCGTCTGCCAGCCGTCGATCACCAGGAAGACGTCGCCGTGCGGGTGGTCGGCGAACCGGCCCTCGGCGCGCAGCCGGCGGTAGGTGGCGATGCCGTCGATCTGGTGCTCGGCGAACATCCGCTCGCGCTGGGCGAGCAGCGTCGCCACCTCGGCGACGGTGCGCCGGACCGCGCCGGTGTCCAGGCGTCCCGACACGCCCGCGACGTGCGGCAGGCCGGCGAGAGAGCCGAGCGTGCCGCCGCCGAAGTCCAGGCAGTAGAACTGGGTTTCGCGCGGGGTGTGGGTGAGGGCGAGGCTGGTGATCAGGGTGCGCAGCGCGGTGCTCTTGCCGGTCTGCGGGGCACCGAGCACCAGCACGTGCCCGGCGGCGCCGGACAGGTCGAGCTCCAGCGGGTCGCGCCGCTGCTCCAGCGGCCGGTCCACGATGCCCAGCACCGGGCGGAGCGTGCCCGCCGGGGCGGCGGTCAACCCGCGCACCGGATCGGCGGTCAGCGGCGGCAGCACGGCGTCCAGCGACGGCGATTCGGACAGCGGCGGCAGCCAGACCTGGTGCGCCGGCGTGCCCCGGCCCTGCAGCCGGTCCACCATGACGTCCAGCAGCGTTTCGCCGACGGCGGCCTCCTCGTTGGCCTCCGGCTCCTCCGGCACGTCGTCGAGAGTGGGCTCCGGGGCGAGGTACGTGGTCGTGTACTCGTGCAGCGCCAGCCGTTCGCCGAAGGCCGCGGCCACGCCGGTTCCGGCGGCGCTCTGGTAGACGCCGGAGACGTAGGCGGAGCGGAACCGGTCCATCGGCTCGGTGCCGACCTTGAGGAATCCGTGCCCGGGAGCCCTCGGCAGCCGGAAGGCGTCGGGCACGCCGAGCACGGCCCGGCTCTCCATCTCGGAGAAGGTGCGCAGCCCGATCCGGTAGGACAGGTGGGTTTCCAGGCCGCGCAGGCGGCCCTCGTCCAGCCGCTGCGAGGCGAGCAGGAGGTGCACGCCGAGCGAGCGGCCGACCCGTCCTATTTGGACGAACAGATCGATGAACTCCGGTTTGGCGGACAGCAGTTCGGAGAACTCGTCGCAGATGACCAGCAGCGTCGGCACCTCGGGCAGCGGGGCGCCGGCGGCGCGGGCCTTCTCGTAGTCGCGCAGGGAGGCGAAGTCGCCCGCCGCGCGCAGCAGCTCCTGGCGGCGGATCAGCTCGCCGTTGATGGCGTCGGTCATCCGGTCGACCAGGTGCAGTTCCTCGGCGAGGTTGGTGATCACCGCGCTGGTGTGCGGCAACGCGTCCAGCCGAGCGAAGGTGGCGCCGCCCTTGAAGTCCACCAGCGCGAAGTTCAGCGAGTTCGGCGGGTGGGTGACGGCCAGCGCCAGCACGAGGGTGCGCAGCAGCTCCGACTTGCCGGATCCGGTGGCGCCGACCAGCAGGCCGTGCGGGCCCATGCCGTCCTGGGCCGACTCCTTCAGGTCGATCTCGATCGGAACGCCGTCGGCCCGGATGCCGAACTTCACCCGCAGCCGGTCCCGGTTCGGCCGCGGCGCCCAGGTCTCGGCCGGGTCGAGCTCGTACGGGTCGCCCAGCTCCAGCAGGTCGGCCAGGCCCAGCTCGTTGGTCATCGGCGCATCGCCGCGCACGCCGGCGGTCAGCCGCAGCGGGGCCAGCTGCCGGGCCAGGCCCTCGGCGGCGGCCGCGCCGAGCGAGTCCGCCCGGCCGACCTGAGCGGCGCCGTCCATCGTCTCGCTGCCCAGTTCGCCGTCGGCGGTCACGTCCAGCACGACCGCGCTCCGGTCCAGCGCCCGCGGCGGCGCGGTGGTCAGGTCCACCACGGTCACGCCTTCCACGCCGCCGCCGGTCATCAGGTGATCGGAACCGGCGACCGAGCCGCCGTCGAGCACCACCACCAGGTGCGGGCCCGGGATGCCCGCCCCGGCCTCCGGGTCGAAGCGCGGCCGCTTGGCGAGCTCCTCCTCCAGCATCGATTCCAGAGCCGGAATATCCTGCGCCACCAAGCGAACCGGCCCGACCGCGTCGGTGCGCTCCGGGTGCAGCGCGTGCGGCAGCCACTTGACCCACTCCCAGTCCGGGCGGCGCTCCTCGCCCGCGCACACCGCGATCCGCAGGTCGTCCGGGGAGTGCGAGGTGGCCAGCTGCGCGAGCATCGCGCGCAGCACGCCCAGCGCCGCAGCGCGGTCGCCGCGCAGGTAGATCCGGCTGAACCCGTTGACCGCGATCGCGACCGGCAAGCGGTCCACTGTGGAATACGTGGTGATGAACCTGCGCAGCGCCAGCGCGGACAGCGGTTCGAGTTCCTCCAGCGGCTTGGTGTCGGGGGCGACCAGCGTGACAGTCGGGCGCTGGGCGCCGCTGCCGATCCGGGCGACACCGAAATCCGGGTCGTCCTTGCGCCGCTCCCACAACCGGTAGCTCGCCGCCACCGACCACAGCGAGGCGGGGTCCGGGTGCAGGTATTCCATCGCCGCGCGCTGCCCGCGCACCGACCGCCGGAACCGTTGCCGGTGCTGGGCGAGGTGCCGCAGGTACTTGCGCCGGGCGTGGCCCATCTCGCGCTTGCTCGGGCCGCCGCTCTGCAGGAAGCCCATGACGACCATGCCGAGCATCGCCACGCCCATCAGCCCGTACATGACGAAGCGGATGGAACCGCCCAGCGAACCGGAGAACATCAGCATCATGCCCGCCGTCATCGCCACCATGGGCAGGACCATGAACACCTGCGTCCACTGCCGGGCGGGCGGCGGCGGGATCTCCGGCGGGGCCTGCAGCACCAGCTCGCCGGCGGGCATCTCCGGCGCCGGTCTGCGGGCCGGCCTCTTCACCACGACTGTCGCCATGACCGTGATGGTTCGCGATCGGCGGCGGTGGGCGCGGGCGATGGCAGGAACGTGCCGCGCCGGGGCGCGGGACCGGTTCCGCGCTCTAGCTTCGGCATCGGAACCGCACGCCGAGCAGAGGAGGGGTGGATGGTTTCCAACCAGGCCCACATCGATTACGGGGCGATGCAGCACCTGGTCTCCCTGACGGAGAACAGCCAGCGCGACCAGAACGGCGCGAGCGTGGCCCACAGCCAGCGCAACAGCGAGACGGTCCAGGGTGGACTGCTGGGGTCGCCGCAGGCCGCGGCCTTCTCGGTCGGCCAGAACCGCGACGACCAGTGGCGGAAGGTCGCGGACCACAACCAGCTCCTGGTCGACAACAACAACCAGCTGCTGTCGGTGTACCAGGGCGGCCAGGACGCCGCCCAGAGCGTGCTCGCCGCGCCGGACTACGGCACCGCGAGCGTCATCAACCCGACCTGAAGGGAGTAGCGAATGTCGACCGGCGGCGAATTCAAGATCGTCTGCGACATGATGGACATGGCGATGTCCGATGCGCAGAAGACGGCGGCCCAGATCGGGGACTACTTCGACGGGCAGGTCCAGCAAGCGATGAACCTCAACCACTTCGACGAGGCCCACCAGCAGATGGCGCAGTCCTACCAGCTGCGCCAGAAGGAAACCGGGTACTGGCAGGAGGGGCTGAACGCGGAGGGCAACGCCTACGGCAACGTCGGCGACATCGGCAACCAGACCCTGCGGCAAGGCATCAACATCGTCACCAACATCTAGACATTTCGTCATCACCGGATGCCCGGCGCCACACCGCGCCGGGCATCCGGTGTTCGCGAGGGAAAGCACCGCGGCCCAATTTCCCCGCGCATTAACAGTTTTCGAGACTCGGCGGTTTTAGCCCGTTCAGAGGCGTGCCGCGATCGGTCCCGCCGCTACTCTCATCGCATTGAGCGTTTTCCATCCTGGTCGGCCCGCAGCCGCGGGTCGCAAGCTGCACGTCGATGGGTGTCGCATGCGCCGCAGGCGCATAACCCACCTACGACACCGGCACCGCCGCGGGTTCTCAGAGGCTTCCTGGCGAGGACGGCCCCTCCGCCGTGTATTGGACATACATCAGGAGGGGCACCCACAGACCAGGGAGCCTCTGAGGTTCCGCCACTTGCACTGCCACGCAAAACGAGGTTGGAAAGGCTCATTCACAGCAGTGAAGTTTTGTCTGTTCGCTTTCCATGAAGGGCGTTCGCCATGTTCGCTGCTCTTTCTGCTGCCGCTTTGACGGCTTTGACCATGCTCTCCCCGGCGGGCTACCACGACGACGTTCCGCCGCCGACCGGCAAGATCACCATCGATGTCGCGACGGTGAACGGATCGGGGTGCCCGGCGGGAACCGCCGCGGTCGCGGTGTCCCCGGACAACACCTCGTTCACCGTGAGCTACAGCGACTACCTGGCCAAGGTGGGCCCGGGCGCGGATCCCACCGCTTTCCGCAAGAACTGCCAGCTCAACCTGATCGTCAACATTCCGCAGGGATTCACCTACGGCATCGCCAGCGCCGACTACCGCGGTTTCGCCCACCTCGAACCGGGGGCGACCGGACTGGAGAAGGCGAGCTACTACTTTCAGGGAATGTCGGAGACGGGCCGTTTCCAGACGCCGTTCTCCGGACCGCTGAGCGACAACTGGCAGGTGACCGACTCCACCGAGATCGGCGCGATCGTCTACAAGCCGTGCGGCGAACAGCGCAATTTCAACATCAACACCGAATTGCGGGTGGACGCCGGCACGTCGGACCCGTCGAAGACGAGCTTCATGTCGATGGACTCCACCGACGGCAACATCGACACCACCTACCACTTCGAGTGGAAGGAATGCGCGTAGCGGCGCCGGTCCTCAGCGATCGGGGATGAGGAAGATCTGCTCCGGTGGTTCGACGGCGGCGGGTTCGGCGGGCAGCGAGCGCGCCCGGCCCGCCCGCCAGCGGCGCCGTCGCCCGCGCGGCAGGACCACCGCCATCGCCGCGGCCAGCACGACCTCCCCGGCCGCGGCGATGGTCAGCCACTTCGCCGCGTTCGCCGTGTCCTGCTCCCACGCGATCCGGTCGAGCCGTGCCTGATCCGGGGGCTGCGGGACGTGCGCGGGCAGCGCCGCCGGGCCGTTGAGGTCGAGCCCGTCCGTCACCGCCCGGTACGGATCGACCAGGCCGGCCCCGTAGCCGTCGCCGGTCGCGCCGCCGCGCGCCGGGCTGGCGGTGGCCATCAGCCGCTGGGCGACCTCGGGCGCGGTGAGCCGGGGCCAGGCGGCGCGCACCAGCGCAGCGGTCCCGGCCACGAACGGCGTGGCGAAGCTGGTCCCGTCCACGTAGTTGTGACCGTCCACCCTGGACGTGGCGAGCACCTTCTCGCCCGGCGCGACGAGGTCCACGTACCGGCCGATCTGCGAGCCGGACATCCGGGCGCCGTCGATGTCCACGGCGCCGACGCCGAGCACGCCGTCGTAGGCGGCCGGGTAGGACGGCAGTTCGGCGCTCGCGTCCCGCTGCGCGTTGCCGGCCGCGGCCACCACCAGCACGTCCTTGGCCACCGCGTACGCGACCGCGCCCCGGATGGCGGGGTAGTCGTCCAGCCCCGCCAGGGACAGGTTGATCACCTTCGCGCCCTGGTCCGCGGCGTAGCGGATGCCGTTCGCCACCACCTGCGGGTCGATCCGCAGCGACTCGCCGCGATCGCCGACGTCCCGGTCGCTGATCCGCACCGGCAGGATCGCCGCGTCCGGCGCGACCCCGTGGAAGCCGACGCCGGGCACCTGGTCGGCGGCGATGATCCCGGCCACCCCGGTGCCGTGCGAGACGCAGTCGAACGCGCCCGGCAGCGCGCCCGTCAGGTAGAAGTCGCGGCCCGGCAACACCTTTCCCGGCCGACGCAGCTGCGGGTGATCGGCGTCGACGCCGGAATCGACGACCGCGACCAGCACCCCGGAGCCCCGGCTGTGCGGCCAGGCGCGCTCCGGGGCGAGGACCTGCTGGGCCCACGGCTGCTGCCGCACCTGCGGGCGCGCGGGCTCCGGGTCGTGGCAGGCGCCGGGCGGGGGAGCGGCGTCCGCGACGGCGCCGCCGGTGATCTGAAGCGCCGTCGCGGCAAGCACCGCGGCGAGCAGCACTCGATGTCGTCTCATCTCCACCATGGTCTTCCCGGTGCGGGCCGCGTCGCTGCTCGTGGCCGCAACAGGCCACGAGCTCAGCTGGTGCGGCCCAACGCGCGGTCCAGTTGGTGCAGCGCGGGGTCGAAATCGACGTCGGTGCGGTCGATTTCGGCGTCCGGGGGCAGGAACGGCTTGGCGAGCTCGAACACGTCCTCGCGCGCGCAACCGGCCGCGAACCGGATGGTCCCCATGATCTGCTCGGCCAGCCGCCGCGAATCGGGGGCGCGGAAGACCCGCGGATCGATGTGCAGCTCGACGAGTTCGCCGCGGCCGCTCACCGTCGCCGAGACGAGGCCGTCGGCGGAGTCGGCGGTGACCCGCATGGCGGTCAGCTCGTCCCGGAACTTCCGGATCCCGTCGGCGAGGCGCTCGTAGGTCTCCCGCATCTCGCCGAGATCGTGGTCATCGGTCCCGTTCTGCACGCGTGCTCCGTCCCTTTTCGACACTGCCGGCGAGGCGGGTGGCCTCGGCGATGACCGCGGGCCAGCCGTCCTGCCCGGCACTCGCGACCGACACGACGACCAACCGGTTCCCGTCCGGTACTTGCGCTTCCACCCTGATCCGCGGCAGGAGCAGCGCCTCCCGCACTTCGGCGACCTCCGGCGGCAGGCGGTACTCCCCGGCGTGCAGGGCCACCAGCGCCGGCCCGTTGGCCAGCATCGCGACGCCGACCTGGGCCGCCGGGTGCCGCCGCCGGTAGGGCACGACGAGGCTGCTCGCGATCGCCACTGCGGGCAGCGGCATCGCGCGCAGCGGGGCGACGCCGACGGCCAGCGCCATCGAGACCGGCGGGTCGCCGGCGGTGAACCTGCCGAGGATGCTCGCGCCCTGCTCGGCGGCACCCGGTGGCAGCGGCATCGATTCGAAGCCCTCGGGCAACTCGATCCGGACGGAATCCGATGCCCGGGGTTGAACGGCCGGAGTCATCGCGCCCCCACCCGGTCCCGCGCCCTGGTTTCGTCGCGCGCGCCCTGGCTCTCGTTGTCCGCCGCTATTCCGTCCCCGGCCGCGTTGGCGAACGGGACGAGGATGCGCAGCGGTGTTCCGCTGAGCGCGCCCTGCAAGGGACTTTCCGGCACCCAGTACGACTGCAGGTCGTTGAAGTACGTCGGCGGACCCTCGTCGGGAGTGGCCAACTCCGCCCCGATCTGCTCCCCGACGACGAAGGTGGTGCCGTTCGGCACGCCTGACGCGCCGAAGATGACCGCCTGCCGGTCCCAGTTCAGCGTCTCCTCGGCGACATCGGCGCCGGCCTTGTCGGCCAGCGTGTGGCCGCCCAGCGCCACGACTCCGGTGCCCAGCGACGCGTTCCCCAACGCCTCGCTGAGCCCCTCCGCGATGGGATGCGGGACGACCCCGGCCACGTCGGAGGCCAGGCCGAGCGTGGTGCTGATGTCACCCACCACATCGGACACCTTGTTGATGAGTTCGGCGTTGTCCGCCAGCAGGTCCTGGCCCCGCTCCAGCAGGTTCCGGCCCTCGCCGAGCTCCGCGACGATCGCAGCGTGGTCCACGTCCCGGCGGTTGGCGATCCCGTCCAGCAGGCCGTTGAGGTGGTTGTTGATCCACGACGCGACCTGCTTCACGATCCGCTCCTGGGCGTCGTCGCCGATGAACGGGACTGCCCCGGCGGCCTCGTACGGGACGGTGTTGAGCGCGATGATGTTCTGGATGTACTGCTTCGCGTTCTTGACGTCGGCGGCGAACGCGCCGGCCAGCCCGCCGAGCTGCACCATTTGACCGGCGGCGCCGACGCCCAGGTTGATCTCCCAGGTCAGCACGCTGACGAACTGGCCGCCCGCCGGGTCCTGCCAGGCCTCCCAGACCGCCTCAAGACCCGCCTCGCCCAGCCCCGCGAACGCCGCGGCGGAATCCAGCAGCGCGAAGTAGATCGCGCCCACCATGTCCTCGTTGGTGTCCGGCCACTCGGTGAGCGGCTTGACCTTGGACCACAATTCCCCGGAGGGTTCCGAAACAGGCACAGCACTTCCCAGTGTCGCGTGTGGACGGATTCAGCGGATGCCGGGAATTCCGCCCTCGATGGTCTGGCTCGCGGCGATCTCGGCCTCCCGGTACGCCTGAACGGCGACGCGGCCCGCGTGGGTGGTCATCTCCAGCTTGTCGAGCACGCCGTCGGCGAGGGTGCGGACCTGCTCGGCCGCCGGGACGTAGGTCGGCCGGAACGCCTGCGCCAGCCTGCCCTGCCCGATGCCTTCCTCGTTGTTGACGGTCACCGGCCGCAGCCGGAGCCAGGTGCTGCTGGTATCGCTCAGGAGCGACTGGATCTGCACCACCTCGGTGTCGGTCGCGTCGAGCCGCATGTTGAGTTCCCAGGTCACGCCCCACCCCGAAGTCTCGTTCCAGCCCGGATCCGGACCAACGGTAGGCGCGGAGGTGGGGAGCGAGGCCCGGATGACACCTTGCTGCCACCACCGTCGTGCGCGACCCCTTCGACCGGGTCGGGGTCGATCTGCTGCCCTGGCACGACATCACGATCCGCAGTTTCAATTGAAACCTGCGTCCCGCAGACACCCCGAGACCAGTTTCAATTGAAACCTGCGGTTCACCGAACCCTGGGACCAGTTTCAATTGAAACTGTGGGTACGTCGACACTCGACGCCCAGTTTCAATTGAAACTGGGCATCTGGTCAGGATGCGCTCAGGGGGAGGCGCAGCTCGAAGATCGCGCCACCTTCGTCGGCGTTGTAGACCGCCAGCGTTCCGTTGTGGGCTTGGGCCACCCAGCGCACGATCGACAGGCCCAGCCCGGACGAGCCGCCGGTGCTGCTGAACCGGTCGAAGGCGTCCGCCGCCGCCTCCGCGTCGATGCCGGGGCCGTGGTCGGCCACCGTGACGGTGCCACCGGCCACCGTGATGTGCACGATCGCGTCCGCACCCGGCTGCCGCCCGTACCGCATCGCGTTGTCCAGCAGGTTTCCGATCGCCCGCTGCACCAGCACCGGGTCGGCGTCCACTTTGGTCGGTGCCGCGGTGACGGTGACCTGCGCCCCGTCGGTCCGGGTGTCCTCGACGACGCCGACCACCAGCTGGTCCAGCCAGACCGGCTGGATGGTCAGCTGCTCCACCCCGGCCGCGAGCCGCGCCCGGGCCAGCAGGTCATCGATGATGCTGCCCATCCGCGCCGCCAGCTGGACGGTGCGCGGCAGCAGATCGGCGCGCTGGGTCGGGTTGTCGAGCGCGGTTTCGGCGAGCGCGCGCAGCGCCGCCACCGGCGTCCGCAGATCGTGCGCCGTCTCGGCGAGCAACACTTCCTGCTGCTGCAACGCCGCTGCCGCGGGCCGGATCGAGCGTCCGGACAACAGGTGGCTCGCGACCCCCAGCCCGCCGATCAGCACCGCGCACCCGCCGATCACCACCAGCACCAGCTCGGTGTGCCGCTGCTGCTCCGGGCGGGCGTCGGCGACCGCGACCACCGCGCCGATGTAGGTGCCGTCGCGGCTGATCAGCGGCTCGGCCCGCACCCTGACCGGCTCGCCGCCGGTGCCCTCCTGGTAACCGGAGACCAGGTTGCCGGAGCCGACGGCCGCGGCCGCCAGCCCGTTGAGCACCCCGACGTCCATCGGCACGCACTGCCGGTCCGACAGGTGCGGCTGGAAGGTGGGTGCGCCGCCGGGCAGGATCGCGAACTGCGGGCAGCCCTCGTTGAGCACGTCGGCGTTGACGAGGTTGAACTGGATGGCCTCGTCGAAGCCGACGAGCCTGCTGACCGACGAGGTGATCCGGTGCAGCTCGGCATCGGTCTGCTCGACGCCCCGCTTGCCGTCCTCGCTGATCACGAACCAGGCGAGCACCACGAGCCCGATGGCGTTCATCGCCGTGAACAGCGCGGTGAGCGTCCAGCGCAGCCTGCGCAGCCGGTCCGCTGCGGAGTGGTTCACGACGTGCCGAGCCGGTAGCCGACGCCGCGCACCGCGTGGATCAACTCGGGTTCGCGCAGCTTCCGGCGCAACCTCCGGACCGTCGCGTCGACCACGTTGGACATCGGGTCGGTCTGCTCGTCCCAGCAGTGCTCGATCAGATCGGCCCGTCCCACCGTTCGCCCCGCCCTGGTGAGGAGGTATTC
Organism: Saccharopolyspora sp. NPDC003752; assembly: GCF_053605825.1. Taxonomy (NCBI): domain Bacteria; kingdom Bacillati; phylum Actinomycetota; class Actinomycetes; order Pseudonocardiales; family Pseudonocardiaceae; genus Saccharopolyspora; species Saccharopolyspora sp. NPDC003752. The sequence goes on along the minus strand of NZ_JBSGJZ010000036.1, from coordinate 67,728 downwards.
GAGCACGGCGAACTCCTTGTTCGTCAAGGTCAGCAGCGCGCCCGCCCGGCGCACCTCGCGACGCGCGCAGTCCATCACGAGGTCGGTGTGGCTCAGCACGGTGGGCCGGAAGATACCGGCCCGGCGGCAGAGGTTGGCCACCCGCTCGGCGAGCTCGGCCATGGCGAACGGTTTGACCAGGTAGTCGTCGCCCCCGTGCTCGAATCCCGCCACCCGGTCGGCGAGCGCGTCGCGCGCGGTGAGGAACAGCACCGGCGCGTGCCAGCCCTCCCGCCGCCTGGCGTGGACGTAGTCGATGGCGTCGCCGTCCGGCAGCATCCGGTCGAACACCACGCAGTCGTAGTGGTTTTCGCGCAGGGCCGGATCCGCGGTCTTGATGTCCCCGCAGGCGTCGACTTCGACGTCCGACGTGCGCAGTTTCGCGGCGACCGCGATGCGCAGGTTCTCGTCGTCCTCGACGACCATGATCCGTGTCATCAAAACCTCATGTGGTGCGGAGGAAAGTCGGTGTCATGCAGTTCCAGCCACCCGCTCCGCCCGGTGCGCACACCGCGCGGAACACCTTCCTCGAGCCGGGGGACGCGATGCGAGCCGCGCCACTGAACGCTAACCCGAGGACGGGCGCAGGTCAGCCGATCGGCCCGATCTGGCATGAACCGGCCGCGGGCCGGAACTCGTTGCGGCGCGCCGGGAAGCCCTGCTCGGAGGAGCAGCGGGCTGCGGCCGCGCAATCCGATTCCCACCGCTCAACGGAGGTGCCCGTCATGGAGGACCAGCCAGCAGGTCGGCTCAGCCTGGTCGGGGGAAGCGGTCCGGCGACGGGCCGCGCCAGGATGGACGCGCTCCTGGCCTCGGCCACCAGCGAGGTGCTGGTCATGGCCGTCGGCGCGCAGTCCTGGCCGATCGGTGCGCTGCGCCGGTCGGGCGCGAACCTGCGCCACGGCGTGCGGTACCGGGTGCTGGCGCCCGACGCGGTGCGGCTTTCCGGCGCGCTGACGGGCCTGGCGCTCGCCGGAGCGGAGGTCCGGACCGATGCCGAGGTCCCGATGGAGGCGGTGGTGGTCGACGGGACGTCCGCGGTGCTGCCCGCGGACCGCTCGAACGCCGGGAGCGCCACGGGCGCGGCGTTCTTCCAGCTGCCCAGCGTGGTCACCGCGACCATGGGCCTGTTCGAGCGGATCTGGCGGTCCGCGGTGCCGCTCACCCCGGCCGATCTGCCGGAATCCGGCGACGTTTCGGTGCTGACGAGCCGGGAGCGCGACTTGCTGACCCTGCTCTGCTCGGGCAGCACCGACGAGTCGGCGGCGGCCCGCCTGGGCATCTCGGTCCGCACCGTCCGGCGGATGGTGGCCGACATCATGAACCGGCTCGGCGCGCGCAGCAGGTTCCAGGCCGGGGTCAAGGCGGCGGACCGGGGCTGGCTGATGGACGAGGCGGGGTGATCTGGCCCGGTCTCGCCAATGCCGGTATGCGGGCGGTGCCGGCGCGCTAGCGTGCACCTGTGCGGGTGTTGGTGACCGAGGACGACGACAACTTGCGGGTGGCGCTCGACGGGGCCCTGCGCGGCGCCGGGTTCGCGGTGGACGTCGCGGCCGACCTGCCCGCCGCCGACGAGGCGCTGTTCGTGAACGCCTACGACTGCGCGGTGTTCGACCGGATGCTGCCCGCCGGGGACGCGCTGCACTACGTGCGCGGCAAGCGCGCGGAAGGCTGGCCGGTGCCGGTGCTCTTCCTGACCGCGCGGGACAGCCTGGCCGACCGGATCGACGGCCTGCGCCTCGGCGACGACTACCTGGTGAAGCCCTTCGCGATGGCGGAGCTGGTGGCCAGGGTGCGCGGCCTGTGCCGGCGCACCACGGCGGGCCGGCCGGCGGTGCTGCGTTGCGCGGACGTCGAGCTCGACGGCGGCAACCACCAGGTGCGCCGGGCCGGCGTGCTGCTCACCTTGACCCGCAAGGAGTTCCTGGTCCTGGAGCGGATGATGACCTCGCCCGGCAAGCCGCTGTCGCGCCCGGAGCTGATCGACTACGCGTGGGACGAGGCTGCGGACCCGGCGTCGAACGTGCTCGACGTGGTGATCGGCCGCCTGCGCCGCAAACTCGGCGCCCCACCGCTGATCCAAACCGTCCGCGGATCCGGCTACCTGATCACCGGGTAATCCGCCGCCAGGAAACTCCGACTCCAGGGGTCGTTTCAGGCTGGTGCGAGGGCACGCGTGGTGGGGTGGTCCCCAGTTTCAATTGAAACTGGGGACCGACCCTCGTGGTCGCGGGGTGAGCGCTCAGCGCTTGGTCGCGGTCTGGCCGAGGCGGGACCGGACGGCGATTGCGGCGCAGGCGATCACCGCGATGCCGCCGAGGACCGTGGGCCAGGTGAGCTCTTCGTGCAGGAACAGCGCGGCCCAACTGATGGTCATCACCGGCTGGGCGAGCTGGACCTGGCTGACCTGCGCCATCGGGCCGATCGCCAGTCCTCGGTACCAGGCGAAGAAGCCGAGGAACATGCTCACCACGGCGAGGTAGGCGAACGCGGCCCATTCGGTCGCGGTGCCGCTCGGGACCTGCCCGGCGATCGAGATGCCGGTGAGCGCGATCATCAGCGGCGCGGAGAGCACCAGCGCCCAGGACACGGTCTGCCAGGCGCCGAGTTCGCGGGCGAGGAGCCCGCCTTCCGCGTAGCCGATCGCGGCCGCGACGACGGCGCCGAACAGCAGCAGGTCGGACCAGTGCAGCGAGCTGAGCCCGCCGCCCTGCAACGCGGCGAACACGACGGCCGCGACCGCGCCCACGGCCGCCATGATCCAGAACGCCATCGGGGGCCGCTCGTGGCCGCGGATCACGGCCATCACGGCGGTCGCGGCGGGCAGGACGGCGATGACGACGGCGCCGTGGCTTGCGGGCGCAGTGGTGAGAGCGAAGGAGGTCAGCACGGGGAAGCCCACCACCACGCCGCCGGCGACGACCGCCACCCGGCCCCACTGGATACCGCGGGGCAGGCGCTGCTTCGTGATCGCCAGCGCGGCGGCCGCGAGCAGCGCGGCGATGACCGCGCGGGCGGAGCCGATGAACAGCGGTGACATGCCGCCGCTTTCGACGGCGACGCGGGTGAACGGGACGGTGAAGGAGAACGCCGCGACCCCGAGCAGACCCCACCAGAGCCCGGTCCCCGACGGGGATAGCACTGGCGTCGCAGTAAGAGTAGCGCTATCGTTGTTACTCATGTCTGACGATAGCAGTCCGGCGAGGATCGCTGCGGCCCTGAGGCAGTGGATCGCCGCGGCTCCGCCGGGGGCGAAGCTGCCGTCGACGCGTTCGCTGGTCGCCCAGCACGGAGCGAGCCCGGTCACCGTGCAGAAGGCGCTGAGCGGCCTGGTCGCGCAGGGCGTGGTGGAGAGCCGTCCGGGCGTCGGCACGTTCGTCCGCGCCGCCCGCGTCGCCCGCCCGAACGATTTCGGGTGGCAGACGGCGGCGCTCGGGGCGCCGAACCACCGGATCCCGGAGCTGCCAACGGCTTTGCAGTCCGCCCCGAACGACGTGATCGCGCTGCATTCGGGATATCCCGAGCGCGCGCTGCTGCCGGAGCGCCTGGTCCGCGCGGCGTTCACCCGCGTGGCCCGCACCGACGCGCTGGTCGACAGGCCGCCGACGGCGGGCCTGCCGGAACTGCAGTCGTGGTTCGCGGCCGAACTGGAGTCGGCGACCCCGGCCGGGACTACCCCGGTCGCGCCGAGCGACGTCGTGGTCATCCCGGGCAGCCAGGGCGGGCTGAGCACCGCTTTCCGCGCTCTCGTCGGGATCGGACGGCCGCTGCTCATGGAGTCGCCGACCTACTGGGGCGCGATCCTGGCCGCCGCCCAGGTCGGCGTGCAGGTCATCCCGGTGCCCAGCGGCTTCGGCGGTCCCGATCCCGACGTGCTCTCGCGCGCTTTCGAGCAGTCCGGGGCCCGTGCCTTCTACGCCCAGCCCAGCTTCGCCAGCCCGACGGGGGCGCTGTGGTCGCCGGAGCTGGCAGGTCGGGTCCTGGACACGGTGCGGCGGCACGGCGCGTTCCTCATCGAGGACGACGCGGCGCACGACTTCGGCATGACGGCCGACCCGCGCCCGGTCGCGGCGCAGGACGACGGAGGGCACGTCGTCTACATCCGCTCGCTGAGCAAGAGCGTCTCGCCGGCGGTCCGCGTCGCCGGGCTGATCGCGCGCGGCCCGGCGCGCAAGCGGATCCTCGCGGATGCGCAGGCGGAATCCATCTACGTCAGCGGTGTTCTGCAGGCGGTCGCGCTCGACGTCGTCACGCAACCCGCCTGGCGGACCCACCTGCGCCGGCTCCGCCACGAGCTGAGAACCCGCCGGGACCTGCTCGTCGAAAGCCTCCGCGAGCACGCGCCCGGCGTGGAGCTGGAAGCCGTGCCGCAGGGCGGGCTGAACCTGTGGGCGCGGCTGCCGGACGCCGTCGATCTCGGCCGGGTCATCCAGGAATGCAAGTCGGCGGGCGTCATCATCGGCGCGGGCAGCGAGTGGTTCCCGGCGGAACCGACGGGGCAGTACATCCGCCTCAACTACGCGCGGCCGAACCCCGGCGCGTTCCCGGACGGGGCGCGCACGATCGGCCAGGTGCTCGCCCGCGCGGCCTGAACGGTCGTTTCAGAATGGCTCCACCTGGCTCGTCCCGAAGCCGTCCGGTGCCTGACGCCGGTGGCGTTTTCGCGCGAAACCGGCACCGCTGCCCACGCGGAACGGCGGTTTCGCGCGAAACCGCCGTCCTGCATCTCGGGCCGCCACGTCCCACGCGTGCCCGCGCACCATTCCGACACGACCCCTGGGTCCAGCTGGTGCAGGCATGGCGGCTGGCGTCGGGCCGGCCGCCATGCGTTGCGTTCAGCGGGTTTTTCGCGCCCGGTCGAGGAGGACGAGCGGGATGGCGGCCAAGGCGAGGGCCGCGCCGATCAAGCACACCGAGGTGAGAGCGGCCCCTTGCGCGAGCGAGGCGGCAGCCAGGACCGGCGTGATGCTGATGCCCAGCTGGAACGCCGACACGGTGGTGGCACCGGCGAGCGTCGGCGCATCGGCCGCGATCGCGAAGACGCGTCCGTACAGGGCCGGGTTCAGCACGAACGCGGCGACGCCCAGCAGGAACACCGCCGGTACCACCGCCCAGACCTGCTGGATCGCGAAAACCATTGCGACGGACAGGATCACGATCGCCGAGGCGCCGGTGAGCAGCACGACGTGGGGGCGCCGGTCGGAGACGCGGCCGCCGACGGACAGCCCGGCGAAGGCGCCGATCCCGAACAGCGCGAGGACGGCCGGGATCCACGCCTCGGGGACGCCGGTGATCCCGGCGAGCATGGCGGCCAGGTAGTTGAACGTGATCATGTACGCCGCGGTGGTCAGGATCGTGATCGCGTAGATGCCCCAGAGCACCGGCTTCCGCATCGTGGCGAGCTCCCGCGACACGCTCGGCGCGGCGGTCCGCTCGGCGCCCGAGGAGCGGGGGAGCCCGAGCAGGCAGCCGACCATCCCGGCGGCGGTGAGGACCACCACGGCCCAGAAACCGCCGCGCCATTCGGTGAAGTGGCTCAGCAGCGTGCCCGCGGGGCCGCCGGCGACCATCGCCACGCTGAGACCGCTGACCACGACTCCGGAGGCGCGCGCGTTGCGGTCCGGTGTCACCAGGCCGATCGCGGTCACCGACGCGACGGCGAAGAAACCCGCGTAGGCGATGCCCGAGATCGCCCTGGTGACCAGCAAGATCTCGTAGTCGCCGAGCAGTCCGGCGACGATGCCGGCCGCGAAGACGCCCTGGGTGACCACCAGCGCGGTGCGGCGCGGCCAGCGCAGGCTGAGCACGGCGAACGGCGGGCCGCCGATCACGACGCCCAGCGCGAACGCGGTGATCAGGAGCCCGGCGGAGGAGAGCGTGACCTCCAGATCGGCGGCGACCGCCGGTAGCACTCCGGCCAGCAGGAACTCCGCGCTTCCCATCGCGAACAGGCTGAAACCCAGCAGGTACACACCGGCGGGCAGCCTTTCGGAGCTCCCGCTCCGCGACGGTTTCCTCATTGAATCAACAGTCGTGTCCACTCGGACCACCTCCACCAGGAGGATCGGGCGGTCTTCGCGGTTTCAGCAAACAACGTTGCCGATTCCGGGACGGATCTGGTCGACTGCCCGCATGGACGACAACCCGAGCGTCGGCGCCGTGATCGAGCAGATCGCGCCGCGGCTGAGGCGCGTCCGCGAGAAGAAGGGCGTCAGCCTGTCCGTTCTCGCGCGAGCCACCGGCATCTCGACCAGCACCCTGTCGCGCCTGGAATCGGCGCAGCGCAAGCCGAGCCTGGAACTCCTCCTGCCGATAACGGCGGCGCTCGGCGTCCCTCTCGACGAGATCGTCTCCGCGCCCCGGATGCTCGATCCGCGCGTGCCGCAGCAGCCCGCGAAGGCGGGCGGCCGGGTGCTGATCCCGTTGTCGCGGCACCAGGGGGAACCGCGCGCGTACAAGATGACGATCCCCGCGCACGACGAAGAGCCCCACCTGCGTGCCCACCAGGGCTTCGAGTGGCTTTACGTGCTGCGCGGGCGACTGCGCGTGAAGCTGGGGGACCACGATTTCGTCATGGGGGCCGGCGAAGCGGCCGAGTTCGACTGCCGGATCCCGCACTGGTTCGGCGCCGCCGGACGCGGCGACGTCGAGGTGCTCAGCCTCTTCGGGAAGCAGGGCGAGCGCATCCACCTCCGCACCTCGCGGCGGGAAGCTCCCGCCCGCGGCATCACGGGTTCCAGACCATCGTCTGCTGGTGCAGCCGCTTGCCGTCCTGCCTGATGCCGGGGACCAGCGGCGTCGGGCCGTGCTTGGCGAAGCCCATGCGTTCGAAGAACCGGACCGCGCGGGTGTTCTCGCGCAGGGTCTGCAGGTGGCATCCCGGCGAACGGGCTTCGCGGAGCCGATCGAGCCACCGGTTCATCAGCCCCTCGGCGGCACCGGTTCCGCGCGCCCGGCGCTCCACGTTGATGTGCAGGTGGGCGGGCCACCGGGCGTCGTCGAACTCGCCCGAGGCGGGCTCGCGCCGGATCGCGATGCGCGCCATGTCGACGGCGGCGCGGGCGAAGAAGGCCGCAGGACCGGGCCGGAAGATCAGCCGGTACTTCTTGATGGCCTGGTCCATGCGCTTGCTCTCGCTGGGGAACGCCGAGCCGTCGAGGCATCCCGTCAGGTAACCGACGAGGGCGCCACCGGACACGGCGACGAACAGCGAATCCGGCGCCAGGTCCATGTACGGCGTCAGGTAGACGGCGGCCTCGGATTCCTCGTGCCCCCACAGCGAGGCGGACGGCGCACCCTCGCCCGCGCGCCCGAACAGCTCGCGCAACTCGGCGCGGTCGGCCTCCGCGAAGGCGCGTATCTCCACCACGACAACGACATTACCGATTCGCCCCGTGCTGCGGCCACGACTTCGGGAACCAGGACGGTTGGAATGACGCCGCGAGCGTCCTGGGCGTTCGCCTCGGGCACGGCGGCGTCCTATGAGGACGTTGCGGGTCCTGGGAGCCCGGTTGGCGGACTCCCCCCAAGAATTGTGATCCACGTCTCAATCAAGAACCGCTGAGTGCATCGGTGTCGTGTTGAAGGTGTCAGCGGAGGGGGAGAACAGTTCGGCCCGCGCGTTGGCGTCCGGTCTTTCAGGCGGGGCAGCGGCGCCATTCGCGCGGGCCGAACGCCACTGGTTCGCCGGTGGGATTTTCGCGGTCTTGCGCCGTGGCCGCGATTTCCCGCCCGGCGCTGGACAGGTCGACGCAAGTGGTCGGCGCGTCGTCCCGACGACGCTGGGGCGGAACGGGGACGGGCGTCGCGCCGAACAGCATGCTCGAACGCAGGTCGGAGGAAGAGCACGATGATGACCAAGACCCAATCGGCGACGCACTCGATGGCCGCGACCGTGCCGCGAAAGCAGGTTCGCGTCGCGGTGTGGGCGTCGGACCCCATCACCTTCACCGGTTTGACGGAGATGCTCTTGGGCACCGCGGACGTGTTCGTCGCAACGGACCCGTTCCCCGCCGACATCGACGTGCTCGTGTTCGCCGCGGACCGGGTGACACCGGACGTCCTCGCCAGCATGAGCAAAGCGGCTGCCGAATCGGACGCGCCCGCGGTGCTGGTGGCCAGGAAGCTGGATCGCCCGGTGCTGCTGCGGGTGGTCGAGTGCCGCGTCGTCGCGGTGCTGCACCGCAGCGCGGCCACGAGTGAGCGGCTCGTCGACGCGATCCGCGTCGCGTCCCAGGGAGGCGGGGTGCTGCCGGCCAGCCTGCTGGGGGAACTGCTGCGGCAGGTGGAGAACCTCAACCGCGAGGTCCTGGAGCCGCGCGGCGTGAACTCCGCCGGTTTCACGTCCCGGGAGATCGACGTGCTGCGGCTGCTCGCGGAAGGCTGGGACACCGAGGAGATCGGCAAGGAGCTCTGCTATTCGGAGCGCACGGTGAAGAACGTCATCTACGCGATGACGAGCCGGCTGAACCTGCGCAACCGCCCGCAGCTGGTGGCCTACGGCGTGCGGATCGGCCTCATCTGACCGCCCGCCGATCCTCGTGCCGCCCCGTTCCCACCAGGATCGGGGCGTCCGCCCGTTCCCGGCAAGGAATGCCGCGTTCGCGCCGCCCGATCCATTGAGGACACTTCGATGCCGCTCTCGTGGGCATCCGCCGCCGGATTCAGCGGCGCAGAGCGGTTTCCCGCGCCATGTGCGACAGCTTCTCGGGATTGCGCACCGCGTAGAGCCCGGCGATGAGGCCGTCCTCGATGCGTACTGCCAGAACCGTGTCGAGTTCGCCCTCGTGCCGCAGGAGCAGCGCCGGGTGGCCGTTGACCTGTGCCGGGCGCAGTGACGCAGCGGCGATCTTGCCCAGCACCTGGGCCACGGCTTCGGCCCCCACGAAGGGGGCCAGCGCGGCCTGCACGACCCCGCCGCCGTCGGTCAGCAGCACGACGTCCGGCGCGAGGATGTCGAGCAGGCGTTGCAGATCGCCGGTCTCGACCGCCCGCTGGAACGCCGTGAGCGCGTCCTGCGCCTGTGCCGGGGAAACGGCCCCGCGCGGGCGGCGCGCGGCGACGTGAGCCCGCGCTCGGTGCGCGATCTGGCGGACCGCGGCCGGGCTCTTGTCGACTGCCTCCGCGATCTCGTCGTAGGCCAGGTCGAAAACCTCGCGCAGCACGAACACCGCCCGCTCGGTCGGCGAGAGCGTCTCCAGCACCAGCAGCATCGCCATCGAGACGCTGTCGGCCAGCTCGACGTCCTCGGCCACGTCCGGCGCGGTGAGCAGTGGCTCGGGCAGCCAGGGGCCGACGTAGGACTCCTTGCGGCGGCCGAGCGAGCGCAGCCGGCTCAACGCCTGGCGGGTGGCGATCCGGACCAGGAAGGCGCGCTGGTCCCGCACCACGTCGAGATCGACGTCCACCCACCGCAACCAGGTCTCCTGCAGGACGTCCTCCGCGTCGGCGGCCGAGCCGAGCAGCTCGTAGGCGACGGTGAACAGCAGGTTGCGGTGGGCCACGAACCCCTCGGTGGCGGCGCCCATGCGATCGCCGCGCGCGAGCGGCTCGGCCGTGTCCGTGGTCGGCTCGCTGCGCTCGTTCATCGCCGGCTCCTGTCTGCTCGTCCTCGACCCTGTCACACGCACAAGGCGCCGGTCCCGGCCGCTTTGTGACACCCGTGAGCGGTGTCGTGCATCACACTGCCGCGCTGTCACGAGGAGCGGGTCGCCGGCATCTCCATGGTCGTCAAGACGCCGCGCGAACGATCCGCGCGGCACGCCACTGCACGAGCGAGGACGAAGCCATGGAACCCCGCATCAACCTGATGGCCAACGAGGTCGGAGCCAAGATCAACAAGCGGATCTACAACGTCAGCCTGGCGATCCGGGAGTCGTCGCTGCCCAAGGCCCTCCAGGAATTGGTGGAACTGCGCGCCAGCCAGATCAACGGCTGCGGCTGGTGCGTCGACGTCCACACCAAGGAGGCCGCGGCCGCCGGTGAGACCGCGGTCCGGCTCAACCTGGTCGCCGCCTGGCGCGAGTCCACCGTGTTCACCGAGGCCGAGCGGGCCGCGCTGGCGCTCGCAGAGGAAGGCACCCGGCTGGCCGACGCCCACCGCGGGGTGTCCGACGAGACCTGGGCCCAGGTGTGCGAGCACTACGACGAGGACCAGGTCGCCGCGCTGGTCTCCTTGGTCGCCATGATCAACGCCGCCAACCGGCTCGGCGTGATCACGCGCATGCGGGGAGGTTCCTACGACCCCGGCATGTTCGCGGGTCTGTCGAGCTGACCGGCAGGCGAACCCGGTCCGGATCATCCGATCCGGGCCGGGACCGGTCGTATTCCATTGTGGACGAAGGTGGTCGGCCGGGAGTCGTTGTGCTCGGCGGCGTGAACCCGTCGCCGTGGCGACGTCGCGGGGGAATTGACAGGTGATCGAACTGCAACTAGCTTTGTTGCAGTTCTGCAGGTGTCGCGAGGGGGTTGCGGTGGGTCTCAGCAGCAGGAGCGCGGTCGCGATCCACGCGCTCACGATGTTGGCGCGCTGGGACGACCGATCGCTGACCTCGGCGGAAATCGCGGAGAGCCTGGCGAGCAACCCGGTTCTCGTGCGGCGCATCCTCGGCAGCCTCCGGGATGCCGACCTGGTGCTGTCCACCGAGGGTCGCGGCGGCGGGTGGTCCCTGGCTCGCGCCGCGCGCGAGATCACGCTCTACGACGCGTACATCGCCGTCGAGGCGGGGCCGGTCCTGTCGCGGCACCCCCATCCGCCCAGCGCGGAGTGCGAGGTGGGGCGCAACATGAAGGCCCTGCTGGAGGCGGAGTTCCGGGACGCGGAGCGGGCGATGGAAGAACGGCTCGGCCGGACCACCATTGCCGACCTGGCCCGGAAGGTGCTGGCCTGCGAGCGCGAAGTCGCACTGCGGAACAGCTGACCGGGAAACGGTGGAGGAGAGTTCCTCCGCCTTTCTTCTTGCCCAAACTGCAACCGTGTTGGTTGCGGTAAATCTCGCGGAGGAGTGCGTCGAATGACATCCACGTCGACCGAGCCGGGACGAACCGGCGCCGGACGGGCCCTGCTGGCAGTGCTCATGCCGGCGATCCTCGTCACGGTCACCGCAAGCGACATGGTCAACCTCATGCTCCCGTCGATCGGCGCGGAGTTCGGCGCGTCCGAAGCGGAACTGGCCTGGGTCGTCACGGGATTCCTGCTGATGTTCTCGGTCGGCATCCCGCTCTACGGCCGCCTCTCCGACCGGCTGGGTCTGCGGAGCCTCTTCGCCTTCGCCCTGGTGACCTACGCGGTCGGGAGCCTGGTCTGCGCGCTCGCCCCGGAACTCCTCGTGCTCGTGCTCGGGCGAATGGTGATGGGCGTCGGGGCGGCCGCGATACCCGTGCTGGCGATCATCTCCGTCACCAGGCTGATGCCGGAGGCCGAGCGGGGGATGGGGATAGGCGTCGTCTCCGCTGCCGCGGGCATCGGCACCGCCGCCGGGCCGGCGATCGGCGGCGGGCTCGGTCAGTTCCTCGGCTGGCCCGCGCTGTTCTGGCTCGTGCTCGTGGTCGCGCTGGTGCTGCTTCCCCCTGCGCTGCGCGTGCTCCCGGGCGAGCCCCCGGCGGGGGCGAGCCGCTTCGACCTCCTCGGTGGCATCCTGCTGGGAATCGGCGCCGGGCTGGTCCTGTTCGGCATCACCCAGGCGCAGGTGGCCGGTTTCGGCGCGCCGTCTTCCTGGGGCAGTCTCCTGGTCGCGGTCGTGGCGATCGCGTTGTTCGGGTGGCGCACCGCTCGCGTCGCGCAGCCCTTCGTCCCGCCCGCGCTGTTCGCCAACCGGGTCTACCGGGCGGCGGTCGTCGTCGCGTTCCTGGCCATGGCGGTCAACCTCGGCGGCTTGGTCTTCGTCCCGCTGCTGGTGGTCGACGTCAACGGCCTCGCCCCGGGCGCGGGCGCCCTGGTCATGATCCCGGCCGGGGTCGCCGTCGCCGTCCTCTCGCCGCTGATCGGCCGCCTCGCCGACCGCATCGGCACCCGGCCCCTGGTGCTGGCCGGGCTCGCGACGATCGGGGTCTTCGCCCTGTTCCTCTCGACCGCCACGGGAGGCGCGTCGGTGATCCCCGCCGGGATCGGCATCCTCGGGCTCAGCGTCGGCTTCATCTTCGTGATCACGCCGATCATCAGCGCCGCGGCGAGCGCGCTGCCGGGCGATCAGGTGGGCGTCGGTCTCGGAATCCTCCAGGGCGCGCAGTTCCTCGGCGCCGGCACCGGCCCGGCCCTGTTCGGCGTGCTGGTCGCCGCGAGGCTGCAGAGCGGCAGCAACGCCATCAACCCCTTCTACGGCGGCCAGGCCGGGGCTGCCTACTCCGATGCGTTCCTGGCGATGGCCGCGGTCGTCGTCCTCGCGTTGATCGTCGCCTTCCGGATGCGTCCCGCAGCAGCGTCGCGGGACAGCTGAAACATCCGCGCAACGCTGCACGGGCGGCGCCGGCGCAGTTCGGCGGGTGCTGCCCGGGCTCAAGCGTTTTCATCGAAATGATCGTATTTTCTACCTGAATGTCGTAACGGGTCGGAAGATCATCGGGCACCGGGCGTTTTCCATTGCTTGGAAAGTGTGAATCCGCGCACTGTCCGGGAAAATCGGCTAACGGTTCGGAACTGCGTTGATCGCCGGTTTCACGGCGGCCGTCCAGTCGTCCCGGATGCTCTATTCGGCGGATGTGGGACGGCCGTCGTCGCGCTTCGGTTGCAATATCCGGAGGATCGGACCGGTGCGGTAATCTTCTCCGCTGGGGTTCATTTCACGGCCAGCTCTGGGAAAGGTGCTGAAGCATGTCCGAGTTGTGGGATGAGACGCAGAGGTTAACCAACCCGCTGATTTCCCGGAACCTGGTCTACTTCATCGCGCTGGCCGACGAGCTGCATTTCGGCCGGGCCGCCGAGCGGCTGTTCGTCACGCAGTCGGCGCTCTCCCAGGGCATCCGCTCCATGGAGCGCCTCCTCGGCGCGGAGCTGTTCGTCCGGAGCAGGCGGGGAGTTCGCCTCACCGACTCCGGGAAGATCCTGCTGGGCGAGGCGACCTGCATCCTCCGGCGGTCCGAACGGATAGCCCGGACGATCCGGGAGGTGGCGGGCGGGAGCTCCGGCCGGATCCGCGTGCTGTACAGCAGATCCGGCGTCCACTTGGGACAGCGGCGGCTCGTCGAGGAGTTCCGCGGCGAACACCCCGAGGTCGACGTGGTGACGATCGCGGGATGGGCGTCGCACAACGTCGCCGAGCTCCGCTCGCGCAAGGCCGACGTGGCCTTCGTGCGCACCCCTCCCGGTCTCCCGGACATCGACTGCCGGGTCATCGGGGAGGAGGAGCTCGTGGCCGTCCTCCCCGCCGGTTCGCCGCTGGCCGCCCGCGACCGCGTGACGCGGGAGGAGTTCCGGGCGCAGCCGGTCGTGATGTGGCAGCGGGAGAGCGGCCCGGAGTTCTACGACCGCGTAGTCGAACAGATCTGGGGGCACGATGTGCCCGAGATCACCTCCGTCGAACCCGACTACGCCAACGTGATCGACGCGGTCTGCTCGGGTTCGGGAGTCGCGGTGCTGGACCGCTCGCTGGCCGAGCGCGCAGCGACCGGCGGCGCCGTCTGCAGGCCCTTCGCCGGCCGGCGCCCGACCGGCGAGATCTCCCTGGCCTGGCTGAACAGCGACACCAGCCCGCTGGTCCGCCGGTTCGTCGAGTTCGTCGCCGCCGAGGCGGGCCGGCACGGGCTCGTGGAGCCGGTGGAGCTGTCCGCCGCTCTCGGACGGCAGGCGCGGAACAATCGGTTCTGATCAGACCATTAGAAAGTTTAATTAGAGGACGGAACGGGCGCGATGTAATGTCGCCTGCGGTCAACGGTGACCGCCTACTCCAACCACCTGAAAGGGATCGGCTTCATGCTGTCGTTTCCGGAGGGACATCAGCCGCGTTACAACGACTTTTCAATTCGAGCGATCTCGGATGAAACGCTTCGCGAAGGAGGCGAGCGTGCTCCGTTCGGCGCCGACGATTCGCGCAAGCTGCGGTTGATCGAGGCGGTCACCGGCGCCGGTGTCACCGACATCGACGTCGGCTCGGGGATCACCGAGGCGGCGTTCGTGCGCAACGTGCTGGACGCGAAGTACTTGATGGGCAGGATTCCGGAGCGGACGGAATTCTCGTTCAACCTGACTTTGAAGACGTGGGAACCGCTGTGCGAACAGCTGGAGCGCAACATTCCGCGCGAGTACCTCAAGGAGATGTACGTCAGCATCGGCATGATCGAGATCGACAGCGAGAACAAGCTGTTCGAACGGGTCGCCGAGCGGCTGCGCTCCATCGGCGTGGGGCGGCTGCGGTCCAGCCTGCTCAACGCCTTCTCCGGCACCGTCGACGAGGACAAGTACGCCCACCTCAACGACCAGATCGAGCGCTGCCGCCAGCAGGGGATCTCGCTGGTCCGGATCAACGACTCCGTCGGCACCCTGCTCCCGGACGCGACCGCGATCCTGGCGGCCAACCTGGTGCACGACAACCAGGACTTCACCTTCTACCTGCACGGGCACAACGACCGCGGCATCGGCACGGCGAACTCGCTGGTGTCGGTCTTCCACGGCTTCCAGATGATCGAGGGCGGCGTCGCCGGCGTCGGCAACCGGGCCGGGCTCGCCGAGCTGGAGTCGATCGCCGCCGTCTTCGCCGAGCGCAACATCACCGTCGAGGCCGCGGCGCTGGACATCGAGAAGCTCTCCGCCGCCGCGCGGCTCTCCGAGGAGGTCTTCCTGGCCACCCCGGACCCGTACCGGGCGGTGAGCGGTTTCCTGGTGGAGAACGAGAACGCGGGCATCGTGAACGTGCCGGACTACCTCGGCGTGTCCCGGCCGGTGGACTACTTCCTCAACCGGATCGGCCTGTTCCCGGTCTACATCAAGCAGATCCTCGCCGAGGCCGGCGCGGACCCGGTCATGCTCAAGGACGACGAGCTGATCCAGCAGATCTACGTCCGCCTCGCCGAGCAGATGGACGAGCTGTACCAGCACAAGCGCGTCGAGTACGACCGGCTCGCGGCGCAGATCAAGGCGTTCTACGCGGACATGGTGCGGCTGAACGACGTTCAGACCACCGCGCTGGAGGTCATCCGCGAGCGCGCCGACCGCGCCACCGTGGTCGGCGTCTGAAGTGGCGCCGCCGGAACGGATTGAACTCTCCTGATGAACGAAAGCAGTTATGCGTCCCGGCTGACGGCCGCCGGTGTGGTGGCCGTCAGCATCGGGAACTTCCTCGTCGCCTTCGACGCGTCCTCGGTGAACGTGGCGTTGCCCAGCATCACCGCGTCCCTGCAGGCGTCACAGGCCGAACAGCAGTGGTTCCTCGACGCCTACACGATTCCGCTGTGCGTCTTCCTGCTGACGGCGGGCGTCGCCGGTGACCGCTTCGGCGTCGCCCGCGTGTACCGGGTGTCGACGGCCGTGTTCGCCGTCGCCTCCCTGCTGTGCGCGCTGCCGGTGTCGGGCTGGCAGCTGATCGCCGCGCGCGTGCTCCAGGGCGCCAGCGCGAGCTTCATGCTCCCGATGACGCTGTCCATCCTCACCAAGGGCATCCCCGACCTGACCCGACGCGCCCGCGCCATCGGCGGGTGGGGCGTGGTCGGCGGCGTGGCCATCGCGACCGCACCGCTGGCCGGCGGCCTGATCACCCAGTTCGTGGGCTGGCGGTGGCTGTTCCTGGTCAACATCCCGGTGTGCGCGTTCGCGCTGGTGCTGATCCGCGGTTTCCGCGACCCGGTGGCCGCTCCCGAGCGCCGCTTCACCGTGTTGCCGCAGCTGCTGTTCTGCCTCGCCCTGACGTTCCTCGCCGGTTCGTTGATCGAGGGCGCGCACTCGTCGTTCGCCAACCCCGTGGTGGTGGCCGCGCTGGTCGGCTTCGCCGTGGCCCTGGGCGCACTCGCGCTGACCCAGGCGAAGGCCACGACGCCGCTGGTGCCGCGCGCGCTGTTCACCCACCGCCCGTACCTGCTGGTCATCCTCTCCGGTGGCCTCTACCAGATCGGGTCCTACGGTTCCCTGCTGGTCCTGGCCCTCTTCCTGCAGCAGGAGCACGGGCTGAACGCCGAGCAGGCGGGCTACGCCGCGCTGCCGTGCTGCGTGGCGTGGTTGTGCGGGAACCTGCTGGCGAGCCGGGTCACGCCCGGGGTCCGGCGCCGGATCATCCTGACCGCCACGCTGATCGGTGGCGTGGGTGGTGCGTCGGTCGCCGTGCTGTCGGTGACCGGATCGCTGGGCGCGACGCTGGCGGCCACCGCGCTGATCGGTGTGCCGTCAGGACTGCTGGCGTCCTTGCTCAGCGCCGAGGCGATGCACCTGTGCCCGCCGGAGATCTCCGGTGCCGCGTCCGGCCTGCTGAACACCAGCAGGCAGGTGGGCATGACGATCGCCATCGCGGTGCTCGGCGGCCTCGGGTTCGCCTACCAGCTCCTCGTCCCGATGTTGGTCGTGGCGGGCGCGTTCCTGCTCGTCGGCGTCAGCTGCCTGTCGGCCTTCGCGCTGCGCGGGGACCACGGGCGGGCGGCTGCGCCGAAGCAGCCGGTCACGGCCGACGGGTCCCGGTGAGATAGCCAGCGGAGGGAATGGCGGTGTTGACTTCTGTCGCGGGGGCGGTGGCCGCGGCATGGGTCCTGGCCGGCCTGGTCGTCGGCGCGGGCCGGTACCGGCACCGGCTCGCGCGGGCGTACCGCCGCGCGGAGTCGAGGTGCGGCCAGTGGTACGAGCTGCGGTCGAAAAGCTGGTTCTGAAGCGGGACTTCACACGTGGGCGGGATGTGTCCCGACCCGCACGACGGCGCTCCTCCTCGACGGCCGGGCGAGGAGGAGCGCCGGTGCACCCGCCGGCATCGAGGGCTAGAAGCCACGGCTGTTGGTCCGGCAGGTGGGGATTCGGTGCCAACCGGGCCCTGGCGCACGTCGATGACTGTCTTCTTTGGACTGTCAGCGGTCGCGATGGGAGCCGGCACGAGGCGAGGAGGCACAGGGCAAACCGTGATCGGCGTCGCCGGCTCAGGGCGCCGGAGCGTCCGTCCACAGTGTTCTACGATCGCGATTTCACGTGAACGGGTGAGATCGTCGGGGTCTCAGCCGGCCGGGACGGCGGACAGCCCGATCGCCGCCTCGGGCGTGTTGAGCAGGAACGCGAAGCTCTCCTCGAAGTACAGGTCGATCCCGTCGGCGTCGTGCGACAGGTACCCGATCGAAAGGTCCCGCCCGAGCAGCAGGTCGTGGTCGCCGCCCCGGGTCGACAGCAGGCAGCCGCCGCTGATCGAAGGCGCCCACACCACGTCTCCGCCGAGGATGCGCTGCAGGTGCTCGATCAGCGGATAGCCGGCCTCGGTGGCTCCGGCGGCCGCCGTGTACTCGGACGCGCCGAGCAGCAACGCGAGCGGACCGTCGACGCCCGCCAGCCGCAGCGCGGACAGCCCCTCGGCCACCGCGCCCGGCAGCCCACGCACGTCGGCGGGCAGCGGAATCGACCGGTGCGACGATCCGGCGCGGATGCCGGTGATGCCGGCGGCCTCGAACCCGTCGACGATCGCGCGGTCCTCGGCCTGCGCGATGCGCTGGGCCGCGTCCTTCACCGGTTGCCAGTCGGCGTCCCGGGAACCTCGTTCGACCTCGTCGACGGCATCCCGGGCCACGCGGAACGGCACGCGCAGCTCCAGCACCTGCCGGGACTCCCGCAACTCGGCCTGCACGCCCTCGTGGCCGGGTGCGTCGATGCGCGTGCTGCGACCGGTCCCGATCGCGGCGAACGTGTCGCCCTTCGGCTCGGACACGTCCACGACCCGCCGGCCGGCCGCATGCCGCGCGAAGGTGCGGCGCGCTTCCTGTTCCAGGTCGGTCCACGCGGACTGCGAGATGGGCGCCAGTTCGCGGTGCAAGTTGTTCATGGCGGCGGGTTTCCCTTCAGGCTCCCGATGCCGAGCGACGCCCCGGCGGTCGGTGTTCCGGTCGGTTCCGGCGGTTGCTGCTCCAGGAACGTCAGCGTGGGCACGAAGAACAGCGATCCGGTCACGGCGGTGGAGAAGTCCAGGATCCGGTCGTGGTTGCCCGCCGGGACGCCGACGAACATGTTGGTCAGCATCTGCTCGATGACCCAGGGGTCGCCTGCGTAGCCGATGAAGTAGGTGCCGAACCGGCCGCCGGTGAACTCGCCGAAGGGCATGTTGTCCCGCACGATCTGCCGCTCGCTGCCGTCCGCTGCGGTGATGGTCGTGAGCGCGACGTGCGAGTTGGCCGGCTTCACGTCGTCGGCGAGTTCGATGTCGTCGAGCTTGGTGCGTCCCACCACCCGCTGCTGCTCCTCGACCGGCAACTCGTTCCACGCCACCAGGTCGTGCAGGTACTTCTGCACGGCCACGTAGCTGGCGCCGGCGAAGTCCGGGTCCTCGTCCGCCGCGACCGCCACCGCTGCCCGGGCCGCCACCCCGGTCGGGTTCTCGGTGCCGTCCACGAACCCGAGCAGGTCCCGCTCGTCCCAGTACTTGAAGCCGTGCACCTCGTCGAGGATCGTCACCGCGCCCCGCAGCCGCGCCAGGACCTGAGCCGCCAGCTCGAAGCACAGGAACTCCTGCCTGGCCCGGATGTGCAGCAGGACGTCTCCCGGCGTGGACACCGACCGGTGCTTCGCCCCGACGAACTCCGGCAGGGGATGCAGCCCCGCCGGGCGCGGCCCCGAGAACAGGCGATCCCACGCCTGCGAGCCGATCCCGGCCACGCAGGTCAGCCCGCCCTCCGGGTAGCGGAAACCGACGGCGCGCTGCAGCGCCGCGAGATCGCCGAGGGCATCCCGCACCTGCGACTCGCCGCCGGCCGAAACCGACAGCACGAGGAAGATCGCCGAAGGCGTCAACGGCGCCAGCACCGGCTGCGGCACCGCATCGGTCGATTCGGGGCTCGACATCGTGGTGGTCACCTCCCAAGTGGCCGACTCTAAGGGGCGTTTCAGCATGGTGCGCGGGCATGTGTGGGCGTGGCAGCCTGGGGACAGTGGCGGTTTCGCGCGAAACCGCTGTTCCGCGTGGGGCGCGATGGCGGTTTCGCGCGAAACCGCCATCGCCTGTCAGGCGCCGGGCGCCTTCGGGACGAGCCAGGCGGAGCCGTTCTGAAACGACCCTCCAAGCCAGCCCCGGCGCTACAGCCGGGTGTGCGCGTCGATGTCGCGCTCGAACTCGGTGATGGCCTCCGCGGTGAGCGTGGGGCGGGTGTCCGCGATCGCCTGCAGGTACTCGTCGGTCGTCGCGAGGTCTCCGCGCTCGTGCAGCACGTCGCGCTCGAACGCGGTCTGCGCGCCCTGGCGCGCCGCGAACTCGATGTCCGCCGGGGTGAACAGCTCCGTCCGCTCCACCAGCAGGTCCAGGTCGACGTTGTCGCGCGCCGGGCCGAGGTAGCGGGACCAGATCGCCCGGCGCGCGGGCGGATCCGGCGGCCCCACCGGGATCAGGTAGTCGAACCGGCCCGGCCGCAGGAATGCCGGGTCCAGCGAGCTCACCGAGTTGGTGGCGCACACCAGCAGGCGGTGGTCGTGCTCGCGGAAGCCCGGGATGAGCTTGAGCAGCTCGTTGGTCACGCCGTGCGCGGCGCCCACCGCCGGGCTGGAGCGGGTCCCGGCGATCTCCTCGACCTCGTCGATGAACAGCACCAGGTCGTCGAGCTCCTCCAGCTCCGCGAACACCTCCCGCAGGGAGGCCGCCAGCCCGTCCGGGGAGGACGCGGCGAGGCGGGACGGGAACAGCTCCACGAACGGCCAGTTCAGCCGGGAGGCGATCGCTTTGGCGAAGCTGGTCTTGCCGGTGCCCGGCGGCCCGAACAGGACGATCGCCTTGGGCGGCAGGACGCCGTGGCGCTCGGCCTGCTCGTGGTGCGAGATCGGCAGCACGACCCGGCGTTCGATGACGTCCTTCTCCCGCCGCATGCCCGCCAGCGCGTCCCACCCGCCGGGCGGCAGGAGTCTGCCGCCCAGGTGTTCGAGGACGTCGAAGTCGGCGGGGTCGAGCTCCTGGACCTTCTCGAAGTAGGTCAGGTCGGTGCGGGGCCGGTAGCCGGAGTTCACCATCGCCCGGAAGCCCGCGGCCCCCTCCGACACCAGGCTGGCGATGCGGTGCACCCCCGCGCTGCGCAGCTTCTTCTCCAGCTCGGCCAGCAGCGCGCTGCCGATGCCGCGGTTGCGCCACCGGGCGTCGAGGGCGAACAGCGCCAGCCAGGCCCGGTCGCCCTCGACCTTCGCCGCCGCCATGCCGACGACGTCCTGCTGCACCACCGCGACCAGGGCCGGATGCCCGGCCCGCGCGAGCGACACCACCTCGGCGGCGGAGAACGCCGGCTCGCCGCCCTCCCTGCTCTGGTCCCAGATGTGGATCGCCTGGTCCAGGTCGTCGTCGTGGAAATCGCGCACCCGCCAAGTCGGCACGGCCCACCTCCCGGTCTTCCGCGCTGCGCGGCCGCGCCGGCCGCGAGCTTGTGTCGGGCAGTACGAGTCGGGATTTCCTGCGGTGCCGTGCCGCCTTCGCGCGGCGGCCGAATCGGCACTGGCAGAATTCTCCGCCGGGCATTCGGGGAAAGTCAAAGTGACATTTTCGATTTCGCAATAGGTCGCACCTATTTGCGCGCCGGGACTCCGTGTGCATGCGACGTCACGCGGTGTCGCAAGGCGGCTTTCGCATCCCGGGATAGGATGTTCCGCGGTCCTCTGGCGTTAGGTGAACAAAATGCTCTTCCGGCAGCTCGAGTACTTGGTGGCATTGTCGCGCGAACGGCATTTCGTGCGCGCCGCGCAAGCGTGCTCCGTTTCGCAGCCTGCGCTGTCCGAGGCGATTCGGAAGCTGGAGGAGGAACTCGACGTCCCGCTGATCCGCCGCGAGCGCCGTTTCCAGGGCCTGACGCCGGAAGGCGAACGCATCGTCCGCTGGGCCGAGAAGATCCTGGCGGACCGGGATTCGATGCGGCTGGAGGTGAACGCCCTGCGCACCGGGCTGACCGGTCAGCTCTCGATCGGCGTGATCCCGACGGCCGCGCCCGCGGTGCCGCCGCTCACGGCGCGGTTCTGCGCGGAACACCCGCTCGCCCGCGTCCAGGTCATGGCCGATCTGCCCACCGACGAGATCTTCCGGCGGCTGCAGAACTTCGAGCTCGACGTCGCGATCGGTTACCTCGCCGACGCCGAGGCGGCCGGCATGGTCAGCGTCGCGCTGTACCGGGAGCGGTACGTGCTGCTGACGCCCGCCGAGGGGGAGTTCGCCGCCCGCGAGTCGGTGACCTGGGCGGAGGCCGGGCGGGTGCCGCTGTGCCTGCTGACGCCGTCGATGCGCGGCCGGCGCACGCTGGACGGGGTCTTCGCCGAAGTCGGGATTTCGCCCGTCCCGCAACTGGAAACCGACTCGATCGCGGGCTTGTGCGCGCACGTCGCGATGGGGCGGTGGTCCAGCATCGTGCCCGCCCCGTTCGCCCGGGCCATCAGCGACACGGCCGGGGTGAAGGCCGTTCCGCTGGTGGCCCCGGACCACGAGGCGAGGGTCGGTCTGGTGACGACCGCGCGGGAGCCCGGGTCGGTGATGGGCCGGGCGTTCATCGAGGTCGCGCGGTCGGTGGATGTGGCCGGGGCGCTGGAGTGAGCCTCACGCCGGGTCCGGCCGCAGCCGCTCGGCGCCGCTGTAGACGTTCATCGAGGTGCCGCGCAGGAAGCCGATGAGGGTCAACCCGGCGTCCGCGGCCAGGTCCACGGCCAGCGAGGACGGTGCGGACACGGCGGCCAGCGCGGGGATCCCGGCCATCACCGCCTTCTGCACCAGCTCGAAGGACGCCCGGCCGCTGACCATCAGGACCGAGTCGCGAAGCGGCAGCCGGCCCGCGCGCAGGGCGTCGCCGACGACCTTGTCCACGGCGTTGTGCCGCCCGACGTCTTCGCGCAGGCACGTGAGCCGGCCGTCGGCGGTGAACAGCCCGGCGGCGTGCAGGCCGCCGGTGCTGTCGAACACCCGCTGGGCTTCCCGCAGCCGGTCGGGGAGGACGGCCAGCGTCGACGGCTCGATCCGCAGCGAGTCCTCGCCGAGGGGCCAGGTCGTCGTGGTGCGCACCGCTTCCAGGCTCGCCTTGCCGCACAACCCGCAGGACGACGTGGTGTAGAAGTTCCGCTCCAGCGACGCATCCGGCGGCGCGACGCCGGGAGCGAGGGCGACGTCCACGACGTTGTAGGTGTTGCCGCCGTCGGCGGTGGCGCCCGCGCAGTAGCGGATCGCGGCCACGTCGTCGGCCGAATCGACGACGCCCTCGCTGACCAGGAATCCGACGGCGAGGTCGAAGTCGTGCCCCGGGGTGCGCATGGTGACGGTGAGCGGGCGGCCGCCGACCCGGATCTCCATCGGCTCCTCGGCCGTCAGGGTGTCCGGTCGCTGCGATCGCACCCCGTCGCGGATGCGCAGCACCGGCCGTCGCACGGTCACTCGGCCCATCGTTGCGTCCTTTCCTGGATTTCACCGGGGATCCGGTGGGGTAGGTGGCTTCGGGAATGCCAGGCGGTGATCGAGAGGAACAGCAGGCCGGCGGCGGCCATGCCCGCCAGCAGGGCCGGGTACGGGGCCGCGTCCGCGGTGACGGCCAGGAACAGCGGCGTGAGGAAGCCGATGTAGGTGGTGCCGTGGTAGAGCGACACCGCGGAGGGCAGCGCCGGCGGCGGGGCCATCCGCCGGAGCTCGCGCAGGCCGGAGGCCGAGGTGAGGCCGTATCCGGCGCCGAGCAGGAGCGCCGCGGCCGACGCCAGGACGACGGAACCCCGGTACACGGCGTAGGAACCCAGCAGCAGCCCGGCGATCACGGTGGCCATGCCGGCGAGCGTCGCCCGCGCGTTCCGCGCGTGGTCCAGCAGGCGCGCCAGCGGCTGGACGGCGATGCCGGTGGTGAGCGTCAGGGCCGTGACCAACCCGCTGAACAGCGGCGCGTAGCCGGGAACCCGGTCGGCCAGCAGCGGCGGCAGCACGACGTAGGCGACCGTCGCGGCGGCGAACACGGCCGGGCTCGCCGGGAGGACCACGCGCAGGAATCGCGGATGCCTGGCCGCCGACCTGCCCAGCCCCCGGACGTGCCGGACCTTGGCCACCGTCACCGGGGAAGGCGCGGTTTCCGGTACCTGCCGCGTCGCGACGAGGCAGAGCAGGGCCAGCGCGGTGTGCACGAGCGCGGGGAACACCGCAGGCCAGGGCGACCACTGGGCGAGGACGCCCGCCACTAGGGCCCCTGCCGCCAGCCCGCCGCCGGTCGCGTTCAACGCGCGGCGCGGGCCCGCGCTCGGGCGCCCGAGATCGGCCGACAGCTCCACGATCCACGTGGTTCCCGCGGAGAGGACGACGCCGGCCGCGACGCCCGCGGCCAGCCGGCTCGCGTACACCGGGAGCTGCGACACCGGCGCCAGCGACAGCAGCGCGCTGGCGACGGCGGACAACGCGAGCGCAGGCCGGACGATCCGCCTGCCGCGCCGGTCCGAGGCGGGCCCGCCCAGCAGCAGGCCGGGGAGCAGGCCGAGCAGGTAGGTGGTGAACATCGCGGCGACCGGGATGTCGTGCCAGTGTCGCTCCGTGCGGTAGACGACGGCCAGCGGCGCGAACTGGTTCGCGCCCCACCCCGCGGTGAACACCGCGGCCGCGGCCGGCATCCAGCTGGACGCGGTGCGGTAGGTCGTCATGCCGGGTCGGCCCTTCTGGTTCGCGTGCGGAGGGATCCTGGCACGACGTGGTGTCCACATCGGATCGATCCGATGTGGACATTCCGCTGGCGGCGTCAGGCGCGGGGCTCCAGCCGGACCACGATTCCCTTTGAGGTGGGCGTGTTGCTGAAGTCGGCCACGCTGTCCAGCGGCACGAGGACGTTGGTCTCCGGGTAGTACGCGGCCGCGGAGCCGGGCGTCGTCGGGTACGCGACAACGCGGAAGTCGCGCGCCCGCCGCTCGACGCCGTCGTGCCACACGCTCACCAGGTCCACTGCGGCGCGGTCGGCGAGCCCGAGCGCGTCCAGGTCGACGGGGTTGACGAGCACGACCCGGCGGGCGTTGTGGATGCCCCGGTAGCGGTCGTTCGGCGCGTACGGGATGGTGTTCCACTGGTCGTGCGAGCGCAGCGACTGCAGCACGAGGTGCCCTTCGGGCGCGCTCAGCATCTCGAACTCGTTGCGGGTGAAGACCGCCTTGCCGCTGGGCGTGCGGAAGACCCTGCTGTTCACCGGGTTCGGCAGCGCGAACCCGCCAGGCTCCGCCACCCGCGCGTTGAAGTCCTCGAACCCCGGCACCACCCGCGCGATCCGGTCCCGGATCGCGCCGTAGTCCGCCTCGAACTCCTCCCACGGGATGTCGGGATCCGAGCCCAGCGTCAGCCGCGCCAGCCGGCCCAGGATCGCCACCTCGCTGAGCAGCATCTCCGAGGCGGGCTCCAGGCGGCCGCGCGAGGCGTGCACCACGCTCATCGAATCCTCGACGGTGACGAACTGCTCGGCGCCGGCCTGGACGTCGCGGTCGCTGCGCCCCAGCGTCGGCAGGATCAGCGCGATCTCGCCGCACACCGCGTGGGAGCGGTTCAGCTTGGTCGAGATGTGCGCGGTCAGCCGGCACCGGCGCATCGCCCGCTCGGTGATGTCGCTGTCCGGCGTGGCCCGCACGAAGTTCCCGGCGACGCCGAGGAAGAACCTGGCCCGGCCGTCGAGCATGGCCCGGATGGAATCCACCGAGTCCCAGCCGTGCTCGGTGGGCGGGGTGAAGCCGAACTCCCGCTCCAGCGCGTCCAGGAAGGACTGCGGCATCTGCTCCCAGACGCCCATGGTGCGGTCGCCCTGCACGTTGCTGTGCCCGCGCACCGGGCAGACCCCGGCACCCGGTTTGCCGATGTTCCCGCGCAGCAGCAGGAAGTTGACGACCTCGCGGATGGTGGGGACGCCGTGCTTCTGCTGCGTCAGGCCCATCGCCCAGCAGACGATGACGCTCTTGCTGGCCAGCACCCGGTCGAGCCCCTGCTCGATCTCCTCGCGGGTCAGCCCGGTGGCGGCGCGGATCTCGTCCCAGGAGATCTGGCGGGCCTGCTCGGCGAACTCCTCGAAGCCGGTGGTGTGCGCGCGGATGAACTCGTGGTCGAGCACGGTGCCCGGGGCGGCGTCCTCGGCCCCCAGCAGCAGCCGGTTCAGCGCCTTGAACAGCGCGAGGTCGCCGCCGGGGCGGATCTGCAGGAACTGGTCGGCGATGGCGGTGCCGCGGCCGACGATCCCGCTGGCCTTCTGCGGGTTCTTGAACCGGATCAGCCCGGCCTCGGGCAACGGGTTCACGGCGACGACCTGCCCGCCGTGCCGCTTGGTCTCCTCCAGCGCGGACAGCATCCGCGGGTGGTTGGTGCCGGGGTTCTGGCCGACGACGAAGATCAGGTCGGATTCGTGGATGTCGTCCAGGCTCACGCTGCCCTTGCCGATGCCCAGCGTCTGCTGCATCGCGAAACCGCTGGACTCGTGGCACATGTTGCTGCAGTCGGGCAGGTTGTTCGTGCCGAACGCCCGCGCGAACAGCTGCAGCAGGAACGCGGCCTCGTTGTTGAGCCGGCCGGAGGTGTAGAACAGCGCCTCGTCCGGGGAGCCCAGCGCGCGCAGCTCGTCCGCGAGCAGGCCGAGGGCGTCGTCCCAGGTGATCGGCTCGTAGTGGTCCGATCCGGGCCGCTTGACCATCGGCTCGGTGAGCCTGCCCTGCTGGTTGAGCCAGTAGTCGGACTTGCGGCCGAGCTCGGAGACCGGGTGCTGGCGGAAGAAGTCGGCGGTGACCCGGCGGGACGTCGCCTCGTCGTTGACGTGCTTGGCGCCGTTCTCGCAGTACTCGTTGAGGTGCCGCTGCTTCGGACCGGGTTCCGGCCACGCGCAGCCGGGGCAGTCGATTCCCTTGGCCTGGTTGAGGTTCAGCAGCGTCAGCATGGTCCGCCGGACCGACGTCTGGCCCAGCGAGTACTCCATGGCGTGCGCCACCGCGGGCAGTCCCGCCGCCCAGGTCTTGGGCGGGGTGACCGAGAGGGCGTCCTCGCCGGGATCTTCGATCTTGCTCATGTCGTGGCCAACCCCTCGTCCATTTCCGAATTCCGCCGCACTTTTCCAGCGTTCGGCACCGGCGGGAGAAAGTCAAAGAGGGAGCGGTGATGATCTGATAGGCGCCGTTTATCGACTCCGGTCCGGCCGGTGATAGGCATTGCTTATCGGCTGGTAGGGGACTCCGCTTTGACCATTCGGACCCGATATCGGAAACTGGAGACCGACCGGGATTTCCGCATCGCCGAGAATTGCGAACAGCACGAGGCGTTCCGTCGGCGGTGCGCCGGGCGGGGAATCAGATGAATCTCGTTGCACGAATCGGTGCCGAGGCGCCCGCGAAGAGTTGGGCGCAGGCGCGGGACGCCGCCAGGGCCGCCGGGGAGCCGCTGCCCGCGGTTGCGCGCGAGCTCGCCGACGCGCTCGGCCACGCCCTCGCCGAACCGCTCGTCGCGCTCACCGACCTGCCGCCGTTCGACACGTCCGCAATGGACGGTTGGGCCGTGGCGGGGCCGGGGCCGTGGCGGCTCGGCGGCACCGGCGTGCTGGCCGGCGGGCGGCCGGAGCCGCTGGCGGAGGGCACCGCCGTGAGCATCGCGACCGGCGCCGAGCTGCCACCCGGCCCGATCGCGGTGCTGCGCAGCGAGCACGGCGAGGTGGAGAGGTCGGCCCGGATCCTGTTCGACCGCGCGCCGAGCCCGCCCGCCCCGGGCCGCGATGTCCGGCCCCGGGGACAGGAATGCCGCTCGGGCGAGCCGCTGCTGCCGGCGGGTGCGACGGTCACGCCCGCCGTGCTGGGCCTGGCCGCGGCGGCCGGGTACGACAGGCTCGTCGTCCACCGGCGCCCGACGGTGGAGCTGCTGGTCCTCGGTGACGAACTGCTGGACTCCGGCCTGCCCCGCCGAGGCGCGGTCCGCGACGCGCTGAGCCCGCTGCTGCCGCCGATGCTGCGAACCGGCGGCGACGTGATCGGCCGGCGCCGGATCGCCGACGACTTCGAGCTGCTGCACGACGCGATCCGGCACTCACCGGCCGACGTCGTGGTCACCACCGGCAGCACCGCCGCCGGTCCCGTCGACTTCCTGCACGCAGCGCTCGCCGAGACCGGCGCCCGGCTGCTGGTCGACTCCGTCGCCGTGCGGCCAGGTCATCCGATGCTGCTCGCCGAGCTTCCGCCAGCCGCGGACGGGCAGAACCGCCGGCTCGTCGGGCTCCCCGGCAACCCGCTCGCGGCCGTCGCGGGAACGGTGACGCTGGCCTTGCCGCTGCTGCGCCGCCTGAGCGGTCGGCCGGACGCGGAGCCGCGACGTGTCGACGTCCCGGTCGAGCTGCCCGGGCATCCGCGGAGCACCAGGCTGCTGCCGGTGCGGCTCCGCGAGAACGCGGCCGCGCCGCTTCCCTTCGACGGTCCCGCGATGCTGCGCGGCCTCGCGCTCGCCGACGGCCTCGCGGTGGTCCCGCCCGGCGGCCTGCCCACCGGCTCCACTGTGGACGTGCTGGAGGTGCCGCGACCGTGATCACCCGGCGGGCCGCGACGCCGCCACGGTGACCTTGAGGTGCTTCATCAGCGGCTGGTCGCTCTGGGTGCTGCAGTCGCCGATGGCGCAGAGGACGTTCATCTCGGGCATGTAACCGGCCGCGCAGCCGCGCGGGATCTCGTAGGGGATGGCCTTGCACCGGCGCAGCGTGCGGGTGCTGCCATCCCAGGCCGTGCTGGCGATGTCGACGTCGTCGAACCGGCGGATGCCGCGGGCGCGCATGTCGTCGGCGTTCATGAACACCAGCGTGCGATGATCGCCGGCTCCGACAGCAGGTGCGGCGACGCGGGGCGCTTCATGCCCACCGACAGGTGCACCATGCTCATCGAATCCTCCACCGACGTGGCCTGCAGGCCGCGGCGCTGGTGGTCCTTCTCCGTGCGACCGAGGCACGGCAGGATCAGGAACTCGGTCACGCTCTAGGCGGCGCCCCAGCCGGCGGCCGGGTGGTGGGAGGGCCGGAACTCCGGCTGCGCAGCGTCCTGGTGCTTGCCGTCTCGCTCGTCCATGACCACGCTCCCGCAGGTCTCGCACCGACCACCGCATCCCACCACCGCGCCTGGGCAGCGGAAAACCGGCACCGGATCGGTGCCCCGGCGCGGAAGGCTGTTGCCGCCGGCCGGAATCCGGTCTCGGGGTAGTTCGCGGTGCTATCGCCAATGTCCGGAGCACAGTCGGGCCGGGACTTCGGCCCCGATCGGCTAGGCGAGCTTTTCGGCCACCGCTCGGATCCATTCCTCCGACCACGTGAGCTCACCGGACCGCAGCGCCGCCAGCACGCCCTCGACCCATTTCAACTCCGCCTCGCGGACCGCGATCGAGTATTCCTCGTCCAGGAGGAACAGTCGCGGCAGCTCCGGCGCGGCTCGGAGGGCCTCGCGGTCGGCCGCCAGCGAGGTGGCCAGGTCGGCCGCCCGCTTCGCCAGGCCGGCCGTCACGTCATCCGGGGTCAGGACCATGAGGGTGGCGAGCGCGGCCGGGAACTCCGGGAACTCGCGGGCCGGGCTCGCGAGCATCTCGGCGGTCCAGGTGCGCAGTGCGTCCCGCCCGGCGTCGGTGATCTCGTAAACAGTGCGTTCCGGCCTGCGCTCGTCGCGGGCGGTCTCCCGGACGGCGATGAGCTCGGCGCGCAGCAGGCGGTCGATCGTCTGGTAGACGCTGTTGCGCTGCGCCACGTTCGCGATCCGGTCCTTGCCGCGCTCCTTGATCATCTCGCGCATCCGGTACGGGTGCATCGGCTCCTCCGCCAGCAGGGAAAGCAGCACGAGTGCCAGCACGGACCGCCGATGGATGCTCCTCGCCATGGGACAGACCTTAGCGCCCTTGTCCGACGAGTCATTTTATGTATAGTCATAATATGACTAAAGTGAAGGCATTGATCATCGGCGGCGGCGTGGCGGGGCCGGTCACGGCGATGGCGCTCCAGAAGTCCGGCATCGACGCGACCGTCTACGAGGCGTACGACCGCGGCGCGGATGGCGTCGGCGCGTTCCTGACCCTGGCTGTCAACGGCATCGCCGCGCTCGGCACGCTCGACCTGCACGCGATCGTGCGCGACAAGGGGTTCGCGACCACGAAGATGTCCATCGGCATGGGCGGGGGGAGACCCATGGCGGAGTTCGGCTTCGGCGCAGCGCTACCCGACGGGACCGGCACGCAGACCATCACCCGCGCCGCGCTCTACGGCTCGTTGCGGGACGAGGCCGTGCGGCGCGGCATACCGATCGAGTACGGCAAGCGGCTGGTGGCCGCGACGCCGGAACGGGACGGCGTGACCGCCACCTTCGCCGACGGCAGCACCGCGCACGCCGACCTGCTCATCGGCGCCGACGGCCTGCGCTCGACCGTCCGCACGATCATCGACCCGAACGCGCCGGCGCCGAGGTACGTGCCGCTGCTCAACACCGGCGGCTATGCCAAAGGACTGCGGCTCGACGCCGGACCCGGCGAGATGCACATGGTCTTCGGGCGCGGCTGCTTCTACTGCTATCTCGTCCACCCCAACGGCGACGTGTGGTGGTTCG
Organism: Saccharopolyspora sp. NPDC003752; assembly: GCF_053605825.1. Lineage (NCBI taxonomy): Bacteria > Bacillati > Actinomycetota > Actinomycetes > Pseudonocardiales > Pseudonocardiaceae > Saccharopolyspora > Saccharopolyspora sp. NPDC003752. The sequence goes on along the minus strand of NZ_JBSGJZ010000036.1, from coordinate 38,057 downwards.
CCAACCCGCGCCAGCCGAAGGAGCTGTCGAGGGAAGAACTGGCCGCCGTCAGCGAGGATCAGTGGCGCGCCGAACTGCTCGACCTTTTCGCCGAGGACGACGGCCCCGCCCGCGACCTCGTCACCGCGAGCGACGAGCTCTTCGCTGGCTGGAACACCTACGACTTCCCGAAGGTGCCGACCTGGCACCGCGATCGGATGATCATCATCGGCGACGCGGCACACGCCACCTCGCCGGCGTCGGGCCAGGGCGCGTCGATGGCGATCGAAGACGCGGTCACGCTCGCGAAGTGCCTGCGCGACGCGGACGGCGTGGCCGCCGCTTTCGCCGCGTACGAGTCGCTGCGCCGTGCGCGGGTGGAACGTGTTGTAGCGCAAGGGAAGCGCAACGGCGACGGCAAGACGCTCGGTCCCGTGATGCGGCACGTGCTGCCGCTGATCTTCAAACTGCACAAGCCGAACCCGGAGTCCATGGACTGGATGTACGGTCACCGCATCGACTGGGACTCACCGGCGACGTCCGCGCGGTGACCCCGGCGGCCCGGCGAGGGGTCGCGCCTGAGTCTTGGCGTGAATCCGCAGGCATGCGACGCCGTCGAGCGGAATCTGGGAGGAGAAGCATGGAGATCGGGCTGAATCGGCTGATCGACGAGGACCTGGCCGCGCACGTCGAGGAGAGCAGGCAGTTCAACGCCGCCTCGCGGGCAGCCGCCGCTGACCAGCCGATGCCCGATCCGGCCACGCCCGAGGGCCTGCGGCAGATCCGCGAGCGGCTGGCCTCCACCGCCCGGTCCGGCGGCAAGGCCGTCGACCGCCTCGTCGAGGCGGGCGGGCGCCAGGTCTCGGTGCGCATCACCCTCCCCGAGGGAGGAGAGATCCGCGGAGCCTTCCTCGACATCCACGGCGGGGGTTTCTACCTCGGATCGGCGGCCTGGGGCGACGACAGCAATGCCCGCTTGGCGGAGTCACTCGGGGTGGCCGTCGTGAGCGTCGACTACCGGTTGGCGCCCGAGCACCCGTGGCCCGCGGCTCCCGACGACTGCGAAACCGCCGCCCGATGGCTCGTGGAGCACGCCCAATCCCTGTTCGGCACGGGGAAAGTGGCGATCGGCGGAGCGTCGGCGGGAGCCAATCTGACCGTGGCCACCCTGCTCCGCCTGCGGGCCCTGGGCCTGGCCGAGCGGTTCGCCGGTGCGGCCCTGCTGTACGGGGCCTACGACCTGAGCGGGCGATCTCCGGGCGGTCGGCTGATCGCGGATGAGTTCTTCATCCAGGCGTACGCGGGTCACGTCGCCGACCGCACCGACCCCGACGTCTCCCCGCTCTACGGTGATCTCGCCGGTCTGCCACCGGCCCTGCTCGTCGTGGGCGGACTGGACAAGGCCCTCGACGACAACCTGGCGATGGCGGCCCGGCTCTCCGCCGCGGGCGGCGACGTGGACGTCCGGGTGTACCCCGAGTCCGGGCCGGGCTTCATCTCCTTCCCGACGGCGATGGCCGCTGCCGCCGTTCGGGATGTCGAGTCGTGGCTCGGCGACCGGCTGGCCGAGGAGTAAGGCCGTACCTCAGGAAGAGGGCCGGGATTCGTCGAGCAAGCCCAGGTAGCGGCTGAGGTGGGTGGCCGCGTCGAGCATGGCGCGGCCCTGCGCCGTGAGCTTCCGCTGCCAGTCGGCCAGGGCGCGGGACAGCGCCTCGGTGCCGCCGGCGGTCCGGATCTGCTGGACCACGGTGGAGATGTGCTCCAGCGGGTAGCCACCGCGCCGGAGCAGGTGGGCGAGCTCGGCGTCGCGGATGTCGCCCGCGCGGTAGCGGCGGTATCCGGTGGCCGGGTCTCGCGCGGGGACGAGGATGCCGGCGTCCTCCCAGTTGCGCAGGGTCGCGGGCGTGACGCGGAGCCGGTGCGCGAGTTCGCCGATGTTCAGCGGCACGGCGGCTTCCGGCCGGTCTGGGGCGGCATCGGGCTCCGCCGTCAGGTGGTCCACCGCTTTCCGCACCGCATCGAGGGTTTCGCGGTCGCGGAGCAGCTGGCCGTGGCCGCGATCGATGATCAGCAGGGCGTTGTCGAGCGCGTCGTCGTGGAGCGCGTTCATGATCCGGCCGCCGGCCGCGTGGCCGTACGCCGAGACGAGGGCGAGATAGGCGCGCAGGGCTGCCGCGTGCACCGCGGTGTAGACCCGGTAGCCGCTGTGCGTGCGCTCGGCGGGCGGGAGGTACCCGTCCCGCTCGTAGTTGCGCACCGCCTGGGTCGAGATGCCGTGCTCGCGCGCGAGGTCGGCTGGTCGCAAGTTTCTCACCGGTTTGAGACTTTACCGCATGAATCCGCGACCAGTGCATCGGAAGTGTCAACTGAGCTTTCAAAGATACGATTCAGGAGCATGAGTCAGGACATCAACGACTTCGTGACCCCGCCGTGCGACCTGCTGGCCTTCGGCGAGCCGACGCACTTGGAACGGGCCTTCGGACGGCTCCGCAACCGGCTGTTCGCCCAGCTGGCCGACCGGGGCTTCCGGTCGATCGCTCTCGAAACCGATCGCGTGGCCGCGCTCGCCGTGAACGACTACGTCCAGGGAGGAGCTGACACCCTCGACGCGGCGATGGGCGAGGGTTTCTCCCACGGCTTCGGGGAATTCGACGCCAACCGGCGGCTGGTCGCCTGGATGCGCGAGTACAACGAGAGCCGCCCCGCCGAACAACGACTCGTCTTCCACGGCTTCGACGCCGCCATGGAGACGATGAGCGCGCCCAGCCCGCGCAGCTACCTCGAATTCGCCCGTGGCTACCTGGGAATCGACCTCGACGTCGCGAGCCTCGCCGGTGACGACGAGCGGTGGAGCCGCACGGAGGCGATCCTGGACCCGGCCATGTCGGTCGGCGCCACCGCCGAGGCGGAGACGCTGCGATCGATCGCCGACGACATGCTCACCGCGTTCTACGTGCGCGCACCGGAACTGATCGCGGCGACATCGCGCGTCGAGTGGATCAGGGCCAAGACGCACCTCACCGCCGGTCTCGGCCTGCTGCGCTACCACAAGCAGTCGGCGAAGCGCCTTGAGCAGAGCGCGCGGGTCGCCGGCCTGTCCGCCACTCGGGATGCGCTCATGGCCCAGAACCTCTTGGAGATCCGGGACATCGAGGCCCGCCGCGGCGCGACGCTGGTCTTCGCGCACAACCTGCACCTGAAGCGGGGCCCGAGCTACATGCGCTTGGGAGACATGGACATCAACTGGTCCGGGGCCGGCGCCATCCTCGCTTCGCTGCTCGGCGAGCAGTACGCCTTCGTCGCGGGCAGCCTTGGCCGCAGCGCCGCCATCGGCCTCGGGGAGCCCGAGCCGGACACCTGCGAGGGCATCCTGCAGGGCCGCATCACCACCTGGGGCCTGACGAAGGCCGCCTCGGTCGCGGCGGCCCGCACGCGTACCGACATCACGCCGGAGCAGGGCTACTTCCCGCTCGACGAGGCGATCCTCGGCGCGGCTGACGCGATCTTGCACATCGCCGACGGCGCGATCCCGGAGTGACGTGACCGGAGCTGCGGGCGGGGCCGTCACCCGCGGGCCAGTGCTGCCGTTCGCGGGATTGCCGTGCGATGATCCACGTCGCTACTATCCACCAAAACGGTTTTGATGGTTACGTCGAGGTGCGTTTGAGATGACCGACCGACTCGCCGAGCACGCGCCCCCGGGGCCCCGCGATCGCAGTGCGCACAACACGCTGGTCCTGGTGGTGTTCACCGCGATCACCAACCTGGCCGACGGCGTGATCAAGATGGCGTTGCCGCTGATCGCGACGACGCTGACGGACTCGCCCGCCGCGGTGGCGGCGGTGTCGATGACGCTGACGCTCCCGTGGCTGCTGACGGCGCTGCACGTGGGCGTGCTGGTCGACCGGTTCGATCGCCGGAAACTGTTGTGGCTGGCCAACTCGCTGCGCCTGCTGACGCTCGCCGCGCTGCTGTTCGGCCAGTTCTCCGGCGCGATCGGCCTGCCGCTGCTGCTGGTCGGCGGGGCGGTGCTGGGCATCGCGGAAGTGGTCGCGCTGACCTCGGCGATGGCATTGACGCCGACGGCGGTCGGCCCGCGCTGGCGGGAACGGGCCAACGCCTGGATCACCGGCGCGGAAACGGTCTGCAACGAGTTCTGCGGCCCGTTCGTCGGCGGCCTGCTGCTCGCCGCCGGAAGCGCCTTCGCGCTCGGCGCCACCGCCGCCGGGTACGTGCTGGGCACGGTCTTGCTGGTGTTCCTCGTCGGCCGGTTCCGCGTGCCGCGGACGGCCGGGCGGGAACCGGCGAGCGTGAGCCGCCAGATCGGCAGCGGCCTGCGGTACCTGTGGCGGCAGCGCCTCCTGCGGCTGATGGCCCTGGTCCTGACCGTGCTGTGCTCCTGCTGGGGAGCGTGGCTCGCGCTGATGCCGCTGATGGCGACCACGGTGCTGGGCCTGGACGCCCGCGAGTACGGGGTGCTGCTGAGCGCGCTCGGCATCGGCGGCCTGGTCGGCGCGCTGACGGTCACCGCGGTGAACCGGCTCATCGGCCGCCGGTGGGCCCTGTTCGCCGACCTCGTCGGCACCCTGGCGATGGTGGCGGCGCCGGTGCTGACCACGGACCTGTGGATCTTGGCAGTGGGCGCGTTCCTGGGAGGCATGGGCGGCACGCTGTGGGCGGTCAACGCGCGCACCATCGCGCAGTACCTGGTGGACCCGGAGATGATGGGCCGCTACAGCGCGGCGGCGCGGCTGTTCAGCTGGGGCGCGATGCCGGTCGGCGCCGGAGTGGGCGGGCTGCTCGCGGAGTTCGCCGGCATGCGCGCGACCTTCGCCGTGTTCGCCCTGGCGGTCCTGATCATCATGCCGTTCTTCCTGCGCTCGGTGACCCCGCAGGTCCTGGCCGGCGTCGAGGAGGCCAAGCGGCGCCAACTAGCGGAAGTCGTTGCCTGACGCGCGGAACGCGGCTTCCCGCCGCAATTTCCATTGAAATCGAACCTTCGATTTCAATGGAAATTGCGGACCGCTCTGTGCCGCGGGAGGTTCGGTCAGATGGTGTAGGTGGTGCCCGCGTGGACGATCTCCACGGGGCCGTCGAAGGCGTCGCGGGCTTCCCGGGCCAGCGCGTCCTGGTCGGTCCACGGCGAGTAGTGGGTGAGCAGCAGCCGTCGGGCCCCGGCCGAGGCCGCCGGGGCGCCGACCTGCTTGCCGGACAGGTGCATTCCGGTGGGCTGGTCGGGGAAGTCGAGCCAGGACGCCTCGGACAGCAGCACGTCGGCGCCCTCCGCGAGCTTGGTGATCCCGTCGCTGGGACCGGTGTCGCCGGTGAAGGCGAACACCCGGCCTTCCGCCTCGACGCGCAGGCTCCAGGTCGGGCACAGGTGGTCCACCGCGAACGCCCGGACGCTCGCGCGCACCCCGGTCGTGGCGACTGCGGCCCCCGATCGGGTGCGGCGGCTGCCTGCGCGATGATCGGGAGGTGGATGCAAACGCCCCGGACGGCCGCGCCGGCATCGACGCCGCCCTGGTGGAACGCCTCATCGATGCGCAGTTCCCGCAGTGGAGCGGCTTGCCCGTGACGCCGGTGGAGGTCGACGGCTGGGACAACCGGACCTACCGGCTCGGCGCGGACATGACGGTGCGGCTGCCCACCGCCGCCGGCTACGTTCCCGCTATCGCCAAGGAAACCCGCTGGCTGCCGCGGCTCGCGCCGTCGCTGCCGGTCGCCGTGCCGCCGATCCTGGCGGAGGGAGCCCCGGGCGAGGGCTACCCGTTCCCGTGGTCGGTGCGCGGGTGGTTGCCCGGTGAAACAGCCGATCGGGGCCGCATCGACGACATGTCGCAGTTCGCCGCTTCGCTGGCGGAGTTCATCAAGGCCCTCCAGCGCTGCGACGCCACCGGAGGCCCGCTCGCCGGGGCCCACAGCTTCTACCGGGGCGCTCCGGTGCGCCACTACGACGAGGAAACCCGCCGCTGCCTGGCGATCCTCGGCGAGCGCGTCGACTCCGCCCGGGCCGCCGCCGTCTGGGACGCCGCCCTGGCGACCGAATGGCGCGACGAGCCGATCTGGTTCCACGGCGACGTCGCCCACGGGAACCTGCTGGTGGACAACGGGAATCTCGCGGCCGTGATCGACTTCGGGACCTCGGGCGTCGGCGACCCGGCCAGCGACCTGGTGATCGCGTGGACGTTCTTCTCCGGCGAGAGCCGCCGGACGTTCCGCGACGAGGTGGGCCACGACGAGGCGACCTGGGCGCGCGCCAGGGGCTGGGCTCTGTGGAAGGCCCTGCTGACGCTCACGGAGTGCATCGACGAGGACCCGGAAGGAGCCGCCGTCCAACGGCTCGTGATCGACGAAGTCCTCGCCGATCACGACCTCTTCGGCGGCTGACCGTCTCTTGTGGACTGAGGTGCGGGGCGCGCGAACAGCGGGCGTGATCTGCGGATCACCACCGCCGTGCCGCCCTAGCGGGTAGGTTGCGGTGTGCGGTGGGTGCGATCCAGGGGATTCGCCCGCCGCTGCACCCGGTGTTCGCCGAGCCGCGGAGGGAAAGGTGGCCGAAGACATGCGCCCGGCCGACGATGCCGTTCTCGCGGAAGAGGAACAGGACGTCGTCGACGTCGCGGCTGAGCACGACGAGAAGCCGCAGCCGGTCTTCCGCAACGTCGAGGAGTTCGTCGTCTACCGGTTCCTGCCGATGTACTGCCGACCGCTGGGCGACTACCGGTGGTGCGCGCAGTGGTGGAAGCACTCCGAAGCCGTCTCGCGGTTCCACGCGCTGTGGCACGCCTGGGAGGTGCTGCGGTACGAACCGGGGACGGGCATGGCCGTGTGGTACCGCGATCACCTCGATCCGCACCTGGAGGTCCTGCTCTCCAGCAAGGGCCCGTTCAGCCCGGAGCACCACCAGGATCCCGTGCCGCTGCCTTCCGTTCCGGCTCCCGCGGGCCGGTTACGAACTCGCCGGGCTGCTCCGGCGACGCGGCGAGTTCGACGAAGCGGACCGCCTGACCACCCGGGCGATCCGTCACGAAACCCGCGCGGTGAGCGACTCGATCTCCGCGCACATCCGCTGAACCCGAGGAGTGGTGCTGGTGCGGTTCGAGGTGTTGGGACCGGTGCGCCTGGCGCGTGGCGGCGGTGCTGCGGTCGCGGTGCCCGGCGAGTTGCGCCGTCGGCTGCTGGCGATGCTGTTGGCGCGAGCCAACGAGCCGGTCTCCGCGGACGCGCTGGTCCGGGCGTTGTGGCCGGACGGGGCCGCCGAGGACCGGCGCGCCCGGCTCCAGCTCCAGGTCCACCGGCTGCGGGGCCTGCTGGACGATCCGGGGCGGTTGGGGTTCGGCCCGGAGGGCTACTGGCTGCGGGTGCTCCCCGGTGAGCTGGACGCCGACCGGTTCGGTGCGCTGCTGGGCGAAGCGGAGCGCTCCGACGACCCGCGGCGCAGCGCGGCGCTGATCCGCGAATCGTTGGCGCTGTGGCGCGGCGAGCCTTACCAGGGCGTGGACGTCGCGGATCTGCACGGCGAGGTGCAGCGGCTCGTCGAGCGCAGGCTGGCGGCGTTCGAGGAGCTGTACGCCGCCGAGATCCGTTGCGACCGGGATGCCGCGATCGTCGGTGAGCTCGCCGACCTCGCCGGACGGCATCCGCTGCGGGAACGACTGCACGCGCTGCTGATGACGGCCCTGTACCGGGGAGGGCGGCAGGCCGACGCCTTGGCGGTCTACCGGGACGCGCGAAAGATCCTGGTGTCGGAGCTCGGCATAGAGCCGGGGCCGCAGCTGCGATCGTTGGAAGCGACGATCCTGGCCGGACGGCCGCTGGAGCTGGACCCCGGGCCCGCCCGCGCCGACCCGGCGCCGGTGAGCGCGCACCGGCAACTTCCAGCTGATATCAGCGACTTCTGCGGTCGCCGGGAACAGCTGCGGGTGCTGCACGAGGAGTTGTCGTCGTCCGGAAGCCCGACGGCCGTGGTGATCCGGTCGATCGAGGGCATGGGCGGGGTGGGGAAGACGCGGCTGGCGCTGCACACGGCGCACCGGTTGGTGTCCACCGGCCGGTACGCGGACATCCAGCTGTACGTAGACCTGCACGGGCATGCCGACCGGCTGCCCGCGTACCCGGCCGCGGTGCTGGCGTCGTTCCTGCGGCTGCTGGGCGTGCCGGGGGACCAGATCCCGGACGGGCTGGACGAGCGGGCGGCGCTGTACCGCGACCGGCTTTTCGGCAGGAAAGCGCTGGTGTTGCTGGACAACGCGGCGAGCGAGGACCAGGTGCTCCCGCTGCTGCCCGCGAGCCCGGAAAGCCTGGTGCTGATCACGAGCCGACGAGCGTTGGCGGTGGATGGATCCCGCGCGCTGGTGCTCGATGCGTTCACCCGCGCCGAAGCGGAAGAGCTGTTCGTGCGGATGGTCGGCGAAGACCGGGTGCTGGCCGAGCCGGCGGCGGTCGAACGGGTCGTCGAGCTGTGCGGTCGGCTGCCGCTGGCGATCGCGCTGGTCGCCCGCCGCATGCAGTCCCGGCCGGGGTGGTCGTTCGCGGAGCTGGCCGGCCGGCTGGCCGAGCCCGGCAACCGGCTGGCGGAGATCGCGGCCGGAACCCGAAGGCTCCGGCCGGTGTTCGAGCTGTCCTACCGTGCCCTCGCGGCCGACGAGCAGCGGGTTTTCCGGTTGCTGGGACTGCATCCGGGCGAGGACTTCACCGCCCACTCCGTCGCGGCGCTGGCGGATGTGACACCCGCGGCCGCCCGGCGGATGCTCGATGGCCTGGCGGACGAGCACCTGGTGATCGCCACCGGCGGCGACCGCTACCGCCTGCACGACCTGCTCGCCGACTACGCCCGCGCGGTCGTCGAGCAGGAGGACTCCGCCGACCAGCGGCGCGAGGCGACCGGGCGCCTCCTCGACTACTACCTCCACACCGCGGTCGCGGCGATCCAGACCATCCAGCCGCGAAAGGTGCGGTTCAGCCTCACCGGCAGCGAACCCGCGCACGGCCCCGTCCTGGAAACCCGCGAACAGGCCGAGACGTGGTTGCGAGCCGAACGTGCCTGCCTCATCGCCGCGGTCGCCTGCGCCGCGGACGAGGGCCGGTCGACGCATGCCTGGCAGCTCGCCAATGCGATGTGGAGCTTCTTCCTGCTCGACACCTACTACGAGGACTGGGCGGAGACCCATCGCATCGGGCTCGCCGCCGCCACCGCCGCCGGCGATCACGAAGGCCAGGCGGTGATGCTCACCTGGCTAGGCGGCGTGTACACGCTGCAGGGCGACTACGACGACGCCCGCGACCTGCTGGAGAAGTCGCTGGCCCTGCAGGAGGGCCACGACGACGATCTGAACATCATCGCCCACTTCTGGCTCGGCCTGCTCCACCACCGCACCGGCCGGTATCCCGAAGCCGTGCACCACACGCAGCGATCGATGCGAATCGCCGCCGCCCTGTTCCCGCACCGCGAGGCGCCGGCCGACCTCGGCGCCCAGTACGTGATCGACGCGAACCGCGACTTCGAACGGGCGGTGGCCGGTTACACGCAGGCCAGGCAGACCGGCGATCTCGCCGAGGAGGGGCGCTTCCTGGCCGATCTGTGCAACGCCTGCCGACGGCTCAACATGCTCACCGACGCGCTGGACTGGGGCGAGCGAGCCGTGGCGATAGCCGGGGAATGCGGATCGGCGACCCTCGAAGCCCACGCCAGGCGCATCCTCGGCGTCCTCTACGGGGAAATGGGACGCATCCGCGAGGCGCAGGCGGAACGAGCTCGCGCGCTCGCCCTGGAACAGCGGTCGACCTGATCACGGCCGCGCCGACCGTGATCTCGGGGATTCGGCCCAACTCGCCGCAGCCGCCGCGAAAGCGCGAGGAAAGCGCGGCTTGCGACGATCTTCGGATGCTGACGGCCGGCTCGGATGCAGGGGGAGTCCGAGACGGCCGATCCGAATCGACGAAGCGGGCAGGGCCGTCGCAGGGCGGGCGTTGGCCGTGACGTGATCGGTTTCAGCCACGTCGGTTCCGCGGAGGCGCACCTGTTCGGAGAACGCTGGGGAACAAGGGGGGTTCAGGTTCGAATCCGGCCGTGCCGACGCAATTGGAGGCCCGCCGATCAGCATGCGAATGCCGATCGGCGGGCCTTGCGCCGCTGTGCTTGTTCCGCCGGACCGCCGCAACGGCTCGGGTTCAGGTGGCGAGCCTCGCTTGCCACCACTCGACGGTCTTCGCGAGCGCTTCCCCGGCCGGGGTGGGCTCCTCCTCGAACGCTTCCGAGTAGGCGCTGGAGTCGATCACGAACGGTGAGTCGAACTGGTAGCGGATCTCGTGCAGCTCGCGGACCAGCGGGGACACCACGCCGATCGCTCGCAGCGCCCACCACGGCAGGGCGGACACGCGGGGCGTCGCGAGGCCGGCGATCCGGCACATCTCCTCGACGGCCTGACGCGCCGACATGGGCGGCGCGGTGGGCACGTGCCACGCGCGGCCCCATGCCCGCTCTTCCGCGGCCAGCCGCACCAGGGTGCGCGCGACGTCGGGCGCGTAGGTCCAGCTGTGCGCCGCGTCCGGGTCGCCGAGGACCTGGACGGGCCGTCCCCGCAACAGCTTGGGCACGACGCGCTCGGCCAGGTGACCGCCCGCCGTCACGCCGGGGCCGATGAAGTCGGACGCGCGTGCTTCCGCCACGCGGACGCGTCCCTCCTGGTGGCGGGCCAGGGCGTCCCGCCAGACGCGGGCCCGCGCCTCGCCCTTGCGGAATCGGGCGTTCAGCGGGAGATCTTCGGTCATGGGAGCGTTCGTCGGGCCGTACGCGTAGAGGTTGCCGGTGAGGACCAGAACCGCGCCGGTGCGTTCGGCGGCATCGAGCAAGCCGGCCGACAACCGCGGCCAGTCCTGGATCCAGCGGTGGTAGGGCGGGGCGGCGCAGTTGTAGATGGCCACCGCTCCGGCGCTGGCCGCGGCGAGCTGCTCAGCATCGCCGGCGTCCAGCGCGACGTGCTCGATCGAGCCTTCGGCGGGACCGCCGGAACGGCTGATCAGGCGAACTCGATGGCCCTGCTGCGCGAGCAGATTCGCCGTGGCGACGCCGATCGGCCCCTTGCCGACCACGATGTGGACGGACATCCGGTCACCTCCCTTTCGACGCCGACGACGCTACCGTCCGGCGGCTCCCGGTGTTGCGCGGATCGGGGCTTTCGCCGTGCGTGGCGAAACTCCCCGGCGCGCTGGTGCGACCGGGTGACTCGGCGTTGATCCGTTCTGGGTGATCGAGTCCGCCTATTCGGCCGATGGCGTCCGGGATACGCTTTCGGCTCAGCGGGAGTGGTTCGGGGCGTTGGAGTGATGTGTGGTGGCCGTGCAGCGGGAAGATCTGGTCCAGGAGGCCAGTGACGCCGTCTTGATCGACGCCGTGCGCGGCGGGGACACCGATGCGTTCGGGGCGTTGTACGAGCGGCACGTCGGCGCGGCTTACACGATGGCGCGGCAGGTCACCAAGTCGCAGGCCGAGGCCGACGACGTGGTGTCCGAGGCGTTCGCGAAGGTGCTCGGGCTGCTGCGGGACGGGCGCGGGCCGACGGACGCCTTCCGGGCCTACCTGCTGACCGCCGTGCGGCACGGCGCCTACGACCGGGCCAACAAGGCGAAGCGGACGCAGGCCGTCGACGACTTCGAGACGGTGCCGGACATCGACATCAGCCAGCCGTTCCGCGACCCGGCCGTGGAGAACGAGGAGCGCTCGCTGATCTCGCAGGCGTTCAACCGGTTGCCGGAGCGCTGGCAGATGGTGCTCTGGCACGTGGAGATCGAGGGCGAATCGCCGTCGAAGGTCGCGCCGATGCTGGGCATGACGGCCAACGGCGTTTCCGCGCTCGCCTACCGGGCCCGCGAGGGCCTGAAGCAGCAGTACCTCCAGGTGCACCTGATGCGCATGGACGCGGAGGCCGTCGAGTGCCGGTCGGCGATCGACCGGCTGGGGTCGTGGACCCGCGAGGGCCTGTCGAAGCGGGAGACGACGCAGGTCAACGAGCACCTGGGCAAGTGCGACCGGTGCGCGGCGCTGGCGGCCGAGCTGATGGAGATCAACGGCGTGCTCAAGGCGTTCATCGCCCCCGTGGTGCTGGGCGGGACCGCGTCGGCCACCGGATACCTCGCGGTCTCGGGCAGCGGGAGCCTGGTCGGCGCCGGGGTGGTCGGCGTGATGCGGTCGAATCCGCGCAAGAGCATGGCGGTGGGCGGCGCGGTGCTGGCCGCGCTGGCGGCGCTGGGCATCGCGCTGGCGGCGAACCAGGCCGATCCGCCCCCGCTGGCCGCCGCACCGGTCGACCCGGAATCGCCGACCCAGCAGTCGCAGGGCCAGGCCGCAACCCCGCCGCCGACGGCTCAGCCCAACCCGGCTCCGCCGCCCGCCCCGCCCGCGCCGCCGGCTCCCGGGCAGCAGCCGGTGCCGGGGACTCCGATGGAAGACGGCGTGCCGTTGCTCCCGCCGCTGCCGCTGGTGCCGCCGGGTCAGCAGCACATCGCCGACGTCGAAGCGAATCTCCCGCTGCCGTTGCTGAACCGGAGCGTGGCGGTGGATCTCGACGTCGACCGGGACCGGGTCCAGCTGGACGCCGGCGTGACCCCGGGCTAGTGCCGCACCGAGGAACGGCGCATTCCGCGTCCGCTTGATCGCTCACCTCGACAGCCGGTGGTGTTCGTTCGCGAGTGGGAGCCGGCGCAGTCGCAGCAGCTGGTCAGGATCGTCCGCGTCCGCCATGACGAACAAGAGCGCGCCGCCCGCGCATGCGTGATCATCGCCTACAGCGCGAGCATCGCCGCGGCGACCTCATCGGCGGCCGCGTCGGGGATCGCGGTCGCTGCCTGTACGAGCACGAGCAGCCGCGCGCGAGCGCCTCGCCGTTGCCGACCGGGAAGAACGCGTCGCGACGGCCGTGGCCGGGTCGTGAGTGTTTTGGATCGCCATAGCAGTCCAAAGTGCTCACGACCCAGCGGGCGTCACCGGCCACCCGGAGCTCCGCAGGGGCTTGGCGGCGCGTCGTAGCCGGGCGAGAGCTCCGCGTGCGGCGCCCTGAGTGCCATGATCGGGATTGTCGGGGGTCGCAAGTACGTTCGTCGCGTCACGTCGTTGCGGCGTGGAATCCGCTTGGTGCATTGGAGATGGTGTTGGAAGCTTGGGAGACGTCGAGCACGGCGCGGGTGCTGCCACCCGCGCGGCCGCGCAAGCTCGCCAAGGTGCCGTTCGTCGAGCTGGCGGACGGGCGCTTGCAGGGCGTGGTGTCCAGCGGGTCGGACATCGAGCGGGTCTACGTCTCGTCGGTCGCGGCCGGTGACCACGCGTTCGCCTGCAGCACCAACAACAACCGGCCCTGCGGCGGTGCTCGCGGCTCGTTCTGCAACCACATCCGGGCCCTGATCAACGAGGCGGTCCTGCAGTACGGCGCCGGGCGCGTCGCGCGCTACCTGAAGGTCGAGATCGCGGACGAGGAGGCGGGCGCTCTCGCCATCGCCGACGGCATGAGCAGCGCGAATCCGCCGCAGGCCGACAGCAAGGCCGCCGCGACCGTCTTCAGCCGGTTCTTGCGCCACCTGGCCTACCTGGAGCTCGCCCCGTCCACCGCGCCGCTGCCGGAGATGCAGTGGTTCCCGCCGACCAGGGCGGTGGCGTGATGCGCGCCGATCTGCTCGCCGAAACCATCGCCGGGCTCGACGAAGCCCTGGCGGCCGTCGACGCCTTCGACCGCGCGCTCGCCGGCGGCCTGCTCCGGCCGCAGTCGGCCCAGGCCGCGGAACTGGCCGAATTCGCCGACGCGGTCGCGGGAACGCCGCTGTCCGCTGCGGTCGCCGAGGCGGCCGACAAGGCGGCGGCCGGCGCCGCCGGCGAAGACCACTTCGTCGCCCTCGCCGCCGCCCGCACCGCGCTGCTCGGCTCCGTCCACGATGCACTGATGGCCCGGGTGGCGGAGGCGACCGGCCGGGCCGCAGGCGACGATCCGGGCCCGGCGACCGGCGGGCAGCACGGGCCGAACCTCCTCGCGGCCGCCCGGTCCTGGCTGTCCGACCTGGCGCGATCCGGGTGGCGGGGCATCGACCACGACGTGGTCTCCGCCTCGGCGCAGGTCGTCTCCGCGATGCTGCCGGACCCGGCGCTGCGCCGGTTGGCGTCGCTCCTCGACGGCTTCGCCGCCGAACTCGCGGCGTCCTGCCCGGGCACGGCGCTGGCGCGCATCCCGGCGCGTCGCTGGGCAGACCTGTGGTCGCGCGCGATGCTGCTGACGCTGCCCGGGGCGGCCGACGTGCCGGAGACCGGCACCGCCACCGGCCGGCTCCTGCCCCTCGGCGTGGACGTGCACGAGCACGCGACCGCGGTGCAGGCCCAGGTCCACGCGGTGTTCGAACCCGCCGACGGCGCCGCGCCCCGCCTGGTGCGGGCGAGCGTGTCGGCGCCCAAGCCCGACACCATCGTCGGAGCGGGCCTCTGGCAGCTGCTCCGCCCGCACATGTCGCTGCTGGCGGCCGTCAGCGAGGGCCGCTCGATGGGCCTCGACGGCATGCCGATCACCGCCGAGGGCGACCTGATCTGGAGCGACGAGCACGCCCGCCAAGACGAGCCCGCCGACGCCTTCGCGACCGCCCGCGTGGCCCTGGCCACCGCGACCGTTCCGGCGACCGCGCCGCTGGACCGGCACCCGGCGCGCATCGCCGTGCCCGTCTTCCTGGAGGGCTACGTCGCCGAAGTGGACGGCGACGCAATGGTTTTCACCATCGCCGGGCACCGGTTGGCCGTCGACGCCGACCGCATTCCGGCCGCCGGGCCGCTCACCCCCGAAGCCGTCGCGGCGTCGAGCGCGTGCATCGGCCTGCTCCGCTGGGATTCCGGAGCTTTCGGCATCCAGCCGCTCGCCGTCGAAACCACCAAGCGGAAGAAGGCCGTCGCGGTCCACGCCGGGGCGTGGGCCGGTGGCACCACCGACAAGGCCGGTGTCAAGGCGGAGAAGGCCGCCACCGACGCCGCAGCGGTGCTGCGCGAGCGCGCCGGGAGGCTGTTGCGGAAATGACCGAAGAGACCATCTCCCACGACAACCGCCGCCAGGTCCTGTACTGGCGGCTGCTCGCCCGGCTCTTCGACGACGAGGAGCAGGCGACGCTGGAATCCGCGAGCGTCGCCGTGGTCGAGGACATCGGCCTGCCGCCCGCGCTGCTGGATCCGCAGGTCTCCGTCGACTCGATCGTGCAGCGCCATCCGGACCTGGCCGCCGAGTTCGACGGCCTGATGACGCCGGAGTCCACATCGGACGATGGCGAGCGCGACCGGGCCGCCGAGGTGCGGCGCGCGGCGCTGGTGTCGAAGGTGCTGCTCAACGTCTTCAACTCCGGCAGCGGCACGGTCACCGCGGGACAGCTGTCGCGCTGGCAGTCGGATGCGGGCTGGCTGGAACGCGCGCTCGGCTGCAAGCCGGGGGAGCTGCGCGGCTGTCGATCCGGTGGCTCCGGCGGTGCGCACGGCCTCGGCCAGGAGCTCGGCGACATCGAGGCCGACCTGGTCAAGCGGATGCACCTCCGCGAGGTGCTGGCCGATCCCGCGCTCGCCGCGCAGCTGACCCCGAGCATGTCGCTGATCGAGCAGTTGTTGCGGGACAAGAGCAACCTGTCCGGCGTGGCGCTGGCCAACGCCAAGGCGCTGATCCGCCGCTTCGTCGACGAGGTCGCCGAAGTCCTGCGCACCCAGGTGGAGAAGGCCACCGTCGGCGCCGTGGACCGCTCGGTCCCGCCGAAGCGGGTGTACCGGAACCTGGACCTCGACCGCACGATCTGGAAGAACCTCACCAACTGGAGCCCGGAGGAGGAGCGGCTGTACGTCGACCGCCTCTTCTACCGGCACACCGCCCGCAAGACGACGCCGCAGCGGCTGATCGTGGTCGTCGACCAGTCGGGCTCGATGGTCGACTCGATGGTGAACTGCACCATCCTGGCGTCGATCTTCGCCGGGCTGCCGAAGGTCGACGTGCACCTGATCGCCTACGACACGCAGGCGATCGACCTCACGCCCTGGGTGCACGACCCGTTCGACGTGCTCCTGCGCACCAACCTGGGCGGCGGGAACGACGGCCCGGTGGCGATGGCCATGGCCCGGCCGAAGATCGCCGAGCCGCAGAACACCGTCATGGTCTGGATCTCGGACTTCTACGAGTTCGACCGCTCGCAGCCGCTGTTCGAGGGAATCGAGGCGGTCCACCGGTCGGGCGTGAAGTTCATCCCCGTCGGCTCGGTGACCAGCTCCGGCCGCCAGGAGGTCAACCCCTGGTTCCGCGAGCGCTTCAAGGCCCTCGGCACGCCGGTGATCTCCGGCCACATCCGCAAACTCGTCCAAGAACTCAAGACATTCCTCGGGTAGGAGACCGGTTTCCGGCCTCGCTCCCGCAGGTACGGAGGCCGTGCGCGTTTTGGGGCGCCCAGGCACCCCAAAACACTCACGGCCCCGTGGCCGGCGGAAGCGTCGAACCGCGAAGTCCAGTTCCAACACAAGCTCTGAGAAAGGCTCTCGACATGTCCGACCTGTTGCGCGCTCCGGCCGAGATCAAGTACGCCGAGGAGCTGGACTGGCTGGAGTCGATCGACGACGGCCCCAAGCCGTTCGCCTGGCGGCTGTCCCCGAAGATGGTCCGCCTGTTCGTGCTCGGCTCCGAGCGCGCCGACGGCCTCGACCGGGAGATCGCGCCGAAGTGGTTCGGCGACCGCAGTTTCGTCGAGCGCTCCATCGTCACGCTGGCCTCCGACCGCGGCCTGCTGCTGATCGGCGACCCCGGCACCGGCAAGAGCTGGCTGGCGGAGCTGCTGGCCGCCGCGATCAGCCGGAACTCCACGCTCGTCGTGCAGGGCACCGCGGGCACCACCGAGGACCAGATCAAGTACTCGTGGAACGTGTCCATGGTCATCGCCAAGGGGCAGTCGCGGGAGTCGATGATCCCCTCGCCGATCATGACCGCCATGGAGACCGGCGCGATCGGCCGCTTCGAGGAGCTCACCCGCTCCACCAGCGACGTGCAGGACGCGCTGATCTCGATCCTGTCGGAGAAGTACATCTCGGTCCCCGAGCTCGACGGCGACAACATCGTCTTCGCCAAGCCGGGCTTCTCGATCATCGCCACCGCCAACAGCCGGGACCGGGGCGTCAACGACCTGTCCTCGGCGCTCAAGCGCCGCTTCAACTTCGTGCGAATCCCGGTGGTGACGAACAAGAAGAGCGAGGCGGAGATCGTCCGCTTCCGGACCGAGGAGCTGTTGCGCCGCCACCAGATCGAGCTCGACGTGCCGCCGACGCTGCTGGACGTGCTGCTGCGCAGCTTCGCCGATCTGCGCGCCTCCGCGGCCGCGGCCGGCAGCGACGACGAGAAGCTGGAGTCGGCGCTGTCCACCGCCGAGCAGATCGGCGTGCTCGAAGACGCGATCCTGCACAGCAACTTCTTCGGCGAGCACGCGCTGACCGCTCGCACCCTCGCCTCCTCGCTCGTCGGATCGCTGGCCAGGCGAGCGCCGGAGGACCTGGCGATCCTCAACAAGTACCTGCACGGCGTCGTCGAGCCGCGCAGCAAGGACGAGGGCGGATCGTGGCCGGACTTCCTGGAGGGCGGCCGCGACGCGATCGCCACCCTGTCATGAGCGGCGCCTTCGACGCGCTCCGCACGCAGCTGCGGGAAGCCGCCGCGGCGTTCGCCGACGGGCCCGATGCGCTGGAGGGCATCCTGCTCGGCATCGTCGACGACGTCGACCGCGCGCAGCGCGAGCCGCTGGAGATCTTCCCGGTCTGCCACCACTCGCCGGCCTCGGCCATCGCGATGGCCCGGCGGCTGCGGGAGAAGCAGCCGAAGGTGGTCTACCTGGAGCTGTGCGAGGACATGGCGCCGCTGCTGTCCGAGCTGCGCAACTGCCGGCTCCCGGTCGCGGTGCAGGCGTTCGCGACCGAGGTCGAGGGCTTCCCGGTCGAATGGTCGCCGCTGTCGGTGGTCGCCCCGATCACCGAGGCGTCGGCCGAGTACCAGGCGATCGCCTACGCGCTGGAAACACCGGGTGTCGAGCTGGTCCTCGTCGACCGCTCCTCCGACCACGTCTTCCAGTGGGAGGAGCCCGCCGACCCGGACGCGCCGCAGGCGGAGGAGGAGGCCGCGCTGCACGGCGACGCGCGCGGCGTGGAGATCGGCGACCTGCGGCCGCGCTTCGCGGAGCTGGAGGAGCACCTGCTGCGCCACGGCCGGGTGCGGCACTGGTCGGAGTGGTGGCACCAGTACGTCGAACTGCCGCTCGGCGACAGCGACCACGACGCCTACCGGCAGGTCATGCTCCTGATCGGCAGCCTGTTCCGCCGCCTCGCGCCCGGGGATCAGCAGCGGGTGCGCGTGGACGAGGACCGCGAGCGCTACATGTGGACCAGGATGCGCGAGCACCTGGCCGCGACCGGCGCCGATCCGGCGGACTGCCTGTACGTCTGCGGCGCGTTCCACGCGGCCAGCCGCGTCGCGGAGTTCGGCGTGCACGGCACGGACACCTTCGAGATCAGCCCGCCCAGCGCCAGCAAGTGGCAGCACGGCCTGATCCCGTCGAGCAATGCGGCGATCGAGGCGCAGTTCGGCCTGGCCGCCGGTTCGGTGTCGATCGCCGCGACGGAGTGGGCGAAGAACCTCAAGCGCACCAAGGTGCAGCCGTTCCGGCTCGCCGGGCAGGCGGGTGCGAAGAAGAAGCCGGGGAAGACCGCGCCGCCGGTCGATCCCGCGCCGTCAGGGCCTTCGGACAAGCTCTCCGGCTTCCTCCAGCGGCCGCCCGTCCTCGACCGGCTGGACGAGGCCGAGCTGCTGGGCTGGTCGGTGGACATCGTGCGCGCCGCGCGCCGCAACGGCTACCTCGCGTCCACCGCGGACGCGATCGCCGTGTTCGAGACGTCGATCCTGCTGGCCGGGATGCGCGACCGGGCCAAGCCCACGCCGTACGACTTCCAGGACGCGGCGATCACCTGCATCGAGAAGGACGCCGTGCCGGGCAGGCGCGACGTGCGCCGCCTCGTCGAGATCATGATGGGCGGCGACCGGATCGGCCAGGTCGGCTACGACGCGCTGCCGCCGCTGGCGCGCGACGTGCACGACCGGCTCGCGCCGCTGGAGCTCAAGCTCCAGCAGCGCGGCGTGCAAAGAGCGTTGCTGGACATCGCTTCCCGGCCGGAGCTGGCGCAGTGCTCGGACGTGCTGTGGATGCTGCGCTACCTGCTGCCGCGCGGGGCGGCGCGGCCGATCATGGGCGAGCGGCGGCTCGGCGAGCGGCCGATCCAGGAGTCGTGGGACGTGGCGCTCGGCACCCACCAGCGGGCGCTGATCGAACTCGGCTACGAGGGCGTCAGCATCGAGCAGGTGCTGGAGCAGCGCCTGCGCAGCGCGGCGTACGGCCCGCGCGCGACCACGGCCACCGTCCTCGAAGCAGTCGAGGACGCGACGCTCTACCTGCGCAGCCGGCGCCTCGCCAACGAGTTGGGCACGCGTGCGCTGGAAGTCCTGGCGACCGAGCGCAGCGTCGATGGCGCGCCGGAAGTCCTGCGCCGGGTGCGCCGACTGCTGGCGTACTACCGGACCAGCGAGCCGGTGCTGCCGCCGTGGATCGAATCGTTCGTCAAGACCGGCTACGCGCACTACTGCACCCTGCTGCCGACGGCGTTCACCGACGAGGACGCGACCGTCGACCAGGTCGCCGCCATGCTGGGCTTCCTGTTCAGCATGGAGAGCCTGGCGCTGTCGCTGGGCTGCGACCGGGCGCAGCTGGAGCTGGCGTTCGCGCAGTCGCATCCGCAGGAGCCGGCGAAGCTGGCGCTGCTGTGGGCGGCTCAGGTGCAGCTCGGGCAGCTCTCCCGCGCGCAGCTGCGGGCGCGGTGCGACGAGTTGCTCGCCAACCCCATGGTGGTGCCCGTTTACCCGCGCTACCTCAGCGGATTCGTGCACGCGCTGGAGCCCGTGCCGGGCCTGACCGACTTCGTCGTGGAAGCGGTGTCGAACGCGTTCCGGCGGCTGCCGGACCCGGTGCTGCTGCCGTGGTTGCCCAGCCTGATCAGCACTCTGCGCTCCGGCGGCGCGGAACTGGCGCCGATGCTCATCCGCGAGGCCGGGCGGATCTTCCCCGGCCGCCTCGCGGAGCTGGACGAATGGGTGCCGCCGTGGCTGGCCCAGCCGACGCCGGAAGCGGTGCCGCCCCGGCGAGCGCCGCGCGGGGGTGGGGCCGCGCTGCTGGCCGCACATCCTGCGACCTGCGACGCGGTGGCGGATCTGCTGGGCTGCGACGGGGCGTGGCAGCCGGTCGATTCCGGTGGGGCGGGCGCCGAGCTGCTCGGCCGCTACCCGGAAACGGCGGCAGCGCTGGCGGAACTGCTCGCCAGGCCGTGATGTCGGCGCGGTGGCCCGGGCTGCGGGCCACCGCGTCAAGTCCATAGTGGACAGTTTGTCGTGGGCTGCGTGCTCGTTCGCGGCGCGTCATCGGCAACGCGCTCATGGCGCTCCCCGTCACCGGATGTCGTGGTCCGGATGGGTCTGGTCGTACTGCTGCCGTGCCTCCGCGATGACGGCGCGATGGGTGAGGGACCAGTCGGCGAGCGCTTTGACCAGGTGGGTCAGGCTGGTCCCGGTCTCGGTCAGGCGGTAGTCGACCTGGGCCGGGACGGTCGGGTACACGGTGCGCAGGATGAGTCCGTCGCGTTCCAGCCGGCGCACGGTGAGCGTGAGCATGCGCTGGGAGATGCCGTCGATCGCGCGTTGTACCTCGCGGAAGCGGCGCGGCCCGCCGGCGAGTTCGACGATCACGAGCACCGACCACTTGTCCCCGATGCGGTCCAGGACATCGCGGATCCCGCAGTCCGGATGATCCGCGCGTCCGCAGGGATCCAGACCGGTGGTTACCCCGGTGTGCGTCAGTGACATCGAACTGCCTCCTTGTGGCCGGTGCGCGAGCTGATCAGGATCAAGCGTAGTTACCGAAGAGAACCACGACGGGAAGACCATGACTGACTTGATCTTGGTGACCGGAGCGAGCGGGAACCTCGGTTCGGCCACTCTCGCGGCGCTGCGCGCCCGAGGCGCGATCGCGACGGGCGGCAGCCGCACTCCGGGCGACGGGATGCGGCGGCTCGACTTCGACGACCCCACCGGCATGGATCTCGCCGGTGTGTCGGTCCTGGTGCTGATCTCCGCCGGCTATGCCGAGGACGACCAGGTCATCGCGCGGCACGCGGCCGTCCTGGACGCCGCCGTCCGGGACGGTGTCCAGCACGTCATCTACACGAGCCTGACCGGCGCCGGCGACCACCTCGGTTTCGCACTGGCGCACCGCGCGACCGAACGGCTCGTGCGCGCTTGCGGTCTGCCGTGGACGATCTTGCGCAACGGCCTCTACGCCGAACTCTTCGGCGGCCTCCTGCAGTGGGCCGATGACGGGCTGGAGTCCGCTTTCGGCGACGGTGCCGTGGCCGCGGTCACTCGTGCGGACCTCGCCGAGGCCGCGGCGCTCATCGCGGCGGACCCGGCGCAACACAGCGGGCGCACCTACGACCTGGTCGGCACGCCGATCACGGCGGCGCAGGTGGCCGACCGGCTCGGAGTCCCGCACCGCACCATCGGCCTGGGGGAGTTCCGGCGCAGGGTTCTCGACGAGATGCCGGGGCTCCTGCCGTTCCAGCCGCCCATGCTCGCCTCGATCGCGACCGGCATCCGGCACGGCTTCCTGGACGGCGCCGGTCCCGACCTCGCCGGCATCCTCGGCCGCCCGGTCGGCGACCCGCTGGCGACGGCTGTCGCAGTCGCTTCCGCCACGAGGCCGGGACAGCCGGATGGTGGCAGGTAACGCGCGGCGACGACGGCAGTGCTGGCGGAACTGCTCGCCAGGCCGTGAGACCGGTGCGGTGGCCCAGGTTCACGGGCCACCGCACCAGGTCCACAGTGGACCAGATGTTGCGGGCGCGAGATCGTCGAGGGCTATCCCACCGAGGACGGCTGGTGCGTCATCGAGCCGCCCATGACGGTTGAAAGTGACGCCGCCCGTTCGTGAATTCGGAAGTCGGCCGGCGGGCGCGGCCCTGATCGATGCCGGTAAGAGCTGGCGTCTCCAGTGCGGTGACCGCAAAACCACTGGCATGGCCGCTTCCGCTCTCGGTACGGTCCTGCCATGTCCCGATCAGCCGAGACCGGCCGCATCCCGCCCCCTGTCACCGCTGACGACCTCGACCTCGCCGTGCGACTTGCCGTGGCGAGTCTTCGCGGCGCGCCCCAGGCGGCGTGGGACCGCAAGGCGGGTTCCCTGGAGTGGGACTGCTGGGAGACCGTTGAGCACCTCAGCGACGACCTCTTCGCGTACGCGGTCCAACTAGGCCCCAGGACGCCGCCCTTGGACGGCGAGGTGCCCTTCGCCTGGGAGAGCCGGCGGCCCGGCGGCCCCGCGAACGCCGTCCACGCGAATCGGGCTGCGGGGCCTGCCGGGCTGTTGCAGGTGCTTGAGGCGAGCGGCGCACTGCTGGTCGCCATGGTGCGCACCACGCCGCCGCAGACCCGCGCCTACCACGTCTACGGCGTCTCGGACGCCGAGGGCTTCGCCGCGATGGGGATCGTGGAAACCTTGGTGCACACCCACGATCTGGCCGAGGGCCTCGGGGTTGCCTGGACCCCGCCTGCCGATCTGTGCTCGCGGGTGCTCGCCCGGCTGTTCCCCGACGCCCCGAAGACCACGGACCCCTGGCCGACCCTGCTGTGGGCCACCGGACGCGCCGAATTGCCTGGGCAGCCTCGTCTTTCCACCTGGCGCTGGGACGGAACACCTCGGGCGTAGAACGAGACTGCGCGGCGAAGGGCACGTAGCCGCCCGACGCGCAGATGCCCAGCACGCCGATGCGCCCGGCGTCGACGTCGTCGCGGACGGTCAGATGCGACACGGCATTGCGGAAGTCGTCGGCGCGCTGGAAAGGGTCCTCCAGGCCGCGCGGTTCGCCTTCGCTCTCACCCGGTGGGCGGAGCCGAAGGCCAGCGCGATGAAGCCGGCTGGACCTTCTGCGCGTTGCGTCGCCGCGGCCGGGAGGTGTCCTTGCCGGCGAGCTCGAACATGTACTCGCGCCCGTCGTCGTCGAGGTGCAGCACCCGGGCGATGGTATCCAGCACCGGCGCGGAGGACTGCATCCGACCCTGCTCCACGCGCGTGTAGTAGTCGGTGCTGATGGTGGCGAGCAGCGCGACCTCCTCGCGGCGCAAGCCCTTCACGCGCCGGGAACCGGCGGACCCGTGAGGGGGACAGATCCGTGCCTGGCTGCGCGGCGGGTCCGCGCGATCAGCCGGCGGCGGGGAAGCCGCGCTGCCGAGCGGCCTCGTACAGCACCACGGTCCCCGCCGAGGCCGCGTTGAGCGAGCTCGCGGCGCCTCCGATGGGAACCCGGACGATCTCGTCGCACAGGTCGCGCCAGGTCGCGCTCATCCCGGAGGTCTCGTTGCCGATCACCAGCAGCACGGGCCGGGTGAAGTCGAATTCGGTGATCTCGGCGGTGCCGCGCTCGTCGGTGCCCACGACCGCGATCGGCACGCCGCGCCGCCGGTGCCCGTCGACCCAGTCGAGCACGTCCTGCGGCGACGGCACCCGGACCGCGGGGACCGAGAAGAGCGAGCCCGTGCTGGCGCGCACCGACTTCGGGTCGTAGACGTCCGCGGCGTGCCCGCTGACGATCAGGCCGCCGGCGCCGAAGGCGTCCGCGGAGCGGGCCAGGGTGCCGATGTTCCCGGGGCTGGTGGGCCGGTCGAAGACCAGGCCCAGGAAGTCCTGCCCGACCGGCAGCCGGTCGAGGTCGTCGGCGGGCAGGGCGGCGACGGCGATCAGCTCCGGCGCCTCGGACTCGCGTTCGCCGAGTTCCCAGAGCAGATCCGGGTGCACCTCCACGGCGGGCGCATCGCATTCGTCGATCAGCCGCCGGGCCCAGGTGGACAGCTTCCGGCCCGACGGGTACAGGAGGTTGCGCAGCGGCCAGCCCTGCTCGACGGCCAGCGTGATCGGCCGGACGCCGTGGATCAGGAACTCGCCGGAACGCTGCCGCTTCGTGCGGTTCGACAACAATGCTTGCCACTGCTGGAAAAGCGCGTTCCGGGTGCTGACCCGGAGTCCTCGGGAACGGCCACCCCCGCGCTGGTCCTGGCCCCTTCGTCCCCGGTTACGTCCTGCGTCCGACACCGGAGAAGGTTAACAGGCGGCGGCGACCGCGAGCGCTCGACGGTCCAATGTCGACCGACGCCCGAGAACGCCGGACCGACGGCTCCGGCCTGCCGCCCGCACGGTTCCGCGCGATCTTGCGGCGCGGGGCCCAGGCGCACAGTTCGCATTCTGGGCCGCACCCGCCGTAGGCTGGCGGTGCAGAAGGCGGGCGCTGTGCGCCCGGTGCCGCTACTTCGTTGTGGGGCCGAAATGGCCAGTCGAACGTCGCGCAGGCTGGTGGGAAATCTCCCCGCCGAGCGAACGAGTTTCGTGGGCCGTCGGCAGGAGTGCGCCGATGTGCGAGAACTCCTGTCCCGCTCCCGGTTGGTGACGCTGACCGGCGTCGGTGGGGTCGGGAAGACCCGGCTGGTGCTGCGGGTCGCCGCGCAGCTGGGCCGCGCCTACCGGGACGGCGTGTGGCTGGTCGAGCTGGCCGAGGTGCGCGACGACGACCTGGTGGTGCACACCATCGCCCAGACGCTCGGCATCCAGGACTGGTCGTCCCGGGGCGTGGAGTCCGTGCTCGCCGAGTACGTCCGGGACAAGGACATCCTGATCGTGCTGGACAACTGCGAGCAGGTGCTGGACGGGTGCGTCAAGGCCAGCGCCGT
Organism: Saccharopolyspora sp. NPDC003752; assembly: GCF_053605825.1. Lineage (NCBI taxonomy): Bacteria > Bacillati > Actinomycetota > Actinomycetes > Pseudonocardiales > Pseudonocardiaceae > Saccharopolyspora > Saccharopolyspora sp. NPDC003752. Next base: position 13,239 of record NZ_JBSGJZ010000036.1, on the reverse strand, counting down.
GCTGCTCGACGCCGCGCCCGGGCTGCGGATCCTGGCCACGAGCCGGCAGCCGCTGGACGTCTACGGCGAACACGTCCTCGTCGTGCCGACGCTGCCGGTGCCCGGACCGGCGGAGGTCGACGGGGGCGCGGGCACGTCCAATTCGGTTCGGTTGTTCATCGACCGGGCCTCGGCCGCGGGCTTCCGGTGCCCCGCGGGCCGGGAGAGCACCATCGTCGAGTTGTGCCGCGCGCTCGACGGGATCCCGCTGGCGATCGAACTGGCGGCGGCCCGCACCCGGTTCCTGTCGCTGGACGAACTGCTGTTGCGGATCGGCGACCGCTTCCGGCTGCTCTCCAGCGGGAACCGCACGTCCCTGCCGCGGCACCAGACGCTGCAGGCGACCATGGACTGGAGCTACGAGCTGTGCTCGGCCGAGGAACGCATGCTGTGGGCGCGGTTGTCGGTCTTCGCCGGCGGCATGGACCTGGCGGCCGCCGAGCACGTCTGCAGCGGCGACGGCCTCACCCCGGACCGCGTGCTGGACCTGATCGCGTCGCTGATCGACAAGTCGATCCTGATCCGCACCGCGAACCCGACCGGCGATCTTCCCGCCGGCACCCGCTACCAGCTGCTGTCGACCGTCCGCGAGTACGGCCAGAGCCTGCAGGACGAGGAGGAGCGGGCCCGGCTCCGCCTGCGGCACCGGGACTGGTACCTCGGCCTGGCCGAACGCGCCGCCCGCGAATGGTTCGGCCCGCGCCAGCTCGAATGGCGCGCCCGGATCACCATCGAGCACGACAACCTGCGGGCGGCCATGGAGTTCTGCGCGTCGAAGCCCGAGCACGTGCAGGCCGGGCTCCGCCTGGCCGGGGATCTGTGGTTCTACTGGACGGCCTGCGGGCTCATCGCCGAGGGACGGCAGTGGCTCGACCGCCTGCTGGCGCTGGATGCGAGTCCGACCGCGGCCCGGGCGACCGATCTGTGGGTCTGCAGCTGGCTGGCTTCGCACCAAGGTGATGTGGCCTGGGGCCGGTCGACGGCCGAACGGTGCTTCGCGATCGCCCAAGAGCTCGACGATCCCAGCCTGGCGTCCTTCGGCATGCACTTGCGCGGCGTCGCCGCGTTGGCCGAAGGCGAGCTGGAGCAGGCCCACGAACTCTGCACGCAGGCGTGGGAGCGGCACCGCACGCACGCGGAGATCACCAGCCCGATGGTCATGTCGCTGGTCCAGGCGGGTCTGGTGGCCTGCCTGCAGGGCGACAGCGAGCACGCGATAGAGCACGCCGAGGAGTGCCTGCGGATCACGTCCAAGGCCGGCGAGCTGTGGACCCGCTCCTGGTCGCTCGTGGTGCGCGGGCTCGCGCGCTGGATGCGGGGCGATGCGACGGCCGCCGTGGCGGATCTCCGGGAGGGCATCGGCATCAAATGCCGCTTCAACGACCTGTTCGGCCTCGGGGTGGCGGTGGAGGTCCTGGCGTGGTCGCACGTGTCGCTGGGCGAACACGACCAGGCCGCCAGGCTGTTCGGCGTCCTCGGGCGGATCTGGCCGCTGGTCGGGATCCCGCTGCTGGGTTCGCAGCAGCTGATCGACTACCGGAGCCGGGCCGAAGCCGAAGCGCGCGCGGAGCTGGGGGACGGCGTCTTCGACAAGCTCGCCGCGGAAACCGCGAAGCTACCGCTGGCGCAGAGCCTCCCGATGATGGTGCGGGGCCAGGCCCGGTCGGTTCCGGTGCAGAGCGCGGCCCCGCCGGCCGGGGACCGGCGGGGCGGGCCGCTGACCCGGCGCGAACTCCAGGTCGCCGAGGCCGTCGCCCGGGGCATGTCCAACAAGGAGATCGCGGCGAACCTGGTGATCAGCCAGCGCACCGCGGAGGCGCACGTCGAGCACATCCTGACCAAGCTCGACTTCGGCTCGCGCACCCAGATCGCGGCGTGGGTCGCGGCACAGCGCAAAACCGAGGGCGCCACCTAGCGGGCACCCGAGTGGGATGGACGACAGCCGCCACGTCCGGTGATCGCCGTTCGAGCAGGTGGTGGATTTCTTGCGAGGTTGCCGGCCGTCCTCGTTGGACACCGCGCTAGCGCAGGTCGCGGATCATCGACATCAGCAGCTCGTGGGTTTCCGCGTCGGCCGCCGCGACGAGCCCGCGGCTCGTCTCCGCGAGCGGGGCGCCGTCGATCCCGGTGACCACGCAGCCGGCGGCGCGGCACACGGCGATGCCTGCGGCGAAATGCACGCTCCCGCACAGGTCGTCGCCATCGGTGACGTATGCGGCGCGCTTGCCCGCCGCGACCCACGCGAGCGCCAGCGTCGTGGACACGACCCGCGGCCGGAACCGCTCGACGAATCCGGGGTGGGCCAGCAGGTCCACGGCCCGGAAGCCGGGCGCGTTCGGAAACGGCGAATCCAGGTTGACGTCCACCAGTCGGCTGGTCGGCGTGGGTGCCAGCGGCGCATCGACCCCCTCGTGCCGCACCCAGGCGGTCTCGCCGTCGGTGACGAAGACCTCGCCGCTGAAGGGGTCGGCGACCGCTGCCGCGCCGTTGCGCAGCGCGACGTTGACGGCCACCACCATGGTGCCGACGGCGTAGTTCAGCGTGCCGCACAAGGGATCCACCAACCATTGGCGCGCGGCGGTGGCGGATCCACGCTGGCCGCCTTCTTCGCCGAGCACCGCATCACCGGGTCGCGCGGCCCGGATGACGCCGAGGATCGCCTCCTCGGCCGCCACATCGGCGGCGGTGGCGAAGTCGCCCGCGCCCTTGTCGATGCGGGCGAGCCGGCGGCCGTACATGCTGCGCACCACGTCCGCGCCGGCACCTGCCGCGGCCGTTGCAACCCCGGCATCATCAGAGGCCGCGTAAGAGTCGATCACGCCGCCAGAATATGACTTCACCACTGCGTCCGAAGCCCACTGGCTCCGCAGTGGATCAGGCCGGGGCCAGGCCGATGCCGATCGGCGCGTTCTCCTCGCCGCGCATCTGGCGCAGCACGGTCTCGTTGTCGAAGTAGATCCGCTCCGCGAGCAGCTTCGCGGCGTCGTCCGAGCGGAACAGGTAGAACGCCGCCAGCTCGAACGAGACCGGTTGGCCGGTCGGCGGTACGCCGCAGTACTCGCCCTGGTGCGTGCCGCTGACCGTCACCTCGCGCACGGACGATCCGGGCATGTCGTACTCGGCGTTCACGGTGATGCGGAAGTCCGGAACGGCGGTCTCCAAGATCTGGTAGAAGTCCTGGACGCCCTCGAACCCCGCGTACCGCGTGCTCAGCGGGACGACGTCGTAGTAGGCGTGCTCGTCCTGGATGAAGGTGCCGTACACCCGCGACCAGTCGTGGGCGTTCTCCGCGTCGATGTGCTCGGCGATCGTGCGGCGCTGCAGTTCGATCCGTTGTCCGTCGCTGGTCGCCATGTCGGCCCCCGATTGCTCAGCCATGGCAGTACTTCCGCGTTCGGCCCTACCCGTCAGGAATCCGGAGCCCATGCGCGTCCGCCGACCGGAAGCGGTGACCCGTACAGAGGCGAAGGTCCCGGATTTAGGTAGTCACTACGTAGAACTCCCGTGTTTCCCCGGGGGCCTCGCGGGCCAAGCTGGGTTCCGTACCGAACAGATACCCCTCAGGAAAGAACACCATGCACACCCCCCGATCCACCACCGAACACCCGGCAGTCCGCACGCTCGATCCGCGTACCCCGTCCCACCCGCGGCCCCACGTCTACCGAAATCTGTTCATGGGCACCTGGATCTGCGATCAGGAGGGCACCCGAGCCAACCCCGGCCCGGAACACGCCCGCACCGTCTACCGCACGCACCTCGACGCGGTGCGGGCCGCCGTCGACATCGAAGCCGCGCAGCAGCCGGTCGCCGCGTGAACGGCGAAGACGACGATTTCCCGGGCAACGAGATGATTTTGCACAAGTGCACCGAGGCGGAGCTCGACGACCGGGCCCGCCGCGCCGAGCACCACATGAACATCGCCCTCGAATCCCGCCGCTGGAACCTCGCCCAGCGCTACCGCGAAGAGATGCGCGCCGTGGCGGCGGAATCCGCCCGGCGAGACCGGCGGGGCTGAACGCGGTGACCTGGTGGTCCCGTCACCAGGTCACCGGCAATTCCACCAGCGTGCCCGCCGTGCGCCCGGAGGCCGTCATGGCCTGGCTGGACGCCGGACGTCCCGAGCCGAACGAGATCGCGGACCGGATCGACCGGGCGGTCGAGGGCGTGATCCGGGCGGCCGGAAGTCCCTGAATCCAGGGGAAAACCGACCGCGTCGCGACGTAGGTCTTGAGTAGACGATTTCTTGGTGGGCGTCGGTCAGGCTACGCCTGAGCCTTGCGGTGCGTCAGCTGGATCAGCGCCCGGGCGGCCGCGCTGAGGTAGGCGTTCTCGCGACGCAGGATGCTGACGGTGCGGCTCGGGAGCCCGGGATCGAGCGGGATCGGGTGCAGGCGGGGGTGTTCCCGCGTGATGGCGTCCGGCAGCACGGTGGCCAGCGCGGTGCGCTGGATGATCTCGGTCAGCGCGGTGATCGTGTTGGTCTCGACCGCGATCGGCATCTGCGCCCGGTGCTGCGCGAAGTAGGCGTCGATGTGGCCCCTGGTGGCGAAGTCCTGGCTGAGCAGGGCCAGCTGCTGCTGCGCCGCTTCGGCGACCGGCAGCGGCCGAGTCCGCCCGGCGTGCGGATGGCCGGGCCCCACGACGAGGCTGAGGGATTCGGCGAACAGCGCGGTGCTCTCGATGCCCGGCAGGTGCGCGCCTTCGAAGGCGATGCCGAGGTCGAGTTCGTCGGCGAGCAGGGCGGATTCGATCCGGTCCTGGGTCATCTCCCGGACGTCCAGGCGGATTCCCGGGTGCCGGTCGTGGAATTCGCCGGCGAGCGGCCCGATCAGGTAGGCCGTGAAGGTCGGCGTCATCGCCAGGCGCAGGTGGCCGCGGGTGAGGTCCTGGACGTCCAGCACCGCGCGCCGGCCCGCGGCCAGGTCGCGCAGGGCCCGCCGGGCGTGGTCGGCGTAGGTCGCGCCCGCGTCGGTCAGCCGCACGGTGCGGCCGGTGCGGTCCAGCAGTTGCACGCCCAGCGACTTCTCCAGCTGCTTGATCTGCTGCGACAGCGTCGGCTGGGAGATGTGCAGGTCCTCGGCGGCGCGGGTGAAGTTCGCGTGCTCGGCGACCGCGAGCAGGTAGCGCAGGTGGCGCAGCTCAAGGGGCATGCCGCGACTATAGATGAGACCAATCGTGATCATGCGAAGTGCGACTTGGACACTATCGCCCCTGCTGGTGCACGGTTGAGTGGTCGGTCCCCGCAGAAGTCCGGAAGGAGAGTGGGCATGCACCACCTCGCCGAGGGAATCCACCGCTTCCAGGAAGAGGTCTTCCCGGCCAAGGCGGACCTGTTCGCCGGCCTCGGCGCCGTCCACCGGCCGAGCACGCTGTTCATCGGCTGCTCGGACGCGCGAGTCGTCCCCGAGCTGATCACCCAGCAGGAGCCGGGCGAGCTGTTCGTCATCAGGACCGCGGGCAACCTGGTGCCCGCCTACGCCCCGGGCGCGGACGGCGTCACCGCGAGCATCGAGTACGCCGTCGCGGTCCTGGGCGTGTCGGACATCGTCGTGTGCGGTCACTCCGCCTGCGGCGCGATGACCGCCATCGCCGAGGGCCACGACCTGACCGGCATGCCCGCCATCGCCGACTGGTTGCGCCACGCGGACTCCGCCCCCGGCCGCACCGCGCCCGGCGATCGCGATGCCGTGGGTGCGCTGGTCCGCGACAACGTCGCCGCGCAACTGGCGAACCTCGCCACGCATCCGTCGGTGGCGCGGGCCCTCGCGAAGGGCACCGTGCGAATGCACGGCTGGATCTTCGACATCCCGACCGGCGCCGTCGACGAGCTCGACGCCGGCGACCTCCGCCCCCAGGTCGCCTGATCCCGGCTCGTGCGCGTTTGGAGCGCCATCCAAAACGCTCACGAGGCAGGACGCAACCGCCCCGACACCGCGGGCGGACCCGCTCAAGCCCCGCCGCAGCGCGCGGCGGCCACCCGAAAGGAAGCAAGTCCCATGCCGCACGCCCAGTTCGACCCCACCGCCCGCCAGTCCGTTGCCGCGGCCGCCGTGGAGGCCAAGACCCGCAAGAACCTGACCTGGCAGCAGATCGCCGAGGCCGCCGGCCTGTCGCCGGCCTTCGTCACCGCCGCGGTCCTCGGCCAGCACGCCCTGCCGGAGGCGTCGGCCAAGGCCGTCACCGAACTGCTGGGCCTCGACGACGACGCCGAGATGCTGCTGCAGACCATCCCGACCCGCGGCTCCATCGACGGCGGTGTCCCGACCGACCCGACCATCTACCGCTTCTACGAGATGCTCCAGGTCTACGGCACCACCCTGAAGGCCCTGGTCCACGAGCAGTTCGGCGACGGCATCATCAGCGCCATCAACTTCCGGCTGGACGTCAAGAAGGTCGCCGACCCCGAGGGCGGCGAGCGCGCCGTGATCACCCTCGACGGCAAGTACCTGCCGACCAAGCCCTTCTGAGGCGGACCCGAACCAGCGCAACCGGAGGAAGGAATCCCGTGGACTTCGCACAACGCACCATCGACCTCGCCCGGCAGAACGTCGCCGAGGGCGGCCGCCCGTTCGCGACGGTGATCGTCAAGGACGGCCAGATCGTCGCGGAAAGCCCCAACAAGGTGGCCCAGACCGGCGACCCCACCGCCCACGCCGAGATCCTCGCCATCCGCGAGGCCTGCACGAAGCTCGGCACCGAGCACCTCACCGGCGCCACCATCTACGTCCTGGCGCACCCGTGCCCGATGTGCCTGGGCTCGCTGTACTACTGCAGCCCCGACGAGGTGGTCTTCCTCACCACCCGTGACGACTACGAGCCGCACTACGTGGACGACCGGAAGTACTTCGAGCTCGCCACCTTCTACGGCGAGTTCGCCAAGGACTGGGACGAGCGCCGCCTGCCGATGACCTACGACCCCCGCGACGCCGCCGTCGACGTCTACCGGGAATGGCAGGCGCGCAACGGAGGGGAGCGCCGCGTCGCCGGAGCCCCGACCGCGTGATCGCGTCGGCTCGGCCGGCCCGGCTCCGGGCCGGCCGAGCCGGTCTCGCGCCCGGTCACCCGCCGGGTTCGCCGGAGATCGGGAGTTTGTTCCCGGTCACCGGGGAGGACAGGACGATCGAGGTGGTCGTCCGGCCCAGCGCGGTCATCGACCCGAGGATTTCCTCCAGCCGGCCGACATCCGGCACCGCCACCTTGAAGATCCAGCAGTCGTCGCCGACGACGTGATGCGACTCCAGGACTTCCGGGATCTCCGCCAGCCGGTCGATCGAGCCCTCGACGGGCTCGGCGCCGAACGCGGCCAGCCGGATGAACGCGACGACGTGGAAGCCCAGCTTCGCGGGGTTCAACCGGACGGCATAGCCGGTGATCACGCCGAGCCGCTCCAGCCGGCGCAGCCGCTCGGCCACCGCGGGTGCGCTCAGCCCCACCCGGCGCCCCAGCTCGGCGTGCGTCATCCGGCCGTCCTCCTGGAGTTCGGCCAGCAGCGCGTGGTCGACCGCGTCCGGTTCTTCCGCCACCGTCACCCCTTTGATTCCAATGCCGTGGACAGAATCTAGCTTATGATCATAAGCTGCGAGCGTCACTGACATTCGAAAATGTCGGTCGAGTGCGATCTGGTGCGACGAACTCCGGGAGGCGATCGCGATCCGCGCCCGTTCGTCCTACGCCTGCCCGCGCTCGGCTTTCCCGTTGCCGGCGAGCAGAAACGAGACGCACATGGCGCAGCACGTTCCGGTTTGCGCAGACGCTCCCCAGCGTCGGATCCCGAAGCACGGGCTCGGGGAGAAGGAAATGCTCCAGGCCTGGCTGGAGTTCGGCCGCAACACCATCCTGGGCAAGGTGGCCGGACTCTCCGAGGACGGCGGCCGGTACAACCCGACGCGTTCGAACACCTCGCTGGCGGGCATCGTCAAGCACCTGACCACCGTGGAACAGCACTGGTTTCAGGTCGTCCTCGGCGGCCGGGCCGTGCCGATGCCGTTCGGCCCGCAGAACCCCGACGGCGACTGGATCGCCTCCGCCGACGAGTCCCTGCCCGATCTGGTGGCCCGCTACCGCGAAGCGTGCCTGGGCAGCGACCGCATCATCGACGATCTGGAGCTGGACAGCACCGGCGCCCAGACGGCCGATGACTACACGCTCCGCTGGGCGCTCTGCCACGTCGCCCTGGACACCGCCCGCCACGCGGGCCACGCGGACCTCCTGCGCGAGCAGTGGGACGGTGCCCGCGGCTGGTGAGACCGCGGCGGCGCCGCCCGACCCCGCCGATGGCCGGCGTCAGGGACGCCGTTGGCGGCGTTCGGCCGCCTTCTCCTTGATGCGCGCCGTCTCCTTGCGGACATCCGCCTGGGTGGCGCGCTCCTGCTGGAGCCACTCGGGGTTGTCCGACTTCAACTCCTCGATCTGCTCCGTGGTGAGCGCCTCGGTGACCCCGCCGCGCGCGAGGCCACCGATGGAGACGCCCAGCTTCGCCGCGACGACCTGCCGCGGGTGGGGGCCGTTGCGGCGCAGCTCGCGCAGCCACTCCGGCGGGCTGGTCTGCAGGGCGTTCAACTCGTCGCGCGAGACGACACCCTCCTGGAACTCCGCGGGGGTGGCCTGGAGGTACACGTTCAGCTTCTTCGCCGCGGTCGCGGGCTTCATCGTCTGGGGGGTCTTCTGCGACGTCATGCCCTCAAGGGTATCGACCGGGTGCGCACTACCTGCGACGACGCCCGGTAGCCTGGCCACGTGACAGGCACGGACGGACAACCCTCGTTCACGCTCGCTTACGTACCGGGGGTGACGCCCGGCAAGTGGGCGCGGACCTGGCACGAGCGGTCGCCCGAGGTCCCGCTGCACCTCGTGCAGGTGACCGCCGCCGAGGCCGCGGGCCTGGTGCGGGCCGGTGACGCCGACGCGGTCCTCCTCCGGTTGCCGACGGACCGGGAGGGCCTGCACGCGATCCCGCTCTACACCGAGACGACGGTGGTCGTGGTCCCGAAGGACCACGTCGTGACCACGGCCGAGGAGGTGTCCGTCGACGACCTCGCCGACGAGCTCGTGCTGCACCCGCTCGACGACACCCTCGACTGGGAGCGGCCGCCCGGCCGCCCGGCGCTGGAGCGCCCGGCCACGACCGCGGACGCCATCCAGCTGGTGGCCGCCGGCGTGGGCCTGCTCGTCGTCCCGCAGTCGCTCGCCCGGCTCCACCACCGCCGGGACCTCACCTACCGGCCGATCGTCGACGTGCCGCAATCGCGGGTCGCGCTGTCATGGCTGGAGGACGAGACCACCGACCTGATGGAGCAGTTCATCGGGATCGTCCGGGGGCGGACCGTCAACAGCACGCGCGGACGCCCACCGGCCCCGGCGCAGGCGAAGAGCAAGCGTCCCGAGGGGGACGCCAAGAAGGCCGCCGCGCGCAAGCCGGCCGGTGGCGCCCGGCAGTCGCGTTCCGGCGCTCCCAAGCGCGGGAAGCCCCGCCGCCGTTCGTAAGCGCCTGCTCCGTCTACTGAGGACTCGACGGGCGGGTCTGGGTGACGCGCCACAGCCTGCGGGGCAGTTCGCCCTCTTCGAACGCGTGGACCTCGTCGAGGCGCCGGCCGGCGGCGAGGTCGTCCACGAGGGCCCGGTCGAAGAAGTGCACCGCGAAACCGCCGTGCTCGTAGAGGTCGTCGCCGTTCGAGATTCCGGCGCACCAGTGCGCGTCTTCGGTGTGGCGGACGGACGATTCCAGATTCGAGGATATCGCCGCTTCGCCTTCTGCGACTGCCGTTGCCACGGATTCTGCGAGTCCGGGGAGTTCGCCGGACCCGCGGCGGGGCGGGGCAGAACCCCTGCCGCGGGTCCGGCGAGGCCGCCTCAGCGCGATGCCGTGAGGCGGCCGGCAATGGCGTCGTCGAGCAGCGCGTCGACCGTTTCCCGGGCGCACGTCCGGTTGGCGCCGATGCCGCCGGTGGGGCCGCGCTTGATCCAGCCCACGACGTAGGTCCCCGGCCGTCCGTCCACCCGGCCGTCCGCGTGCGGGATGGTGCCGGTGTCCTCGTCGAAGGGCAGGCCGGGCAGTTCCGCGCCCCGGTAGCCGATCGCCCGCACCACCTGACCGGCGATGACCTCCACTTCGCCGGCGCGACCGGTGACGCGCAGCGCGCGCACCTGCGTGTCGCCGCTGATCTCCACCGGCGCGGAGTGGAAGCGGAGCACGATGCGGCGGCGCCCGTGCCGGGGCGGCGCGGACCAGTCGACGGCCTCGCGCGGGAGGCCCCGGAGCAGGCTCGCCTTGGCGCCGGCGGGTGCCGTCTCGATGGCCGCCTCGATCTGCGCGTCGTGGCCGTCCACGACGAGTTCGACGTCGTCGAGCTGGGTGAGCGCGAGCAGCTCCGGCGTCGTGTACGCGGCGGATTCGGGGCCGCGGCGGCCGAGGAGCACGACCTCGCGGACCTTGCTCGACCGGAGCTGAGCCAGCGCGGCGGGGGAGATGGTGGTGCCTTCCAAGGCCGCCGGATCCGCGGTCAGGATCCTGGCCACGTCGAGCGCCACGTTGCCGTTGCCCACCACGACCACCCGCTCCGCCGAGAGGTCGATCGCATCGGCCGGGACGTCCGGGTGCCCGTTGTACCAGCCCACGAGGGTGGTGGCGGCGACGCTGCCGGGCAGGTCCTCGCCGGGGATGCCGAGTCGGCGCGCCGAGGAGGCGCCGACGGCGTAGATCACCGCGTCGTGCCGGGCGGCGAGCTCGTCGGCGGTGACGTCGCTGCCGACCTCGACGCCCAGCCGCAGCCGCAGCCGCGGGTGGGTGTGGAAGCGGCTGAAGGTCTCGCCGATCTTCTTCGTCGACGGGTGGTCGGGCGCGACGCCGTAGCGCACGAGCCCGCCCGCAACGGGCAGCCGGTCGATCAGTGTGACCCGGGAGTTGGTGCGCAGGAGCAGGTCCTCCACCGCGTACATGCCCGCGGGGCCGGTGCCCACGACCGCGACGTCCAGCGGCGCGAAGTCGCTGGGGATGGCGCGGCCGAACACCGGCGGCCCCCAGCGGTGGAAGTTCGGCGCCGGATCGGTCGTCTCCGCAGTGGGCTCCGCGCCCGCGTAGTAGGCGGCGTTGACCTCGGCGTACGCCCGCAGGGGCTCGGTCAGGTGCTCCACCGGGAAGATCGCCTCGACCGGGCAGGCATCGGCGCAGGCACCGCAGTCGATGCAGGAGGCGGGGTCGATGTAGAGCATCTCGGTGGTGCCGAAGTCCGGCTCGTCCGGCGTCGGGTGGATGCAGTTGACCGGGCAGACCTTCACGCAGGTCGCGTCGTTGCAGCAGGTCTGGGTGATCGCGTACGCCATGGCTCAGATCAGGTTCGCGCGCTTGTAGAACCACTGCGACGCCTTGGTGAGCAGGCCGGCGGAGCTGAGGAACTCCATCAGGCCGGCGCAGCTGGAGCGCAGCATCGACTTGTGGTGCTCGTTCGCCTTCGCCTCGCGGATGGCCCGCTTCGGGTCGAGCCCGGCGTTCTCGTACACCTTGCGGTTCCACATGCTGGTGACGATGAAGTACGACGCGCCGGCCACCACGATCGCGGTGATCTGCCGACGCAGCCGGCCCGCGCCCTCCAGCCGTGTCTTGGTCTCCTCGCGGGCGAACTTCATGTGCCGCGATTCCTCGACGACGTGGATGTTGTTCACCGTCCGGACGAACGGCACGACCCGCTCGTCGCGCATCCAGTCCCGCTGCATGACGTCCAGGACCTCCTCGGCGACCAGGATCGCCGCGTAGGCGGCCTCGCCGAACGCGACGGTCTTGAACACGCGGCCGAGCTCCACCACCAACCGCGTCGGCCGGTACGCCGGGGCGCGCAGCTTCGCGGCGCCGCGCGCGAACATGATCGAGTGCCGGCACTCGTCCGCGATCTCGGTCAGCGCCCACTGGAAGGCGGGATCGGTCGGGTCCTTCGCGTAGAAGTCCCGCAGCACCATCTGCTGCAGGATCATCTCGAACCAGATGCCGGTGCTCGCCACCGACGCGGCCTCCTGGCGCGTCAGCTCGCGCTGCTGCTCCGGCGTCATCTCCTGCCAGTAGGACGTGCCGTACAGCGTGCTCCACTCGGGGCTGGTGCCGTGGTAGCTCGTGTCCAGCGGCGTCTCCCAGTCCACCTTCTGGACCGGGTCGTAGGAGAGGATCTCCGAGGAGCGCAGCAGCCGGTCCGCGAAATCGGCGCGGTCGGACTGCGGCGGCGTTCCGTGGTCCCGGGCGATGCTGCCGGTCATGGGCGCTCCCTGCGACGGTGACGGCGGTGTCTCGCGTTACCCGGCGATACCTGCTAACGCGAGTAACAGGTATCAGGATCGATGACATCGGCGACTGTGTCAATGGCTATTGCAATGATTGGCGGCCCTGCCCGTCCCGGGCCCCGGTCGCGGCGGGCTGATTGGATGTCCCCGTGGACATCCTGTTGCTTCATTCCGCGTTCGGTCTGCGGCCCGCCGTGCAAGCCGCCGCCGAACGGCTGCGCGTGGCCGGTCACGAGGTGCACGTCCCCGACCTCTTCGACGGCCGGACCGCGGAGACGGTCGAGGACGGCATGCGCATCACGGAGGAGATCGGCCGGGACGAGCTGCTGCGCCGCGCCGTGCAGGCGGCGGCCCCGCACAGCGACAAGGGGCTGGTGTACGCCGGGTTGTCGTTGGGCGCGGCCATCGCGCAGAACCTCGCGCTGGCCGACGAGAAGGCCCGCGGCCTGCTGCTCCTGCACGGCACCTCGGACATCGCCGAGAACGCGGCCGTCGACGACCTGCCCGTGCAGCTGCACGTCGCCGACCCCGACCCGTTCGAGACGGCCGACTGGCTGAACTCCTGGTACCTGCAGATGCGGCGGGCCGGGGCGGACGTCGAGATCTTCCAGTACCCGGGCGCCGGGCACCTGTTCACCGACCCGGACCTGCCGGACTACGACGCGGAGGCCACCACGGAGGCGTGGTCGGTCGCGCTCGCGTTCCTCGAATCGCTCTGAACCGGGCTGCCATAGGGGGCAGGGCTTTGTTGTTGAAGCGGCGCAGCCACTCAGAGGTCGTTTCCGAATGGCTCCGCCAGGCTCATCCCGAAGGCAGCCGGTGCCTGACACCGAGGGCGGTTTCGCCCGGACTCGACGAACCAGGGCTGCCCGGCGACGCTCTTGTCCGTCACCCCGACGACCGTGGTCTCGCCCCGGAACGTCACCGTTTCCACGC